>NZ_JAESMM010000001.1:0-55638 GCF_017893165.1 Staphylococcus sp. GDX8P54P
AGTTTTCAATGTTCATTTAAAGCAATTACATTTATTAATTATATCAACAATCAATATCTAATGTCAAGAACTTTTTTAAATTTATTTTTTAAAATTTTCTGTTCAAAACTTAATTGATTATTTCAACAAATAATATCTTATAATGTCTTGCTAAGTTTTTCAATAGTCAAAATTACACTTTCTTAACATTAAATTAATGATATTAATTTGCCGGAAAAGAAAGTTTACATTCGTTTTTGACGACTTTTATATAATATCAAGTTTAGAAATGAACGTCAATCATTTCCTCATAAGAATAATGACTAATTTTTCACATCTAATGTATTGTTTTGAATTAAGGGTATAATTTACGCATTTTATTGTTAATTTCATATCTAATATTCAACTATAATGCCAATACTTCATTATATTCACTATATATTAAGGTAGCTACTTTGAAATTGCTACTACATATTTAGATCAATATAAGAAAGAGGCTGGGACATAATAAAATGTTCCAGCCTCTTTAACATTTAGGTAGTAGATAACTAATTTGAAAAGTGCTTATATCAAACTTTTGCACTCTTAGTCATCTTTACTAGGAGTAAACAACAAGTTTAATTCTTTCTGACCTACTCCATTTAAACTTCTACTTATTATTCTTCTTTATCTTTGCATTCTTTACAGATACCATATATTTCCATACGGTGATGTGTTACGTCGAACTCTGTAATGTGTTGAGCAAGTTGTTCAACTTCATCAAGTTGTGGATAGTGGAAGTCTACTATCTTGCCACATTTCTCACAGATAACGTGATAATGATTATGAGTATTAAAATCAAATCGACTTGATGCATCTCCATATGTTAATTCTTTAACTATGCCAATACTTTTAAACACTCTTAAATTATTATATATTGTCGCAACACTAATATTTGGAAAATCAGGTGAAAGTGCTTGATAAATTTCATCCGCCGTCGGATGTGAATGAGATGCAATAAGATAACGAATGATAGCTTGACGTTGTGGTGTAATTCTAACACCAGCTCTTCTAAGGGCTGCAATTGATTCTTCTAGTTCATGATCAATGGACTCTACTTCTGCACTCATTGTTTTCACCACTTTCTAGTTAATAATAATTATTACTTGATATTAATATAACTGTTTAGAAAGTATAATGTCAATAAGTACGAACCTTTTCCATTAATAACCATGATATAAATCGACTTTATTCTCAATTACATCATTCTTATTGAGAAAATGGTCTAAATTCTTCTTAAAAAGTTTCGTTGCGTCTCTTTTAATGTTTTTATCATTACCACTGATATGCGTAGTTAGCGTTACATTATCTAACTTGTACAGCGCATTGTCTGGTTTCAATGGTTCATTTTCAAATACATCAATATAAGCATGTCGAATTTGATTCTGTGATAAAGCCTTTATGAGTGTTTTTTCATTTACAACAGTTCCCCTACCTACATTAATAAATAAACATTCATCATTCATAAGCTCAAAATGTTTCTCTAATAGTAAATGATATGTTTCATTAGTTTCAGGTAAGGTGTTAATGATGATATCAGCTTTATTTAGATGTTTTTCAAGTTCTTCTATTTTATAAATACAGTCAAATCCTTCTTTGGATTTACCTGACCTACTAATTCCAACTAGAGTCATATCAAATGGCTTAAGTAATTTAACGGTCTGTTGTGCTAATGATCCTGTCCCTAATATTAAAACACGTTCTCCACTCAATCGCTTGCCAGTTAGTCTAGAGTCATATACTTTATTGATTTGATTAATGTATGATGTACGCATTTTCTTATAGTCATCAAGTATGAATGCAAGAACAAACTCTGAAACTTGTTTTGCTTGCACGCCTCTACTATTGGTTAAAATAATGTTTCTTTTCTTAATTGTTTCTAAGGGTAAACTATTTACGCCTGTTGCGTACCAAGCAATCCATTTTAAATTTGGGCACTCATTAATGAAGTTTGCATCTACCCCACCATCATAACCAATCAATATATTCAATTCTTCCTTTAATGCTTTAGGTATGTCTTCGGCTTTTTTGAAAAAGTAAAATTCTAATTCTGGATAGTCACTTTTAAGTACTGATTCTATTTCTCCAAGTCGCTTTAAACTAACTATTTTCATTTTTTCACCCCAAAATTCGATTTAATTCTTCCATTTGTGTTTTAACTTTAACTTTTTCAATAACATCAATGATGATACCTTCTTCATCTATTATAAAAGTTGTTCGTACAATTCCCATGGATTCTTTACCGAATGACTTTTTCAATTGGTAAACACCAACTTTTTCAGATAATACATAATCTTCATCTACTAATAAGTCGAAATTAAGATTATGTTTAGCAATAAAGTTTTGATGCTTTTTCTTAGTATCTGCACTGACACCATAAACTTGTACATCTAATTCATTAAATCTATCTAAATTATCTCTAAAATCACATGCTTCAGTCGTACACGTTGGCGTATTATCACGTGGATAAAAATATAAAATTGTTTTGCTTCCTTTTATTGTTTCATTTGTAATACATTCTCCATTTTGATTCTCTAATTTGAATTCTGGAAATTTGTCACCTTTTTTAAACATCTTATCACCTATTTCTTAATCGTATTAATTATATGATACGATAGTAATGAATAATATTAAAATAAGAGAGGTTGAAATAAGATGAAATTCACTGAGAGTGAACGTCTGCAACAATTATCAAATGAATATATTTTAGGTGGCGTTAATTCACCATCACGTTCATATAAAGCGGTAGGTGGAGGTGCGCCTGTAGTTATGCGCGAAGGTCATGGTGCATACTTATATGATGTAGATGGCAATAAATTTATTGATTATTTACAAGCTTATGGCCCAATTATTACTGGTCATGCACACCCTCACATTACAAAAGCCATTCAAGATCAAGCAGCTAAAGGTGTATTGTATGGTACACCAACAGAGTTAGAGATTGAATTCAGTAAAAAATTACGTGAAGCAATCCCATCACTTGAAAAAATACGATTCGTTAACTCTGGTACTGAAGCAGTAATGACAACAATACGTGTTGCACGTGCTTATACAAAGAGAGATAAAATTATTAAGTTTGCGGGCTCTTATCATGGTCACTCAGACTTAGTATTAGTTGCTGCAGGAAGTGGTCCATCACAATTAGGCTCTCCTGACTCAGCGGGTGTTCCCGAAAGTGTTGCAAAAGAAGTAATAACAGTTCCATTTAATGATATTGAATCATATAAAGAAGCTATGAAACACTGGGGAAATGAAGTTGCAGCAGTATTAGTAGAACCTATTGTTGGTAACTTTGGTATGGTAGAACCACAACCTGGATTTTTAGAAGAAGTAAATAAAATCACACATGATTATGGTGCATTGGTGATTTATGACGAGGTTATTACAGCATTCCGTTTCCATTATGGTGCTGCACAAGACTTATTAAATGTATATCCTGATCTAACAGCTTTCGGAAAAATCATTGGCGGTGGTCTTCCAATTGGAGGCTATGGTGGTCGACAAGATATTATGGAACATGTTGCACCTTTAGGTCCTGCATACCAAGCAGGTACAATGGCCGGCAACCCACTTTCTATGAGAGCTGGTATTGCATTATTGGAAGTATTAGAGCAAGAAGGCGTTTATGAAAAATTAGACAAATTAGGGAAAAGACTTGAAGATGGCTTATTAAAATTGATAGAGAAACATCATATCACCGCTACTATAAATCGTGTATACGGTTCATTGACGCTTTATTTTACTAATGAAACGATTACGCACTATGAACAAGTTGAAAATTCAGATGGTGAAGCATTTGCTAAATTCTTTAAATTAATGCTAAATCAAGGTATTAATTTAGCACCTTCTAAATTTGAGGCATGGTTCTTAACTACAGAACACACTGAAGAAGATATTGATGAGACATTAAAAGCTGCTGATTATGCATTTAGTCAAATGAAATAATCAACTGATGGCCTACAATAAAGCTGTTCAAATTTGAAGAACAGTTTTATTGTAGTTTTTTTATTAGAAACAAAAACTTGTATCATTTCAGTCTTCAAGTGTATACTAGTTTAAAATATTATTATCAAAATTATATTTAAAGGAGCGTTATAGTTGAGGCTAGGAGCTCGTATACTAAAGACTGGTATTGCAATTATTCTCGCTTTGTTTATAGCTTCTTTTTTACCTGATAATGTCGGATTAAAATCTGTAGCGGGTATTAGTGCGATTGTTGCTATGCAACCTAATATATATCGTTCCATCAAAACGATTTCAGAACAGGCTACAGGTAATGTCATTGGTGCTTTATTAGCAGTCATCATGGTAACCATTTTCGGTAAAAATATTGTGATTATGGGCGTCACTGTTATTTTATTAATTGCTATTTTATATAAAATAAATTTAGCTCATGTTGCTACACTTGCAGGTGTCACTGCACTCATTATAATGGGGCAACATACAGGATCATTCTATGTAACAGCGGCTTTTAGATTCATTCTAGTAATGATTGGTGTCGTAAGTGCTTCTGTAGTTAACTTAATATTTTTACCACCTAAATTTGAAACCAAGATATATCACAACTCGGTAAATATTGCTTCTGATATATTTATTTGGTTTAAGCTTGTATTAAATGACGCTTCTGACTATCATCAGATAAAAGAAGATGGAGAACAAATTGAATCACGCATTTCAAAACTTGAACAGATTTTTAATTATTACAATGAAGAGAAAGCACTAACTAGAAAAGCAGCCTTCCAACAAAATAGAAAGAAAATTTTATTTAAAGAAGTTGTAGGTACAACCAGACAAGCATATGAAGTGCTTAATCGAATGGCTAGATATCAGAATGATCTTCATAACTTAAATTACAATTTGATATTTCAAATCAAATTAGAATTAGATTCTTTAACAGCGTATCATGAACAAATTCTAAAAAGTTTGTCGAAGAAGGCACGATATAATGTAGAACATTTTGATAATCAAATCATGAATCCTCAAAAGAAAGACCTAATGGATGCTTTTCAACAACAATTAATTCAAAATCCTTACCAAGTCGACTATTCTTATTCTAATATTATGCAAATTATTGCTACAATTGAAGAATATCGTTATTATCTAGAACATTTAGATCGTTTAAGATTAAGTTTCTTCACGTATCATCGAAATGATACTGAAATAGATATAGCCGATGAAGATTTTGACTTATAATAATAAGCGTTCACTGAATCAATAAAGTTCAGTGAACGCTTATTTATTATTATAAATTTTGTATACTATAGAGATGCTCATAAGCACCTTTTTTATCTATTAGTTCTTGGTGTGTGCCTGTTTCAACGATTTGACCGTTTTGCATTACAATTATCTTATCCGCATGTGTAATCGTTGAGAGTCTATGTGCAACAATAAGTGTTGTTCTATCTTTACTAAGCACATCCAACGCTTCTTGAATTATCGCTTCACTCTCTAAATCTAATGCTGAAGTAGCTTCATCTAAAATTAATATAGGTGGATTATTTAAAAAGATTCTTGCAATTGAAAGACGTTGTTTCTGTCCACCAGATAGTTTAACGCCACGTTCCCCTACTTCAGTATCATAGCCATCATGAAGATTCATAATAAAATCATGTGCATTGGCCATTTTAGCCGCTTCAATTATTTCTTCTTCACTAGCATCTGGGCGTCCTAATAATATATTTTCTCTAACTGTATCTGAGAAAAGAATATTATCTTGCTGTACTAAACCAATTTGATTTCTTAAACTACCGGTCAAAAAGTCTTTAACATTGTGATCATCTATTCTTATTTCACCTTCAGTTACATCGTAGAAGCGTGGTATCAAGTTAATTAAAGTTGATTTACCACCACCACTCATACCAACAAAAGCTACGGTATCTCCTTTGTTTATATTGAGATTGATATTTTTTAATATTGTTGATTCATCTTCATTATATTTGAAACTAACGTTTTTCAATTCTATATGACCTTGTTTAATTTCAATAGGCTGAGCGCCAATACCATTTTTTATATCATAATCTTCATCCATTAACTGAAACACCCTATCCATTGACGCAAAACTTTGAGTTAATGTTGTAAATGAAGCAACTAGTCTTCTTAACGGTCCAAATAATTGTTCCAAATAGCCAACAAAAGCTGCAAGTGTACCAACAGTAATTGAACCATTGATTGCTAAATATGATCCAAAGCCAATAACAATTATAGGTCCTAAATCTGTAACTGTATTAATCGCCGCAAATGAGTATGCATTCCATGACGTATGTTGAAATGCACGATTTAAGAAATGTTTATTTTTATGGTCGAAATTTTTAGCTTCATTATCCTCAATTGCAAAACTTTTAATTACTGACATCCCTTGTACACGTTCATGTAGAAATCCTTGTACTTCAGCTAATGCTTGCGAACGTTTACGCGTCAATTTTCTTAAGCGTCCAAAGAAGAAATAGACTGTGAGAATATAGAATGGGAAAATAATGATTGCCGCGAAAGTTAACTTCACATCTAGGAAGAACATAATAGATAGTGCAATGATGATTGTTATGCAATCTAGCCAAATGTTCATTAAACCAGTTAATATAAAGTCTTTCGTTTGCTCAACATCATTAATGACTCTCGATATCACTTGTCCAACTTGATTATTTGCATAAAATCTTGCACTTAGCGCTTGCAAATGATCATATAGACGTTTTCTAATATCATATAGAATTTTGTTACTCGTCCATTGTGCAAGATATTGTCGTAGATATTCTATTGGTGGTCTGACAATTAAGAAAATAAATAACGCTATGCCGATAGCTACACTTAAATGTTGAAACTTTTCATTCGTTGAAAGTGCACTATTATTAATAACGCCGTCAATTGCATATTTGATAAGTAGAGGAATTAACATAGGAATGCCGAATTTGATAATCCCAATAATTATCGTAGCTATTATTCGATATTTGTATGGTTTAACAAATTCTAAATAGCGTCGTATCATACTACTCCCCCCTATGATGATCACAATTATATTTTTAAAAAATTAATAGAGGTTGAAACTTTGATCCCAAACAATACATTTGTATCATCAAAGTAAATTCAACCTCTTGTTATTATCACTCAAGTACTATAAAACAAATATGTAACAATTACATCTTTTATGCTTAATAATTACGGATTTTTTTATATCGCTCTTTCCAAACTTTTATAAAATCTGGAGCGAATGGTCCTTTTTTCTGTTCAATCCACTGTTGTAAAATATCTACATTACGGCGTAAAATAACATCTATATCATGTGGATAATTCATCTGATTCATATGCTGTTCATACTCATCTTCATCTAATAAATGATATTTTCCATTAGGATATACCTTAATATCTAAATCATAATCAATGTATTTCAAAGCTTCTTCGTCACAAACGAAAGGCGATGATAGATTACAGTAGTAATAAATGCCATCCTCTCTAAACATACAAATGACATTAAACCAATATTCTGAATGAAAATACACGATAGCTGGTTCTCTCGTAATCCATGTACGACCGTCACTTTCAGTAACTAAAGTGTGATCATTCCCTCCAATAATCACATGGTCTGTGCCTTTTAAGATTGTTGTTTCAGACCATACTCTATGGATGTTACCGTCGTGTTTGTAACTTTGAATTTTTATATTTTCGCCTTCTTTAGGTATGGATTCTTTTACCATACTCCACACCACCCTTTTAGTAATTTTCGCACTTTAGATTATATCATATTTTTAAATAAGTCTTTACAGATGCGTTGTTATTTTCACTCAAGTTATACACAAATTAGAAAGTCTTAGCCGTTAATGTATTGGTATATCTTATCCATAGAAACTGGTAACGTATATGCTTGTCGCTGATTTAAATCCATCCATTCCAGATGGTTATCTTTCATAAATGATTCTGACAGTGTCACGGTCTCAATGGTACTATAGACACTAATATCCCAAGTCATATGTGTGAATTGGTGTTTAAGCTTAAATACAATTCCCTCAGCTATCGATAACGACAATCCCAATTTTTCTTGCAATTGTTCTAAAGCATTTGGTGTTTCAAACATTGGAAATTGCCACATGCCATTTAACAATCTTTCTTGACGTTGCTCCATTAAATATTGACCTTTGGCATTTCTAACTAAGAATACCGCTTGTTGAATAGTTTTTTTCTTAATGTTCTTCGTTTTTACTGGTAATTCAAATACAGTGCCTTCTTTAAAAGCACGACAGTTCTCTTGTACTGGACAAAATAAACATAGCGGTTTCTTAGGTGTACAAACTAGCGCACCTAATTCCATCATTGCTTGGTTAAATGTACCCGCCTCTTGATACACATAAGGCTGTAATTCTTGTTCATAACTTTTTCTCGTACTTTGCAACTTTATATCTCTTGAATCATTATTCAATCTAGACCATACTCTAAAGACATTGCCATCAACAGTTGCTAATGGCTGATTAAACGCGATGCTTAAAACTGCTGCTTGAGTATAAGGACCTACCCCTTTTAATTTCCCAAATTGTTCTGGTGTAGAAGGAACGACACCATGATATTCTGATGCTACTTCTTTCACAGCAGTATGAAAGTTACGTGCGCGACTATAATAGCCCAATCCTTCCCAATATTTAAGAACTTCTTCTTCATCTGCCTGACTTAATTCCTCTATTGTTGGAAAACGTTGAATAAATCTGTGATAATAGTCCACAACTGTTTTAACCTGTGTTTGTTGAAGCATAACTTCACTTAACCAGATATAATATGGATTCGAAGTTTCACGCCATGGCATTTCTCTCTGATTCTTATTAAACCATTGTATTAAATTCTTTTTAAAAGTAGAATCGTTTATCATAATTATTTCCTTTCAATACGCTTTATTTACTTCACTACGAGCACTTAATATTAAATGAACAGTATTTTAATATGTTTCTTAATTTCGTTATTCCAATTTTTAGATTATAATATATATTAAATTAACATGAAAAGAGTGAACGTTATGGATACAGCCACGCACATTGCAATCGGTGTTGGATTAACTGCTTTAGCAAGTCAAGACCCAGCTATGGCAAATACTATGGCAGCCACAGCCACGACCTTAATTGCAGGGTCGTTAATTCCAGATGGCGACACCGTTTTAAAATTAAAAAATAACGCCACATATATTTCACATCATCGTGGTATCACTCATTCTATACCATTTACAATTTTATGGCCGATATTGATTACATTTTTGATTTACGTAATCTTTCCAGGCGTAGATACTACGCATATATGGTTATGGGCACAGTTAGCGGTATTTTTACATGTCTTTGTAGATATATTTAATTCATATGGTACCCAAGCACTACGCCCACTAACAAACAAATGGATTCAACTAAGTGTTATTAATACCTTTGATCCAATCATTTTTATCATACTTTGTTTAGGTATTGTGATTTGGCTTCTAGGTGTTCATCCATTTGCAGTGTTCTTTCCAATTATAGGTGTACTCATCATTTATTACATTGTTCGTTTTAAAATGCAAAGTATTATAAAGAAACAAGCATTAAGTCAAATTAAAGAACAACACAATCCTGTTAAAATTTTTGTAGCACCAACTATGAAATTTATGGAATGGCGTGTTGCGATTCAAACTGAAGAACATGATTAT
Source organism: Staphylococcus sp. GDX8P54P (assembly GCF_017893165.1). Classification (NCBI taxonomy): domain Bacteria; kingdom Bacillati; phylum Bacillota; class Bacilli; order Caryophanales; family Staphylococcaceae; genus Staphylococcus; species Staphylococcus sp. GDX8P54P. The sequence goes on from NZ_JAESMM010000001.1 coordinate 9,662, forward strand.
GTAGGCCGATCATTTGGTAGAAATGTTGTTTTTAGTGATAAAGTTAAGCGACAACCATTTTCACCAGATACGTTATTGTGGCAAATCAAAGGTAATAAGGATATTAGAACATTTTTAAACTTTTCGTCTATTTATCGTTGGCAAACTCGAAAGCTAGACGATGATACTACAGAAGTTCGTCTGGTTGATTTACGTTATTTAAATAAAGGCCATTATAGCTTTGCAGCAATTGCACATGTCGATAATGACAATAATATTGATCATTCATACATTGGATGGGTTTTCACAGAAGAAAAATTACAAAAGAAATTATATTCTAAATAAACTTTTAAAAAGAGTGAACCAGAGTCATAATCTTATCTATGATTCTGGTTCACTCTTTTATTTATTTTTTGTTGCTATTGTTTGAGATGAATATTTATATTTTGAGTGTGCAACATATCTCATTAACATAAAATTAACCGCACCTATAATTACTAAAATAATAACAAAATAGATATGGTAAGTAATGTTGTACAAATTTACTACACCATATATTGCAGAAGTCGCAATACCGTCAATTAAATAAAATAGTGGATTCAATTTTAGAATTTGAATCATTAAATTCTCATTTGCAGATGGAATAAATATGACAGGTATAATGAAAAAGCAAATAATTCCAATTAAGAAATATAACTTTGTCATATTCTTGTTTATAATATCTAATAATCCTAAAGTAACGGATATAAATACAATAAATAAGACCATCATGATAAAAAATACGATAAATGCAATCAGTGACTCATCGAAATTCACTGGCTTAAACAGTACGACGATCAACGTTAATATACAACAAATAAAACTTCCAAGAAGTGCATTTGCAATGGCTGTAACCAATGGTGTTGCTTGGAATGATTTTGTTATTAAATAATCTTGGCTGTACGCTTTAAAAGATTTAAATATCGTTGCGAATAGAGTAATAAATGTCATCATAGCAATGAGTCGATATAGCCATCTTGCTTTGCTAATATCCTCAATCCCTATAAAAGATAATGTCATTAGTGCAATCACTAATACAACTAATTGCGCAATTAAAAGCATAGCAAACCATTTCCAAGTATCTATGATGCGTTGTTTTGTAAACTCAATTAGTGATGGAAAGCGTTTAATATATAATAAAAAGTTATCTATCATTTTTACACCTACAATTCAATGTATATCCACTTGCTATTTTTCATGTCTGCGATTAAATATCCATCCCCCGACTTAACAATCCATAAATCCTGTGTAATATGATATTTATCTTTGAGCTCATCTTTATTAACTATTGGAAAAACAAATCCAGTTAATTTATTTTGATCATTAAATAACATATCGATTGGTTGTTGTGTTACTTCAACAACATATCTTGAATCTTTATCTGGCACTAATGTTTTTTTAACTTGATCGTGTTTCTTATGTAAGTGGCTATTAAAATAATCTACATAATTACTGTAATTTGATTTCATATATGGAGATAGCGCTTTGAAAGAATGTGACTCATATAGTGCCGCTGGGTTAAAATATTCTAATTTATGTTTTGCTACCACATAATCTTTATCATCACTGCTGACGCGATAACTTTTTGAATTTTCACCTGTGATTGTTAAAAACGTATATTTAGGGACGTTGATATTAGAATCCCCTTTTAAAGTGATTGAATCATCTAACACAATGCCATATGCAAGCTTTTCTTCAAATGGGTCTTTATTCTCTACTTTCTTTTGCGCTTCAATAATTGGAACGTCAAAACGTCCTACATTATTAATCACTAATGCGCCTACAATGAATAAGCAAATTAAACTCGTAATTAAAATCGTCCAAAATCTTACAACAAAATCAGGTACTTTCGCATGTCTATATCGTTCAACTCTTTTGAAATTATAGCTCATTTCCGGAAGTCTACTACGGCTTTCTTTCCAATCTAAATCAAAATTAAGTTGTTCTTCATCATTTGCTATGCTCATTCTATCTTGCTCGTGCTCTTTAAATACAGGCAAGACTTGGTTTAGTGAGCCTTCCATACGTACTTGTCCATGTGAAATCCAAGCAACATAGTTACTCACTTTTTCAACTTTTGCCAAGTCATTATCTATAAATACTAATGACTTATTTTCACTAATATAGTCTTTTGATAATTTTTTTGCTTTTTCTAAAAAGGCTTCATCGAGATGTTCAATGATATGATTTAAAATGATTAAATCCTTTCGACATACGCGTGCAATACTTAAAATTAACTGTGCAAAATCTGAATGGCTAAGTGCATTAATATGAACCGAAGACTTATCATCTAAATGTGCGAACTTAATGATTTGATCAACATTATGAGAGGTTGTTTCATAAGTAAATAATCGTTGAACTTCAGTTACATACTGTCTTACAGTCATATGTATTAAATGTTTATCTTTTATATCACCATAATACGTAGAAACCGATTGATTAATCTTACCTCTATCTGGCTTAATGTCACCAGCCATAATTCTACCTATTAAAGTTTTTGAAGATCCTGGTTCACCAATGATAGCTAATGCTTCCCCTTGGTATATATGTAGCGATATATTGTTTAATTCTATGTCTTCAGCGGCATAGCCAAATGGTAGATACCACTTTCTGTTTTTTTTACTTCTATAATAATGCGTGACATTGAGCATTTTTAAGATTATTGAACTTCCCATTCGTGTTACTTCCTTCTAAATTTTTAATAAAGCGAGTGGCAATCCTTCTTCAGGGGTCTTACTATTAATTCTATAGCCCCATGCAAACACACCTTTTAATCGTTCAACTTTAAAGTATTGCTCGCTTCCATCATTAAGTTTATACATTCTACCAAGTACAACTTTGGTACGATCAACTAAGTAACTTTCTGCAATAATGACCTTACTTTGATAAACATCATATTCATTCATTATGCCGTTCATTTCAGCTTTACGCATCTTTTCTTTATATATCTGTATTTCATGTCTTAATTCCTGTTCAGACATTTCACTTAGCTTTTTATCATTCATCTGAAATACCACTTTCTTCTAATTTTGCTTTAATTTTATCATATTTATAGCCTTTTCTCATAAGCGACTCTATAGTTTTCATTACTAATTGTTGTCCATCATATTTACGTTGTTGCTTTGTATATATTTTTTCAAGATCTTTTTGTAACAGATCCTCCAACAAAGCTTCATCTTGTTCAAAATCTAATTCAGATATTGCTTGTTGTGCGATATCCATAGAATAGCCTTTTTGAATTAAGCTTTGAAGTACTTTTTGACGTACTTTAATTTCAGGACCTTTCTTCGTTCTCATAATTTTATTTGCAACATTTATAACCGCTTCAAATGGTTGTTCTTCTTCATAAATTTGAACATATGTATTAATAATCTTAGGTTCAATTCCAACTTGATATAATTTTTGTTTGTAAATTTCAGGACCTTTATCAGTAGTATGTATCATTGTATTTTTTAAGCTTTCAGCATAATCTTCATGATTAATATATGCCTCTTTATAACAATAATCTATAACTTGTTGAATCGCGGATGCACTAATCTCGTTTTTTTGTAAATGTTGTCGCACTTCTTTTTCAGTTCTCTTTTTATAAGATAAGTATTGTATAGCCATATTAATACCTAAACGGTAATGCTCATACTTCTGTATCTTCTCCATATCAGATGGCTCAAAAATTTGCCCTTTTTTTAAATTAAATTTTACAAGTGTATTAATATCGATTCCCATTTCAAAAGCGCCGTCCAAGAATAAGTTAAATCGCTCTTTATTGTTCTTCTGTACTTCTATTTTAGTAATTTTAGGCAATTCCTCCACCACCTTTACTTTGATTTATCTAACACACATTATTTTATATCACTTAACGCATTACACAAAATGTTTTACCCATAAAAAAACCTCATAAAGGTTATTATTAAAATGACTCCTTTATGAGGACTTACACAAATATAAAATTTATTTTTTCAAGATTTACAATCAATAGTTATTTAATTGACTTAACGCTTCTTGATATTGACTATCTGAAATATACGCCTGCTGTTTCATCTTTTCAAGATTGGTTTTAATTCTATTTTTAAAATTGTCAGACATATTACTTATATCATAAACACTCGGTGCATTGACTTTACTTGCTAGAATCGCACTTTGTAAGACAGTGATTTGAGGCATATTGCTATTATTCTTATTTACTGTTGTTCCATAATAATAGTTCGCAGCACCCTCAATTGTATATTGATCACTACCATAATAAATGTTATTTAAGTAGAAACTCAATATTTCATTTTTACTATATTGTTGTTCTACTTTATGTGCTACAAACAATTCCTTTAATTTCCGAGTAAAGGAACGCTCATTGTCGTAATAATAATTCTTCACAGTTTGTTGTGTAATTGTACTTCCGCCTTGAACGTCTCTATCACCTATCGTTGAGAATAATGCTCGTGTTGTTCCTTTGACGTCAAATCCATGGTGTTTATAAAAACGTTCATCTTCCATCGAAATAAAAGCACCTTTTACATAATCCGGCATATTGTCTGAAGAAACATAATTACTTTTGTTTTCAATTGTTTTAAGGTCATCAACATTTGCTCTCGAAGATAAGAAATACATTAACCCAATAAACAATGCAAATATGATGATAAATATAATAAATATTCTTAAAAATATACGTTTACTCTTTTTCTTTTTGGGTGGTTTACCTACAGGTTGATAATACGTATTGTAATGAGGTTCATTACGGTAATGTGAATGTCTCTCAGGCGAGTTGTTCATTCTTTGGCTTCTTTTCATGTGGTAGCTCCTTTACTAAAACTCACTCTATAACTGTGAGTTTAACAGTAGTTTTTAGATTAAGCTATACCTATCATGAAAAATCAGTCCCAAGGTGTATGAGGAAAGATTGTTTAAAGCCATTTTAAATCAATCGTTGACGAACATCCTAATCACAATAAAAAAGAACTGAGAGAAGCTTTACAGCCTCTTCTCAGTTCTATGACTTATACATTTGCTTTATAGCAACATGCATGTTTCAAATTAATTTTAAGTCTAAGAAACAATAAAATTTATGCTTGAAGTTGTTTAACAATTTCTCTATTAAAATCATCTAAGTCGTCTGGTGTACGACTTGTAACGATATTATTATCAACTACAACTGATTCGTCTACGACATTTGCACCTGCATTTGATAAATCTTTACGTACATTTAATACAGCAGTAAGTGTGCGTCCATTTAAGTCATCTGTATCTATTAAAATTTGAGGGCCGTGGCAAATCGCAAAGGCTGGCACATCATTTTTAGTGAAGTATTTAGCAAATGTGCCATAACGACCTTCTGCATCACCGCGAAGATGATCTGGTGAGAATCCACCAGGAATAAGTAGTCCATCGTAATCTTCTGGTTTTGCATCTGCAATACTTACATCAACAGTAACTTTTTCACCGTGTTTACCTACTACTTCTGCATTTGCAGTGTCACCAATAATTTCAGTTTCGAAACCAGCTTCTTCAATTGCTTCTTTAGGGCTAGTTAATTCGATATCTTCGAATTCATTTGATAAAATAATTGCTACTTTTTTAGCCATTAGTCAATCACCTTTCTTGTTCGAATTATACTAATTATATAGACGAAATTAAGTGATATTAAACATACATAGATTGAAGTATTTCAATTTATTTAGAAACTTGTTTAACTTTTTCTTCTAATTGGTCTAGTAATCCAATCCATTCATCTATATCTTCAACGCTTACTTCATCGGGATTTACATGGTCAATATCTTCTAAAAATTTTGATAATCTTGTTTTAATTTGTTCCATTGTTTGTTGTTCATTCATAACTATTTCTCCTCGTTAATTTATATATTTATTAAACTATACGTTAGTTTTATCCTAACAGAATTTGACAAAAAGCGATATAATCTTAATAATGTTTACTGTACTTTTGCAACGGATTAAGGAATATTTTTATGTTTAGGAGTAATAAATATGTGGATGACAAATCAGAAAAAACCCATTTCAATTAACAACGATCCATGGGAAGCATACAACGATGTTAAAACACACGGCCAGTTAACACTAAGTAATATAGAGTTTACTACTACTACATTATGTAATATGAGATGTAGTCACTGTGCTGTTGGCTATACTTTACAAACTAAAGATCCAGATGCTTTACCTATGGATATCATTTATCGTCGTTTAGATGAAATACCTCACTTACGAACTATGTCAATAACAGGTGGCGAACCAATGTTCTCAAAAAAATCAATTAAAAACATTGTTAAACCTCTGTTAAAATATGCACAAGATCGTGGTATATATGTTCAAATGAATTCTAATTTAACACTACCGCAAGATCGTTATTTAGATATAGCTGAATACATAGATGTTATGCATATCTCTCATAACTGGGGTACAATTCAAGAATTTACTGATGTAGGTTTCGGCGCAATGAAGAAGCAACCTCCTTTAAAAGCAAAATTAAAATTATATGAACAGATGTTAGAGAATGCAAGTACATTATCAAGTCAAGGTATGTTTGTTTCAGCTGAAACGATGTTAAATCAAAGTACATTACCTTATTTAGATAAAATTCACAATGAAATCGTTAATGACATGAAATGCAGTCGCCATGAAGTTCATCCAATGTATCCTGCAGATTTTGCAAGTCAATTAAATGTGCTTTCTTTAAAAGAAATGAAACAAGCGATTCATCATTTATTAGACATTAGAGATGAAAATATATGGATGTTATTTGGTACATTACCTATTTATCCATGTATAAATGATGAAAACGACCAAGCATTGTTACAGCGTTTAGGCAATGCTAAAAATGTTACGACACGTAATGATCCAGATGGACGTAGTCGCCTGAATGTTAATGTCTTTAGTGGGGATGTGATTGTGACTGATTTCGGAGATGAAAATGGTACAATTTCAAATATTAAAACTGACAAATTAACAGACGTATTTAATAAATGGCTTACATCAGATTTAGCGCAATCGCTCAATTGTCATTGTGAGGCGTTTCACTGTTTAGGTCCTAACGTTCTAGTTAAAAATATGTACTATCCAAACACTGATTTCAGAAAAAATGAGATTGAAATGCATACTGAAAATATTTTCAGTTAATTCATTTCAAGCAAATATAATAAGCACCACATAAAATAAATTTACGCTAATATTATTTTATGTGGTGCTTATTTATACTCTTTTAAACTATACTATCTATATTGCAAGCCGCTTCACACAGTTTAAATTTCTTCAATATGTTGCGCGTTTGATAAAAATTCGATAGTACTTTTACTTTCTTCTCTTCTATCTTTACGACGTTGAACACGTTTAGGTGCACTTTCATAAAACCATTTTTCTATTTTTGTTTCTGGATAAACATCTGGTACTTTGACTGGTTTCCCATTATCATCTAATGCAACGAAAGTAAGGAAACTTAAGGCTGCTAAATGCTTTTCTTTATTTAAAACATCTTCAATGATAATTTGTACACAAACTTCCATTGAACTCGTACCTGCATAACTGACCATTGCTTCATAAGAAGTTATATCTCCTGTTTTGATTGGTCTTAAAAAATCAACCGAATCTGTTGAAGCTGTTACTACTTGAGCGTTAGCATGTTTCATTGCTGTAATAGCTGCTATTTCATCTATATTAGCCATCAATGACCCACCAAACATTGTGTGATGATGATTGGTGTCTTGAGGAAATACTTGCTTAGCTTTAAAACTTTTCGATTCAGACATTGATTTTCGATTATCTTGAGAATTTGACATGCGTTATACCTCTTTTATATTAATTTCTATTTTTATTGTGCCCAATTACCATTTTTAAACACTAATTCTTTAGAGCCATCCTGTTTAATTCCATAAATTGTTAAATCAGCACTACCTATCATGAAATCAACGTGCACATTTGAGTCATTTAAGCCACTGGCAACTTTTTCTTCCGTCGTCATTTCTGTACCACCTTCAACATTAAAGCCATATGCCGAACCAATAGCTAAATGGCACGATGCATTCTCATCAAAAAGTGTATTGTAAAAAATAGTATTACGATTTGAAATTGGAGAATCGTCAGGTACTAAGGCAACTTCACCTAATCGTTTAGCCCCTTCATCTGTGTTAATCAGATCTCTAAGTACCTCTTCGCCTTTTTCCGCTTTGAAATCTACAATTTGTCCATCTTTAAACGTTAATGTAAAGCCATCAATAATTGTACCATTATAACTTAGTGGTAATTTATTCGTCACGTATCCATTGACATTATTACGATCAGGGGCTGTAAAGACTTCTTCAGTTGGTATATTCGCTATAAATGCTTGTTGATTACCATTTACATAGCTTGTAGCATCTTCCCATATATGCCCTTTAGGAAGACCAACGACTAAGTCTGTTCCATCTGATTGATAGTGTAAGGCTTTATAATTTTTGTCTTGCATTTGTTTAGCATGTACACTTAAGTTTTCGATATGATGCTTCCAATTTTCAATAGGATCATTTCCATCAATTCTTACGATATCAAATACTTCATCAATAAATTTCTCCAGTGCAGCTGTTTCGTCTAATTCTGGATAAACACGTTTCGCCCAATCTTTAGAAGGAAAGGCTGCAACTACCCATGGAAATTGATTCTTCTGACTTCCTTCCATATAACCTTTGAATGCATGACTATAACTCATTTGATATGCTTTCAGTTTTTCTGCATCTATACCGTTTAATAAGTTAGGGTCTCCGCTTAATAAGGCTAAATTAGCTGCACCACGATTAGCATAATCCATTCGTTCATCTACTTCATATGATTTTACAGCTTGATGTTCAAAATAATCGACCGATTCATATTCGAACTTAAGTCTATTTAATCTAGAATCAGCATATACAACTTTAACGTCAGAAGCTCCTGCTTTATATGATTCTTCAACAATTAATCGCGTCAACTCGATAGCATCCACTGAAGATCTAATAAACACAGGTTGTTTAGGTTGTACGTTCATGCCAATTTTCACTAATAATTCTGCATATTGTTGTAATTTCTCGTTATAACTTAATGAAGTCATATGCGCATCCTCCTTAATCTTGACGTAAGTTGCCTAATTCGTCAGCAATCGCTGTCACTTCACTTGGTGAAAAAGAATCTTTAGACATTACAAAATTGTATATTTCCTCTACATCTTGTTGATTGGCTTCTTCAAATTTATCAGGATTTAATAATCCTTGATTAACGATGTTTAACTTTTTTCTAATCCCTGCAATCATTTCTTTATTATTATTTTGAGTCACGTTATCACCTCTTTAATACAATATTTTATCAAAGTATGACGATTTAACAAACTTTTATCGAATAAAGTAATATTATGTCTTTATAAAATTTTAAAATAACTATAAAATGGTTTATATATAACAGATTAGGGGGAATAGAGTATGGTAGATATAGCATTTGTATGTCTTGGAAACATATGTCGCTCTCCTATGGCTGAAGCAATCATGCGTCAACGCTTGAAAGATAGACATGTTTCAGGTGTTAATGTTTATTCAAGAGGCACTGGCAAATGGAACCTTGGAGAACCGCCTCATGAAGGTACTCAAGATATTCTTAATCGCCATAATATACCTTTTGATGGTATGATTAGTGAGTTGTTTGAACCGAATGATGATTTTGATTATATTATTGCCATGGATCAAAGTAATGTTGATAATATCAAAAACATCAATCCTAACCTAAAAGGAAAATTGTTCAAATTACTTGAATTTAGTAATATGGAAGAGAGTGATGTACCAGATCCTTACTACACAAATAATTTTGATGGTGTATATGAAATGGTACAATCATCTTGTGATAATCTAATTGATTTCATCGTTAAAGATGCAAATTTGAAAGAGGGGTAAATGAAATGGAAAACAAATTAATTCCTGGTATTCTAATAGGTGCACTTGTTGGTGGTGCTGCTACGTTAGCAGACAAATCAACACGTAATGCATTAGTTCAATCTGTAAAAGATATTAAAGAAGGTAATCGTTCACGTAAACCTTCTAAATTTAATTCTATTAAAGACGAAGTTTTATATTGGAAAGATACAATTGAAGAAATTCGTCGTAATAATCCAGAATTAGAAAAATCAATTAAAGATGCGAAAGATACTTTCGTTAACCGTAAGAATAACCGCATTGGTCAATAATTGATTGCTTACGATTGCTACATCGTCTAACATGTTAGCGATCATAAGCAATAACTAAAAGTGAATCATATCAATTTTGATTTTCACTCATAGTAAAGCGGGACAATGAAATCTTCTAATATAACAGGTTTCTGTCCCGCTTCTTTTACTTTTTATTTATGTATGTGGTTAAAGCAAAGGAGATTGTTATGTCAAAAGAAAATAAATTGAACTCAAAATATCTTAACTCTATTAAAGAAGAACAAGAGAAGAATCAAGATAAAATAAATGTTGATCGTACATATGTCGAACCACAAGAATTTCAATCTAAAGAACCCAAAAAAGATAATCAAGTCTTTTTTGTATCACGATTAAATAAACCAGCTAAATATACAAAGAAATCTAATTTTCTCTCATATTTAATCTATCGTATAGGAAAAGATGATGCATCAGGTTTAGCTGCACAAATGACTTATCATTTTGTATTAGCTATGTTCCCTATGCTAATCTTTTTATTAACTTTATTACCACTATTCAACTTAGATCAAAGCCAAATTACTGGTTTACTAAGTAACGCACCCGCTGACACGTCTAGTCTAATTCAAGGTGTCATTAGCGATGTCACTAAAAATTCAAGTGGCGGTTTACTATCTATCGGGTTAATCTTAGCAATTTGGTCAGCTTCAAATGGTATGACTGCAATCATGAACTCATTTAATGTTGCTTATGATGTAGAAGATAATAGAAACGGTATTCTATTAAAGTTATTAAGTGTTGTATTTACAATTGTGTTAGGTGTAGTATTTTTAGTAGCTATGGCACTACCAACAATGGGTTCAGTTATCGCTCATTTCTTATTTGGTCCCCTAGGATTAGATGATCAAGTCAAATGGGTTTTCAGTTTAATTAGAATTGTACTTCCATTAATCATTATTTTGATTCTTTTTACAATTCTATACTCAGTAGCGCCAAATGTTAAAACGAAATTAAAATCTGTATTACCAGGGGCGATATTCACATCGGTTATCTGGTTAATTGGATCTTTCGCATTCGGTTTCTATATTTCTAATTTTGGAAACTATTCAAAAACATACGGCAGTATCGCAGGGATTATCATCCTTTTAATTTGGTTATATTTAACAAGTTTTATCATCATCATAGGTGCCGAAATTAATGCAATTATTCATCAAAGACATGTGATTAAAGGCCAAACGCCTGAAGAAGCAGCATTAGACCATGATGATAATAACCAAAACCACTACAACGAAGATACAACTTATGAATATAAACAAACAGCAACTGGTAAAGATGAAAACTACAAAGTTGATAAAGATCCAGAAGATAAAAATGAAGAAGACGCTTCATTAACTGAGAAAATCAAAGATAAATTCACTAACAACGACGATGATACTAAGAAGTAATATTCATTAAACAAAAAGAGACTGGGACATCATTCCTAGAGAAATAGCCAGTAAATGAGTTTTAACTAATTCATTTACTGGCTTATTTATTTACAATACTCTGAATTGTTGGCTCGCAAGGCTCGTGCCTGTAGTCCTCTAAAGAAATGCTTAGATGAACATTTACTCATTCTGTTGTGATGCTTGCCTAGGGGGCTGGGTCGAGCCTTGGTCTTGTAAAATAGTTCTTAGATAGATAAACACTCACATAAGTTACTTCGCGTTCCTGGGGTGCTGTCTCTAAAGTAGTTCTTAAATGAATTTTCATTTCACTTAAGTTGAGACGCTTGCCTAGGGGGCTGGGTCGAGCCTTGGTCTCGACACTCATCCTGCTCCCTCAGGCGTCGCTCAACTACGTTCCATTACCCATTTTAGAACTACTTACCTAAGTGCTATTGCGCTTAGGTTCATTAAAATTACTGCTCCCCTAGGAGTCTCCGCAACTCTGTTTCGTAATCTATCTTAGAACTATTTACGTAAGTGTGTAAACACTTAAGTTCCTCAACCCCAGCTTGCTTTGTTTGTATATTTTCATGTTGAAAATCTCTTTGCTGGGGCCCCGCACACAACGTCACTCGTAGTTCATCTTTAGCATTTCATACATAAGTGTGCTAGCACTTATGTTCATTAATAATCAACGCAAGCGTCTCGTTAAAATACTTTGTATTTATATGTTTTTATTGAATTAAATTATGTTGGAATGCATAAATTACAGCTTGCGTTCTATCTTGTACTTCTAATTTACTCAATATATTACTTACATGTGTTTTTACAGTTTTAATTGTTATATGAGAAGCACTTGCAATTTCTTGGTTAGAATAGCCTTTAGCAATTAATAATAAAATTTCCATTTCTCGTTCAGTCAACATTTCATATAGCTCTGCACGTTTTTTCATTCTATTACGCATTTTAACTAAAACTTCAGGTTCGAATACAGATTCTCCATTATACGTTTTACGTACTGCATCTGCAATATCGCTCGCACTGGTTGTTTTTAATATATAACTATCTACACCAGCATCTAAGGCTCTGTATACCTCTTTATCTTCAATAAAACTTGTTAGCATAACGACTTTAATATGTGGTAAATCTTTTTTTATTTGAGTAGTAGCTTCTACCCCATCCATGTCATCCATTAATAAATCCATGAGAATTAAATCCGGTTTAAGTTCATGCGCTTTCGCAATTGCATCTTTACCAGACGCCCCTTCTCCAACTATTTCAATGTCAGATTGTGTTGATAAATAACTTGATATCCCAATTCTAACCATTTCATGGTCATCTACGAACAAAACTTTAATCGCCATAATTATCATCCTCCTTATTTAATGGTGCCTTTACTTCTATTCTTGTTCCAGAATCTGGCAATGATACGATATGGAATGTCGCACCGATTTCTAATGCACGTTCTCTCATATTTTTCAATCCATAGCTTTGTTCTAATTTCTCATCAACATTAAAACCTTTACCATTGTCTTGAATTCGAAGTAATAAATAATCTTGTTGGTTAAATAATTCAACCGTCACTTTTGTACCGTTAGAATGTCTCAATGTATTAGAAATCGCTTCTTGCGTTATTCTAAACAAATGATCTTCTATGCCTTTAGGCACCTTGAAATCTTGTATATCGTGAATCACTTTCATAGGCACTTTCTTCTGTAAATCGATGACTAAGTCTTTAATACCTTCACCTAAAGATTTATCTTTTAAGCCTAAAGGTCTTAAATGAAGTAGCAGTGCACGCATTTCTAATTGTGATTCTTGAACCATTTTCTCTAAGACTGGAATCTGTTGGTCAAGTGGTGCCTCTAATTTTGTTTCTTTGATTGCAGATAACATCATACTTGCTGCGAAAAGTTGTTGACTAACGGAGTCATGTAACTCTCGAGCTAACCTTTGACGTTCATCTTCAATGATCTTTTTAACTTTAACATCATTCATATTGTAATTTTCATTAGTTAAATTTTGTGTTTTCATTCGTAAACGATGTAGTTCTTGGTTTAGCGGAACTAACGTTTGATAAATATCAATTGTTTCATTGTAAAGCTCAATATTTTGATCGTTAATACCTACCGTTTCACCTTCTATAGCATGTTCAATCTGTGATTTAATCCACGTATTTTGTTGATTAATTTTGTATGCGAGAATTGAACCTACGATGATACAAAGTAAAATGATAACTAAATTTAAAAATAAGAATACAGGTATACCAAAAATTTGTGTATAAAACATACCTTGAAAATAGATAATATTAACAAATACTTTATCTATAAATAAGAACGCGGTTAACATGCTATAGACGAGTATAAGCATTGAACCGATAGCTCTTAAATAGTGATTCATCGATAAATCACCTCAACATCTCCGATAAATGTTGAAACATAGATATTGACGTTATAATTTTCTTCTTTGGGCTTCTCTTCAACCTGGATATGGTTATTCTCAACTTTATAAGATTGGCCATTTAAGTATGCATTTCCATATAAAGCAGCCATGTGTAAGTTAATATTATAATTCAATGGTACCACTAACTGAATTTTCCCTAAAATATGTCTTACAACAATTGTATTATTTTCTTTAATATTCGCAGCTTTAGTCATATCAATGTGAATGTCCCCAACACCATGTTGAATTTGCACATCTTCCCATTTATAGACATACACTGGCGTGCGTTGCTCACCAAACCATTTTTGCTTTATAAACTGAGGTGATGTTACTTCATCCTCTGAAGCAATTACTTTCAATGGTTTAAATTTAAAAATAAGATATCTTATAATAACAATTACCAGAAAGACAAATAAAATAATAATAGTATATTTATTTGAAAGTAAAGTAAACGCTATAAGTAAGGCGCCAATCCAAAACGCTAAGAGACCCCTTACTTTATGAAAGTAAAGGTAGCCTACATAAACTAATATACATCCTAAAAGCAATACGAATAGATAACCTATTTTTTCAAAAAAGATGTAATAAAAATTTGCAATAATCATTAAAGCGGTAAATATGATTAATAATTCTGTCGAAATATATTTTCGAGTCAATGTGTCGCCTCCTATCCCTCTTAATTAAGCTACTACACTCATTTGTTCAATTATGTCACATTCGCCTTGAGTTGTAATTTTTTCTTTAGAACAGCGCTGTATATCTGCTTCAATTCTTGCACAATACGCTTCGAATAAATCCAGTTGTTTTTTAAGGCTTTCAATTTCATAATTATTAATTTCCTGAGCATGTTTAATGTTATAAGTATTAGTTATATCAATATATTTATTTTCTAATGTTGCAGATAAACTGTCAATCAACTTATTCATTTGCGTTTTCTTAGCTTTTAAATATTCAATATAATTTTCAATGTTTTTTAATTTTTCATCTAAACTAATTTGATAATCACTAATGTTTCGTTTAATAATCACTTTAAGAAAATGTTTTAAATATAAGTCCATATAATTCATAGAACCACCTTGTCCTTGATTAAGGTTAATTATAGTTCAAAGTGGTATAAACGCCCATAGGCTATGGGACCATCTTGTTCTCATACTTTAGTACGATGTTTCTTCATTTCATTATAAACTTAATTTTATTTTTACCATTTTTAAGTGTATGATTAAGTATATTTATTCTAGAAAGAAGGTAACATCAATGACTCAAGCACATCATCGTCTGAATTGGCTCCCCTACATTCTTATCGTTATTTTTCTGCACATTTTAGGTTTCAGTTTCCTTTGGTTAGCAAATTCTAACCATCTACTTCTAGGTATGGGTATCCTTGCATATACGCTGGGATTGCGTCATGCATTTGATGCCGATCACATTGCTGCGATAGACAATACTGTACGTAAATTATTACAGCAACAACGTAGTCCTGTCGGCGTAGGCTTTTATTTCTCCATTGGACACTCTACAGTCGTCTTTCTTATGTCTGTTTTCTTAGGCATTTCTGTAAAATGGGCAAAAGACGCGTTGCCACATTTTCAAGAAATTGGTGGTATTATTGGTACAATCGTTTCAGGAAGTTTTTTAATTCTAATTGGTATATTGAATCTAATCATATTAGTATCCTTAATTACGCTATTCTTAAAATTAAAAAATGAACGTATAGATGATAATAAGTTAAATGATTTATTAGAGGCACGTGGATTGATTTCTCGTATTGTTGGACCCTACTTTAAACTCATAAGTCGTAGTTGGCATGTCTTGCCTCTTGGTTTTTTATTTGGCTTAGGATTTGATACTGCAAGTGAAATTTCTTTACTTGCGTTATCTTCTGGTGCGTCTCAACAAGCAATTTCATTTATAGGTATCTTATCCTTGCCCATACTATTTGCTGCAGGCATGAGTTTACTTGATACGTTAGATGGTATATTGATGACCTCTGCCTATAATTGGGCCTTTTTCAATCCTATTCGGAAAATTTATTACAACATTACAATTACTGCCATCTCAGTTATCGCTGCATTGTTAATCGGTACTACAGAGTTGCTTCAAATCATAGCAGAAAAATGGCAATTAAGTGGTACTTTCTGGACATTCATCGCAAATATCCAGTTTGATTATTTTGGTTATATTCTGGTCGTTTTGTTCTTAACAAGTTGGCTCATTTCCTCTTTAATATGGAAATTTGGCAAAGTTGAACAACGATGGACCAAGTAAGCATGTTTCAATACGTTTGTATTATGAATACAAAGGTTGTTTAAATTACCTGAGTCGACAAGTGAAGGTCGCATAGTTAACATATCTTTAATTGGCAGTCACATTATCCATCTCTTAATGAATGATACAGGCACATAAATGCGGATGAATACACACGTTTATACCAGTCATTGATAAGTGGCATTAAATCGCACTTAAGAAAATGAATAAACCCGTTTGCATTTTAAAAGCAAAGTAAATATAAAAAAGACAATTTCTATAGTGAATGCACTCATAAAGTTAGATTTTAAGATTAACTATTAAGGTGCGTATCAAAACTCACTAGAAATTGTCTTTTTACTTATCTATTCACGTTTAGCCAATTAAAGATTTACTTCTAAAATTAGTCTATTTTAGTCGTTAATAATGGACCATCTTTAGTAACGATAACCGTATGTTCAATTTGGGCTACGTAACTTTTATCTCTTGTTTCAAATGCCCATTCATTCTTACCTTCTGTTACGAATGTTGCTTTAGAAGAAATAAACGGTTCTACTGCGATTACAACCCCTTCTTTAAGCAACGTTTTATCTTTAGGGTCATAATAGTTCATTACATGATTAGGTGCTTCGTGTAAAGATTGACCTACGCCGTGTCCTGTTAAATTTTTGATGACAGTTAAATCATTTTGACGTGCAGTTGCATGCACAGCTTTACCAATATTACTTAATTTAGTTCCTGGTTTAACCTTTGCCATCGCATTTTCAAATGCCCTTAATGCAACGTCACATACTTTTTGTTTAAGCGGATCACTTGCTTCACCCACAACAAACGAAATACCAGTATCTGCGTAATAGCCATTTTTTAATGCTGATACATCAATATTAACTAAATCGCCTTCACGAATGATTCGTTTACCTGGAATTCCATGTGCAACTTCTTCATTAACACTAATACATGTTTGTCCAGGGAAATTCTCATCATGAATAGGTGCTGAAATAGCGCCATGTTCTTCAAATAAATCTTTAGCAATATTGTCTAATTCTTTAGTTGTGATGCCAGGTTTAGTAGCTTCTTGCATCGTATCCCTAACCTTAGCACAAATGTAACCTATTTCTTTTAAGGCTTGTAATTCTTCTTCTGTTTTTACAATCATAATATCCCGTTCCTTTTTAATTGTGATTACATCTTATTATACCAAAAAAATTTTGATATACTAAACATACAAAAAATGAAGTGAAAATAATTTACTTATTAAAGAAACATATTAATGTTATTTTCGTACAACGAGAGGATTTATCATATGGATAAATGGTACAAAAGAATTATTGGCGCTAGAACCATTAAAACTGGTTTAGCCACTTTTTTAACATCGCTATTTTGTTTGATGCTTAATTTAACTCCTATCTTTGCGATATTAACAGCTATTGTAACAATCGAACCCACAGCCAAAGCATCATTAAAAAAAGGGTACAGAAGATTGCCAGCGACAGTCATTGGCGCATTATTCGCTGTTATTTTTACATTTATTTTTGGAGATCAATCAGCATTAACCTATACATTTAGTGCACTGTTCACCATTTTAGCTTGTACAAAATTAAATTTACAAGTTGGTACGACCGTTGCGGTATTAACATCAGTTGCTATGATACCTGGTATACACGATGCCTATTTCTTTAACTTCTTCTCAAGATTATTAACAGCGTTGATTGGTTTGGTCACAGCGGGATTAGTTAATTTTGTTGTTCTTCCTCCCAAATATTACCAACAAATTGAGGATAATCTAACACAATCAGAATATAAAATGTATGAGTTATTTTCATCAAGATGTAATGAATTATTATTAGGAAAATTTGATTCAGATGATAGTAATAATTTATTAAATAAGCTAATGGGTGTGATTAACAAATCTGAGACATTAACTGGTTATCAAAAAGATGAATTACGCTACCATAAGAACAAGGAAGATGAGTGGAAACGGTTGAAACAGATTTCGAACCGTTCATATATTGACCGATTACTCGCTACCCATCTATCAAATATCATTTATTTACCTAAGCATATTCATTTAGTATTTACGCCTGAGGAAAAAATGGCAATTATTAAAATCAGTCATAGTGTCAATAATATAGTCAATAGCGATCATTTCGAACCACATCGTTCATCTGCATCAACACTTAAGTCTTCTGTCAAGCGATTAGAAGAGTTTGATCAAAATCAAATAAAAAGTCATATCATTTATGAAATACTTTTAATTTATAAATTATTAGATAGTAGATACAATGACAAATAAATAAGACGTACTGGCTTCATACGAAGTTCCAGTACGTCTTTTTACTAAGTTAATAGTCAACTATTATTTATTCTTAGATGAACGTTCAATAATAACACGCTTAGCTGCTTCTTCTTCAGTGTTATCTAGTTGTTTAGGTTCAAACGGTATACCTTTACGTTCACAAGCTTTTTCTAATAAATAATCCGTGATTTCATGATTTTTAGGTAAAATAGGTCCATGTAAATAGGTACCTAATAAGTTTTTATAGTGGATACCTTCTTGTTTATCCTCATCATTATTTCCATATCCTACTGTAACGTGTCCTAACGTACCGTAATGATGATGTGTACGTCCACCATGATTCTCAAAGCCAACTATTGTACCAAATGTATCACTCTCAATGACGATATCGCCAGTTAATCGTTCAGTACGTGATTCAGTATAAAAATCTAATATACCTAATCCTTCAAGTTCAGTGCCATCAGGAGTAATATATTTTGTTCCTAAGAATTGGTAGCCGCCACAAATTGTCAAACCTGGCATACCATCTTCAATTGCATCTTTAAGTGTGGTCTTCATTTTGCTTAATTCTTTAGTCGCAATACTTTGTTCTCTATCACTTCCACCACCAATAAAGAAGATGTCACAGTTATCAAGCGTCACACCTTCAGTTTGGTTAACCTCAACAACATTTAATTGAATATTACGTTTCTTTGCTCTTTGTTTGAGTGCAATAATATTTCCAATATCACTATATAAATTTAATTTGTCTGACATAAAATGATAAACGGTTAATTCATTCATATTTATTGCCCTCCTGTAAATGAACGATTAAGTTGTTCTAACATCGGAGATAATGACGTGTAGTTAGGAATTGCGACTGTAAATCCTTCATAGTTCATAGTCAATGCTGTTGCTTTATAGATATCCTTTTCAAGGATAATAGGCACAGTCACTTCAGCCAATTTCAGACGTAATTGCAATTCTTCAGCTCGAGTTCCTGTTACTATAATCGTTTCTATATTTTGTTCGCTTAACTTCTCAAAATCAGCGTCATAAATCCATGACGTATCGCGACCATCTGCCGCATTATCATTCAAACTAATAACATATACCTTCTTACCTTCCAATTGTTCGCCCACAGACAAACTTGCATTCATACCAGCGGGATTCTTAGCAAGGTTAATCATAGCCTCTTTATGATTGAGTTTGAAATACTGCATACGTCCATTATCTGATGTGTATGATTCAAACCCTGTTCGAATTGAATCATCATTAAGACCTAATTCTCTTAATACTGTATATGCCGCTAATGCATTATACGCATTAAAGTCACCGGCAATTTTCATATTAAACGTAGTATCACCAATATTTAATCCTAAGAATGGAGATGCAGAGAATGATGTTACTTCGTATTTCGGTAATTCTCGTTTGAATCCACATGAACAATGGTAATGACCAATTTGGTTATAATGAATGTAATCATATACTAATAGTTTGCCACAATTAGGACAATATTTACTCTCATTCATTGTACTTTGCTCAAATTCATGTGCATGTGCTTTCATGCCATAATAAACAATCGAATCACTAGCGATTTTGAGTCGACTAACAAAAGGATCATCTGCATTAAGTAACAATTTGATTCCCTTATTACTAATAGACTTCGCAATATTATTTACCATTATATCGATTTCACCAAAGCGATCCATTTGATCACGGAAGAAATTTGTAAAAATCATCATTGATGGTGTCACTTCTTTTAATACACGTGGTATTGAACCTTCATCAATTTCAATGACAGCTACTTTAGTATCTTTAGTGCTTTGCATGATAAAAGCAGATGTTATACCTGCCGCCATATTAGCACCTTCATTATTATGTATGATATCAATGTGATTTGCTTTTAAAGTATGTCCTATAAGATTAGATGTAGTCGTTTTACCGTTCGTTCCGCTAATAAAAACGATATCATCAACTTTTGCAGCTAATTTTCTTAATATATTTTGATCCACTTTGCGGGCAACTTGTCCAGGTAAGTCAGTACCTTTTTTCCCGGCAGCGATACTAGCCTTACGTGCCAATTTCGCTAAGTGCGTTGCAGTCCATTGTCTCATGTGCTTCCTCCTCATATAAATCACTTGAATAATTATAACACGTAACGGGTATAACAAAAAACATTCTCAATTAAAAATAACAAGTTACATCCTAGATTATAATAATTATTATTTACTAATGAGAATAGATTTGTTATACTCTTTATGAACAAAGACAAAATAAATGACAAATTTTTAATAGAGGTGACTTAATTATGTTAAGTAAAGACTTGTTAGAAGCACTTAATGATCAAATGAACCATGAATATTTCGCAGCACATGCTTATATGGCAATGGCAGCTTATTGTGATGACGCTTCATATGAAGGTTTCGCTAATTTCTACATTCAACAAGCTAAAGAAGAACGTTTCCATGGTAAAAAAATCTATGATTACATTAATGACCGTGGTGAACACGCTGAATTCAAATCAATTCCAGCACCTAAAACTGAATTCAAATCAATCCTTGAAACATTTAAAGATGGATTAGCACAAGAACAAGACGTAACACGTCGTTTCTATAATTTATCTGAAATTGCTCAAAAAGATAAAGACTATGCTACTATCTCATTCTTAAACTGGTTCTTAGATGAACAAGTGGAAGAAGAAGCAACTTTTGAAACACACATTGATTATTTAAATCGTATTGGCGATGACTGCAATACATTATATTTATATGAAAAAGAATTAGCAGCACGTTCATTTAATGAAGAATAATGCTTTCCTTATTAAATCTAGACACGATATAGATAAGACTATATCTGAAAATAATCGATAGTTGACTGCTACTGGAAAGGCACTTAACTCAAGCTTTTTCAGTTCTAGTCAACCTTGCATGCGGGCCCTAGCTAAAAGCATTTCACTAAGAAATTCTACAAGCTAAGCAAGCTGGGAGTCGGGGCCCCAGCAAAGAGAATTTCATTATGAAATTCTACAAGCTAAGCAAGCTGGGAGTGAACACGAATTTTAAAAGAATTCTGTCCACTCCCTTTTTTAGTTGTGCAACATCCTGGAAATGTTTTTATACTACTACTAAAATGAAAGCATCTATACATGAAAGGATGGTGTAAATATGGATAATGCTTTTATTGCATTAGACTTTGAAACAGCAAATGGTAAACGTACAAGTATCTGTTCTGTTGGTATGGTTAAAGTTGTCAATAATGAGATTGTTGAATCCTTTTACACTTTAGTCAATCCATTTGATTATTTCTCAAAGACGAATATAAATGTTCATGGTATTACACCTGAAGATGTCAATGATGCGCCGAGTTTTGACTATGTATATCCCTATATGATGCAATTTATTGATAACTTACCTGTTGTTGCACATAATGCTGCCTTTGATATGAATGTACTTCACCAAAGTTTAAAACAATTAAATATTGAAACTCCGTCAATGATTTACTTTTGTTCATATCAACTTGCTAAACGTACAATTGATGCATATCGTTATGGTCTTAAACATTTAATGAATCATTATCAATTAGACTTTCATGGTCATCATGATGCGCTCAATGATGCCAAAGCATGTGCAATGATTACATTTAGATTATTAAAGCATTATGATAATTTGCAAAGTATGCTCCAAATTTATGGTAAAAATTTAAAAGATAAAGGCTAGCGCATGATGTGAAATGTATTTTGATAAGCAAAGTACATTTTATCGGCATTGACCTTTATCTTTAAATAAAATCATAGATTGTCATATTTTTATATGTTGATTGTTCTAAATTCCCTACTGTGACACCAATTAACCTTATTGGAATATCGGGATCCTTTAATTCGTTATATAAATCATAAGCAACATTGTATATATCAATATCACTATTAACCGGTTCTCTTAAGCTTCTTTGTTTTGAAAATGTTTCATACTGATATGTTTTTAATTTAACTGTTACAGTGCTACCTGATTTTTGCAATTTAGTTAAACGTTCTGCTGTTTTTCCAGATAGTTCCCATATCTTCTGCAATATGACTTCATCATCATTGACATCAGTTGAAAACGTGCGTTCAGTTCCCACGGATTTACGCACTCTCTTCGCTTTCACTTCACTATGATCAATACCTCTGGCTTTCTGATATAAGCCACGACCTCTTTTTCCAAACCAACGTATTAAGTCAAATTCTGTTTTATCATATAAATCCTTCCCTGTGTAGATATCATGATGATGCATTACTTTTTTCGAGGCTTTGCCCACACCTGGAAAGTCACCAATATCTAAATTCATTAAAATATCATTTACATTATTATAATCTATAACCATCATGCCATTCGGTTTGTTCATACCACTTGCTAATTTTGCTAAGAATTTATTATACGAAACACCTGCAGATGATGTTAAACCTGTTTTTTCAAAAATATCACGACGAATAAAGCTTGCAATTTTTGATGCCGGTAAGTCAGATCTGACTAAATGTGTAATATCTAAATATGCTTCGTCGAGTGACATTGGCTCAACGATATCTGTATAACTTTTAAATATAGACATAATAATAGCAGAAGCTTCTCTATAGGCATCAAATCTTGCGCTGACATAATAACCATTTGGGCATAATTTATGGGCTTGAGACATTGGCATTGCAGAATGAACACCATATTTTCGCGCTTCATATGATGCAGTAGAAACCACGCCGCGTGTACTCGCCTTTCCACCAACGATTACTGGTTTCCCTTTTAATTTAGGATTATCTCGCATTTCTACTTGTGCAAAAAAGTAATCCATATCTATATGTATAATTCTTCTTTCAGCCATTGTCTCACCTCTTTAAAAAATAAGCCTCAACGTAATTATAATGTGAAATCCTTCAAAACTCATGAAATGTGCACATATATAATCATATTGAGACTTATGATTTATTCAAACTCATTATTAACTTGTATAGGACGCTGGTAATACATAATTAATCCTTCATCGGATGGATGAATGTACTCAAATTTATTCGTAAACGTAATACCTACTAGATATAAATCTATTAGACAATACCCGAAATGAATACTTAACATGATGATAATTGAAGAGTACGTATAATAACTAAATATCAACATTAATAGACCAGTAATGATGACCATTGGAGCTAACATAATTGTGCAAAATTGCCACTTGTTAAAACATTTTTTTGAAATATGTACTAATAGAAATCCTTTTTTATATTTTAATTTAGGCTGTTCACCCTTTGAAAAAATAAAAAACGAAAGTCTGTGAATCAATTCATGTAATCCTAAAATAACAACAAAACCTAAAAATCCGTAGAGTAAATTAGCTAAAAAAGTTTGCTCATGAATAGTTGTAAACATAAACGCCCACTTGTATGTAAACAATATCATAAATAAAACCACGACCAATTGGGTTGTAATAAACTTAGGTAAATTGATTCGACTAGGCGAAAAATCAAATTTTTGCACAAAAATGACCTCCAATCTTTCTTAATTTCAACCATAGTATACACAGTCTATATCGAGAAAAAAACCTTTTCTATAAGATTTAATGCGCTGTAATCATTTCTTAATATTCGTATTATGAAATATCACGTATCATTTTCTTTCAAACAATGCTACTGTTTCTACATGTGTTGTTTGTGGGAACATGTCGACCGGCGTAATTTCTTTCAACTCATATTGTGTGGCTAAAATTTGTGCATCCCTTTGTTGTGTTGAAGGGTTACACGAAATATACACAATACGCTTAGGATTAAGTTTCAGTAAAGTTTGTAAGAATGTTTGATCACAGCCTTTACGCGGCGGGTCTACCATTACAACATCTGGTCTGATACCTTGTTGTTTCCATTTTATAATGACCTCTTCAGCTTTACCACAGACAAAAGTTGTATTTTCAAATCCATTTAAAGTCGCATTTTGCTGTGCATCCTTAATCGCAGATGGCACAACTTCAACACCATACACATGTTTAGCTACTGGTGCCATGTATAAACCTATCGTACCAATACCACAGTATGTATCGAGCACTGTTTCTTCTCCTGTTAACTGCGCATACTCAATTGCTTTTTGATATAATTTCTCAGTTTGAGATGAATTAATTTGGTAGAATGATTGATCACTAATCTTAAATGTTGTATCGCTAAGTTGATCTACAATTCTGTCTTTACCATATAGTGTTATAGATTGTTGACCCATAATAACATTAGAATGGCTGTTATTAATGTTTTGCTTAATACTCGTAATGTTAGGAAATGTTTGTTTTAACTTTTCCACTAGAATTGAAGCGTCTTTAAAATGTTTTCCATTGGTTACAAAGATAACCATCATATCATCAGTATAATAGCCTGTGCGAATAACTAGATGTCTTAACAATCCACTTTTAGTACGTTCATTATAGATACTAATACGATATTCTTTAATCCATTGTTTAACGTGATTCATAATATCTTGATGTATATCATCTTGGATTAAACAACTATCCATATCAATAATATCGTGACTTCGTTGTCGATAATATCCCATGATTGCTTGTCCATTTTTATCGGTACCAATAGGTAGTTGTGATTTGTTTCTATACTGCCATGGATTATCCATTCCAACAGTTTTATGAATGGTTGTATCGGTAAATTGTGCTTTTCTATGGAAGAGATTAATCACTTGTGATTGTTTCATTGCCAATTGCGCTTCATAAGTCATATGTTGTAATTGACAACCACCGCACTTCCAATAATATTTGCATGGTGGTTCAACGCGATGCTCACTCGGTTTCACAACTTGAAGTAGTTTACCTATCGCGAAATTTTTCTTTACTTTGATAATTTTGTATTCAATTTCTTCTCCAATTAACGCATTTGGCACAAAAATTGGGTAACGATCGATTTTGATAACACCATGCCCTTCGTGCGTTAAATCAACAACATTACCATAGTTAATTGCATTTTTACTTATTGTTTCCATTATTTCACCCCACATAAAAAGAGGTTGGAGTAGTTTAACCTAGGTTTGTTTTTCATACCCAAGATATTAAAACTATTGCTCAACCTCTTCAACTGTATAAATTACTCTGATATTTCATTATTTCTTATAATCTCTTCATTTGATGGTTTTTCTTCAATGATACCATCTTCAACTTGCTGATCTTCAGTTAACTCCTCGTTGTATATATCCTTTGGTGTGCATACTTCGATATGACGCTTTAAATTCAAGAAATTAGCTGGTAATTTACCGCCATATTCTCCATCTACATTCAATTGCATTTCTGTAAATGATGAAATATTAATAGATGTTGCCTTTTCATAGATGACTTTTGGATGTTTGATGTGTTCTCCGCGAGACGCTAATGTCATGATATGTCCTAATTCAGCCAAGTTAGCCTTTTCAACAATAATCAATGTAAAATGACCATCGTCTAATTTCGCGTCCGGAACTAATTTCTCAAAGCCTGCCATAGAGTTCGTAAGTCCTAATAAGAACAATAATGCTTCACCTTGAAAGACTTGATTATCATATTCTATTCTTAAATCTACCGCTTTCATTTGAGGTAACATTTCAAAACCTTTAATGTAATACGCGAAAGGACCCACGATAGACTTTAAGCGACTTGGCGTTTCGTAGGACACTTGCGTTAATTGTCCGCCGGCTGCTAAATTGATAAAGTAGCGGTTATTCATCTTACCAATATCAACTTTCGTTGTATGATTATCAATGATGACATCAACCGCCCCCATAATATCGCTTGGTAAATGTAAGGCTCTACCGAAATCATTCACCGTCCCCATAGGAATAATGCCTAATTTGGGGCGATTAGGTTGCTCCGCGATACCATTTACCACTTCATTAAGCGTGCCATCTCCACCAGCAGCTATGATAATATCATAATCTCTTTTAAGTGCACGTTCCGCTTCAAGTGTTGCGTCTCCTTCACGCTCTGTTGCATAAGCACTTGTTTCGTAACCGGCACGTTCTAATTTTATTAAAACATCTGGTAAAGTTCTTTTGAAGAGTTCCTTTCCAGAAGTTGGATTATAAATGATTCTTGCACGTTTTCTCATAAATTATCCCTCATCTTTTTATACATATTCTTATATTAAATGATTTATAAGAGAGTTGGAAGTATTTAAATCAATAAACTTTGAAATACATCCTATATATTATCAGTCATATGGTGATTGTAAATCTTATATTACACCGGGTGCTAGCGCTTAAAATGTACCAAAATTAAAAGGGAGCGGGACAGAATTCTTTTGAATTCGTCGTCCCACCCCCGCAAGGATGACTAGAACTGAGAAAAGCTTGATTTAAGCGCCTTCTCAGCTCAGTCAGCTACTGCGAATTTGCTAAATAGCATTATTATATTATTTTTTCGCAGACTGTTAATTAATCATTGAATGACATACAAATGCATAATCTAATTAGCGTTTATCTAATTCTTGTTTTAAAATTTGGTTTACTTTTTGAGGGTTAGCTTGGCCTTTAGATGCTTTCATAATTTGACCAACTAAGAAGCCCATCGCTTTGCCTTTACCATTCTTATAATCTTCAACTGATTGTGGATTATTGTCTAACGCCTCTGTAACAAATTGAGTTAAAGTAGCCTCATCAGAGATTTGTACTAAACCTTTGTCTTCCATAATTTGTTTAGCATCTCCACCATTTTCAGCTAACTCTGGGAAAACTTTTTTAGCGATTTTACTACTCATTGTACCGTCTTCAATAAGTTTAATCATACCAGCAAGGTTTTCTGGCGTTAATTGAGTATCTTGTAACTCAACTTGATTTTTATTTAAATATTCATTAACGCCACCCATTAACCAGTTAGATGTTAATTTAACATCGGCACCTTGGTCTATAGCACCTTCAAAGAAATCTGACATTTCTTTAGTAAGTGTTAAGACGTGGGCATCGTATTCTGGTAATCCTAAATCATTAACGTATTTCGCTTTACGTTCGTCTGGTAATTCAGGAATTGTTTCACGTACGCGTGCTTTCCATTCATCATCAACGTATAAAGGTACGATATCAGGTTCTGGGAAGTAACGATAGTCATCTGAACCTTCTTTAACACGCATTAAGATTGTTTTGCCAGTTGATTCATCGAAACGTCGTGTCTCTTGTCCAATAGTACCACCGTTTAATAATTCTTCCTCTTGGCGTTTTTCTTCATATTCTAAACCTTTTCTTACATAGTTAAATGAGTTAAGGTTTTTCAATTCAGTTTTAGTACCGAATTCTTTTTGTCCATAAGGACGTAATGAAATGTTGGCATCACAACGTAATGAGCCTTCTTCCATTTTACAGTCAGATACGCCAGTGTATTGAATGATTGAACGTAATTTTTCTAGGTAAGCATATGCTTCTTTTGGAGATCTGATATCCGGTTCAGAAACAATTTCGATTAATGGTGTACCTTGACGGTTTAAGTCAACTAATGAATAACCATCTTTATGTGTTGATTTACCAGCATCTTCTTCCATGTGAAGACGTGTGATTCCAATACGTTTTGTTTCACCATCTACCTCGATATCAATATATCCATTTTCGCCGATAGGTTGATCAAATTGAGAAATTTGATATGCCTTTGGATTGTCTGGATAGAAATAGTTTTTACGGTCAAATTTAGAATTTGTCGCAATGTCCATATTTAAAGCCATTGATGCACGCATAGCCCAGTCTACAGCACGTCTATTAACGACTGGTAATACACCAGGATATGCTAAGTCAATAACATTTGTATTTGAGTTAGGTTCAGCTCCAAAATGTGCTGGTGATGGAGAGAACATTTTTGAGTCTGTTTTTAGCTCAACGTGAACTTCAAGTCCGATAACTGTTTCAAAATGCATTATTTCCACTCCTTATAATTTTTCATATGCGTCATGTAAGTTGAATTGTGTTTCATATTGATATGCCACACGATATAACGTCTTTTCATCAAAAGGTTTACCGATAAATTGTAAGCCGATTGGTCTACCGTTTGATTGCCCACAAGGAACAGAAATACCTGGTAAACCAGCTAAGTTAACAGGTGTAGTTAATAAGTCATTAGCATACATAGTTAAAGGATCATCAATTTCATCACCTAAGTTAAATGCAGTCGTTGGTGCTGTTGGTCCTACAACTACGTCATAGTTTTCAAATACTTTATCAAAGTCATTTTTAATCAATGTTCTAACTTTTTGTGATTTTTTATAGTATGCATCATAATATCCAGAACTTAACGCGAAAGTACCTAAGAAGATACGGCGTTTAACTTCAGCTCCAAAACCTTCAGATCTAGACATTTTATATAATTCTTCTAATGTTTGAGCTTCTTTAGAATGGTAACCATAACGAATACCATCAAAGCGAGCTAAGTTTGCTGATGCTTCAGATGACGCAATAACATAATATGATGGAATACCATATTTAGTATTTGGAAGTGAAACTTCTTCAACTTCTGCACCTAAAGATTTAAGTGTCTCAACTGCATTCTTAACAGCTTCTTTAACATCTTCATTGATACCTTCACCTAAATACTCTTTTGGTAACGCTACTCTTAAACCTTTAATATCTTTACCAATATCTGACGTGAAGTCAACGTCTTCAACTGGTGCACTTGTAGAGTCATTTCTATCAACGCCAGAAATCGTTTCTAAAACGATAGCGTTATCTTTAACATTACGTGTAATTGGTCCTATTTGATCTAGTGATGATGCAAATGCAACTAATCCGAAACGTGAAACACGTCCATAGGTTGGTTTCATTCCTACGACACCACAATATGCTGCTGGTTGACGAATTGAGCCACCAGTATCTGACCCTAAACTAAACGGTACTAATCCCGCTGCAACTGCTGCTGCTGAACCACCAGATGAACCACCTGGTACAGCTTTATAATCGAATGGATTAACTGTTTGTTTAAAGTATGATGTTTCTGTAGAACCACCCATAGCAAACTCATCCATGTTAAGTTTACCGATTAAAATGGCATTTTCATCATGTAATTTATTCATTACAGTTGATTCATAAATAGGAACAAATCCTTCTAACATTTTACTTGCACATGTTGTTTCCACGTCTTTAGTAATAATGTTGTCTTTGATTCCCATTGGAATACCAAACAATTTACCTTCCATTTGGCCTTTTGCTTGTAATTCATCTAATTCTTTAGCTTTTTTAATTGCATTATCTTTATCTAATGCTAAAAATGATTTAATTGTAGGATCCGTTTCTTCAATTGCATCATAGATGTCTTTGACAACTTCTGAAGGCTTAATCTCATTGTTTTTAATCATTTCTGATAATTTTTCAACTGATTCATAACGAATACTCATCTTAAGCTTCCTCCTCATTCATGATAGCTGGTACTTTGAATTGACCATTTTCTGTCTCTTTAGCATTTTTTAATGCAAGTTCTTGAGGAATGCCCTCGATTGCTTCATCATCACGTAACACATTTTGTAAATCTAATACGTGATACGTTGGTTCAATACCTTCTGTATCTGCTGTATCATTTTGCTTAGCAAAATCTAAGATACTTTCAAGTGTATTAGCCATTTCTTCAGTTTCTTCTTCAGAAATTTGAAGTCTTGCTAAATGTGCTATATGTTCAACCTCTTCGCGTGTAACTTTAGTCATTTATTAAAAGCCTCCTTATTACTCATTCATCATAAAATTGTATCAAATTTTCACTTAAAAATCTAAATATTTATTGAATCAACACTACGGTAAACCATTGTGAATGGTTCATTGATAGAAAAACAAGATCTTTTTGCACCACAAATGATGTAACTCAATTATAATTTTCGAGATATATGTGGTCTATATTTTGCATTTAAGGACATTAAACATTTAAATATTCACATCAAACACAATAAGATTGTTAAATTTCACTTTTTAAAAACCCTTTATTATTAAGTGTTTAAAGTGTTTTTCTTTTTAAAAATAAAAATTAACACTTCTCTAAACCATTCATCACATTGTATAATATTACATGTAACTAAATTAATTAAAAAGGTTGCATACATATGTATTTAAAATTTATCAAAGTTTATTGAACATCTATGCATCTACTTCATTAAAATCAAAGGGGGTATTTCTATATGCTTATTTTAGGAGCAAGCTTGCCTAGTCAAGTGAATACCAATTGGCAAACATACATAATGATTGCGGTTTATTTTATTATTTTGCTTATTATTGGTTATTACGGCTACAAGCAAGCTACGGGTAACTTAAGTGAATATATGCTTGGTGGTCGAAATATCGGACCATATATTACAGCATTATCTGCCGGTGCATCAGACATGAGCGGTTGGATGATTATGGGGCTTCCAGGTTCAGTCTATAGCACAGGCTTATCAGCAATTTGGATAACAATCGGACTTACATTAGGTGCCTATGTCAACTACCTTATTGTGGCACCAAGATTGAGAGTGTATACAGAAGTGGCAGGCGATGCAATCACCCTTCCTGATTTCTTCAAAAATCGACTTAATGATAAAGAAAATATTATTAAAATTATTTCTGGTTTAATCATTGTAGTATTCTTCACATTGTATACTCACTCTGGCTTTGTATCGGGTGGTAAGCTGTTTGAAAGTGCATTTGGATTAAACTATCACTTTGGATTACTACTCGTTGCTGTCATCGTGATTGCCTATACTTTCTTCGGAGGTTACTTGGCTGTATCGATTACCGATTTCTTCCAAGGCGTCATTATGTTAATCGCGATGGTTATGGTTCCTATCGTTGCTATGTTGCAACTTAATGGTTGGGATACTTTTTCTCGAGTAGCTGAAATGAAACCAACGAATATGGACTTATTTAGAGGTACGACTACACTTGGTATTATTTCTCTATTTGCTTGGGGTCTAGGTTATTTTGGTCAACCTCACATCATTGTAAGATTTATGTCTATAAAGTCACATAAAATGTTACCTAAAGCACGTCGATTAGGTATTAGTTGGATGACTGTTGGCCTACTAGGTGCTGTAGGCGTTGGTTTAACTGGTATTGCGTTTATACCAGACAATCACGTTAAGATGGATGATCCTGAAACGTTATTCATCATTATGAGTCAAATTTTATTTCACCCGTTAGTAGGTGGTTTCTTATTGGCTGCCATTCTTGCAGCAATTATGAGCACGATTTCATCACAATTATTGGTTACTTCAAGTTCCTTAACAGAAGACTTCTATAAATTAATTCGTGGTGAAGAACGCGCAAAATCACATCAAAAAGAATTCGTATTGGTTGGTAGACTTTCTGTATTAGCGGTTGCCATTGTTGCTATCGCAATTGCATGGTCTCCTAATGACACAATTCTGAATTTGGTTGGTAATGCTTGGGCAGGCTTTGGCGCATCTTTCAGTCCATTAGTATTATTCTCACTTTACTGGAAGAAGTTAACTCGAGCTGGTGCGATTAGTGGTATGGTAGCTGGTGCGCTCGTGGTCATTATTTGGATTGTATGGATTAAACCTCTAGCTGGTATCAATGAAATTTTTGGCATGTATGAGATCATTCCAGGTTTCTTAGTTAGTGTTATTGTTACCTATGTTGTTAGTTTGTTAACGCAACATCCTGGTGACTTTGTTGAACGAGACATTGAGAAAGTTAAATCAATTGTTCGTGAAAAATAGCATGATTATATTAAAAACTACGGATAGCCTATCATTTAGGCATTATCCGTAGTTTTTTAATTAATTATTATAAATATGAACTTGAGGTTCTTTGTCCTCTTTAGATATACTAATTAGAGCTCTTGGCGTATTGCCATCTTTAATGCGAATTTCATAACTATCGATATTATCAAAATATTTCTGCGCTTGTTCTGTAACATACTGCGTAATACCAATCGTCTCAGCTTGACCATAGTAATCAATCGGTAAGTCTATTGTTAATTGGGTTGGTTTCTTACCTTCAAATTTCACTTTACCTACTGCTTGCGTAAAATTAGTAAAGTAAGATTGTAGATTATTATTGAATTGCTTGAAATTATTATTTAAATTCTCATTATACTTTTCAGCTGTTGATGAAGGTAAGAGTGCTGAAACTTGATCAATTTTATTCCATTTATTAATTTTAGTTTGGTCATCATCCACTGTAGTATTGGCGATGAATTCACCTGGAGTAATTGAATTTTGATCTGATTGTTTATAAATCGCAAAATGAATAGGAATATCTTTAAGGTCATCATTGGCTCTTAATCTCGTTAAGATTTCGGATGCCATTTGTTTACCTTGTTTTTCAATTTCCTTATCATCAAGTTCTTTACTATAAGTTTCTCCATCTTTTTCTTTTTGATAGTAATAAACACTATTCATGGCTAAACCAATTGTCATACCTTTTATATTTTTGCCTTTAGTATCACTACTATCATAGAAATCTTGTTCAAGTATGTTAGATAAATACGCAGGTGATTGTTCTGCGATTTTTTCTGGATCATCCTCACCTTTATGTGATGGATTCAAACCTAAATTTTCACTCGCATTGTTTGATTCCTTCTCTTTATCACTCATCTTATCTATTTCTTTTTTAGTGTATTTAGGATTTAAGTAACTATTAATTGTATCTTTATCTAAATATTGACCGTCTTGATATAGATAGTCGTCAGTTGGAAAGACATCTTTACTTAATTTCAATAAACCACTTTCAAAATCATCACCATTGTAGCTATTTGCCATATTATCTTGTAATACGCCACGCGCCTTGCTTTCTTTAAATGGCAGAATCGTACGGTAATTATCACCTTGTACATTTTTATCTGTTGCTATTGTCTTAACATTATTTGAGTCTGATTTTGTTTCTTGCTTATTTACAGATTGATTATTTTTATTATCATTGTCATTGCCACATGCCGCTAACAGCACAAGCGACGTTAAAATTAAAAATAGGGTCCGCTTCATTGCCGTTCTCCTCTAACTTGATATTTCATTTTGTTTTGCCACAAATTGTTCTTCTGTCCAAATTTCAGTACCAAACTTTTCAGCCTTAGTTAATTTAGAACCAGCATCTTCACCCGCAATTACTAAATCCGTATTTTTTGTTACACTACTTGTAACTTTCGCACCTTGTAATTCTAACCAAGCGGATGCTTCTTTGCGTGTTAACTGTTGTAATTTTCCTGTTAAAACGATGGTTTTATCTTTAAAATCAGGGTGACCTTCTATGTCCGACGTCTTAATTCCATTATAAACCATATTGACATCTTTGTTTTTTAATTTTTCAATCAATGCTTTTATATCTTCATTTTCTAAATAAGTCACTACTGATTGTGCCAATTTATCACCAATGTCATGTATACTAATAAGTTCCTCTTCGGTCACTTCAAGCAAACGATCCATTGTTTCATATTTCTCAGCTAAAACTTGACTCGCTTTTACACCTAGATGGCGAATACCTAAACCAAATAGCAAATGCTCTAATGAATTGGCTTTAGCATCATCAATAGCTTTAAGTAAATTGTCTACTTTTTTAGAACCCATGCGCTCTAGTGGTAATAAATCATCTTCAGTTAAGTAGAAAATGTCAGCCACATCTTTAATCACTTCATGATGATAGAGTTGTTGGATTATTTTTGTGCCTAAACCATCTATATTCATTGCCTGACGTGATACAAAGTGAATTAACCCTTCAACTAGTTGTGCTTGGCACTTTGGATTAATACAACGTAATGCAACTTCACCCTCGATTCTTACCAATTCATGACCACAACTTGGACAATGCGTAGGCATAGAATAAGGTGACGTACCTTCAGGACGACGCTCCGTGATACTTCTTACAACTTCTGGAATGATGTCACCAGCTTTTTTAACTACGACGCTATCTCCAATTCTAATATCACGTTCACGTATTAAATCTTCATTATGTAGTGATGCTCTAGAAACTGTTGTTCCAGCAACACGTACTGGATTGAGAATTGCCGTTGGTGTCACAACGCCTGTTCTACCAATACTTAACTCAATATCTTGTAATGTTGTAACTACTTCTTCTGCTGGGAACTTATATGCAATAGCCCATCTTGGAGATTTCTGTGTGTATCCCATTTCATCTTGTTGCTCTATGTCGTTTACTTTTATTACAATACCATCAATATCATAAGGTAGTTGTTCACGTTGATTTGTCCATTTTTCTATGTATGCTAATACACCTTCAATATCATCAACACGTGCACGTTCATGATTTGTCTTAAATCCTAAGCGATCTAACTCATCTAACGCACCACTTTGAGTGGTTGCTTTAAAATCTGTAAAATCATTAACACTGTATAAAAATACGCTCAATTTACGTTTAGCAGCTAGTTTCGGATCGAGTTGTCTTAATGAACCTGCTGCAGCATTACGTGGATTCGCAAATGGTTGTTCATCATTTTTTTCTTTTTCTTCATTGAGTCTTATGAAAGAACTACGTGGCATATAAGCTTCACCACGCACTTCAAAACTAAGCGGCTCATTAATTTTCAATGGAATCGCATGTATGGTACGTAAATTTTCAGTGATATCTTCCCCTGTCGTTCCATCACCTCGTGTCAAACCTTGAACGAAACGACCATCTACATATTTGAGTGATACAGCTAGACCATCAATTTTCAATTCACACATATATTCAACTTTACCAACTTGTTCACGAATACGTTGATCAAATCGACGCAGCTCTTGCTCGTTGAAAGCATTACCTAAACTTAACATTGGTGTATCATGGTTCACTTTCTCGAACGATGATTGCACCTCTCCACCTACACGAACGGTAGGTGAATCAGGTGATTTTAATTCAGGGTGTGCTTCTTCAATATCGATTAATTCACGTAATAATTTATCGTATTCACTATCAGGTACAGAAGGATTATCTTGTACATAATATTCATAGCCATATTGATTCAATAAATCATGTAACGCTTTCACACGATTTTGGATATTGTCCATACATTAATCCTCCTTTTTCTCGATTGGCGCAAATTGTGCTAAGAGACGTTTAGGCCCCTCTGATTTAAATATAATGTCCAATTCAACAGAACCATTTTTCTCATTGACATTGCTTACCATGCCTTCGCCCCATGCTTTATGAGTCACTTTATCTCCAACATTCCAGTCAGAAGCTGAAACTTGTTTTTTTGATGATGTAGTACGTTTGCTAAATCCACGTTTAGGTTGTTTTGATGTTTTAGGCGTAATCGTTTGACGTTGTTGCTTAGCTGGCGTTTCTAATAAATCTTCAGGAATTTCACGTAAGAATCTTGAAGGCATATTAGATTGTGAACGACCGTACAACATACGGGATGTCGCATGCGTAATATACAATACTTCTTCAGCTCTAGTTATGGCCACATAACAAATACGACGTTCTTCCTCCATTTCATGGTCGTCATCACTCTTAATTGCACGAATATGAGGAAATAGTGATTCTTCCATTCCCATTAAGAATACGACTGGGAATTCTAATCCTTTCGCTGAGTGCATTGTCATAAGTGTTACGCCATTTTCAATTTGCGCTTCATCAATATCCGCCACTAATGATAAATCTGTTAAAAAGTTAATAAGTGATTGTTCTTCTAAAGGGGTATTCTCTTCATAATCTTTTGGTACGGACATAAACTCATCGATATTCTCTAATCTACTACGTGACTCTATCGTTTGTTCACGTTCAAGCATGTCTCTATATCCTGATTTATCTAAGATTTCAACAACAATTTCACTTACTTCTAAAAATTCCTGTTCTTTGATTAAGTTTTGAATCAGTTCATAAAACTTAATACATTCTTGCGTTACCTTTTTCGAAAGACCAATAAAGTCTACTTCTGCCAAAGCATCAAACATACTAATATTATTATCCATCGCATAGCGTTGAATTTTCTCAACAGATGAAGGGCCAATGCCGCGTTTAGGCACATTAATGACACGTTGTAAACTGATATCGTCATTACTATTGGCAACTATTCTTAAATAACTTAGTAAGTCTTTGATTTCTTTACGGTCATAGAACTTTTGACCACCAACCATCGTATAAGGAAGATTAGATTTCATAAATGTTTCCTCTAAGACACGTGATTGAGCATTTGTTCGATAAAGTATTGCCATATCACTATAATCTTTTCCAGCTTTACGGTGCTTCATAATTTCTCTAACTACATATTCAGCCTCATCACGTTCTGTCATTGCTTCATAGTATTTGATTTTTTCGCCACCTGTATTTGCTGTCCATAACCCTTTTGGTTTTCTCTCTGAATTATGTTTGATGACCTCATTGGCTGCAGTTAAAATCGTCTTAGTCGAACGATAATTTTGTTCTAAAAATATTGTTTTAGCATTAGGATAATCTTCTTCAAATGATAAGATATTTTGAATATCTGCACCTCTCCAGCCATAAATAGACTGATCTGAGTCACCAACTACGCAAAGATTTTTGAATTTACTAGCTAATAACTTCACTAAAGTATATTGCGCTTTGTTCGTATCTTGGTATTCGTCTACATGAATGTATTGGAATTTGTTCTGATAGTATTCAAGTGCATCTGGAATACGTTCAAATAGCTGAATTGTCTTCATAATCAAATCATCAAAATCAAGTGCTTCATTACGCGTCAATTGACGTTGATATCCACTATAAACCGTAGCAACCATTTGTGAATGGAAATCATTCGCCTCATTAATTGCATCTTCAGGTGTTTTGAGTTCATTCTTCAAATTACTAATTGCACCAATAAACATTCTTGGTTCAAAACGTTTACTGTCGATATTTTCATTTTTTAGGACATCTTTAATGACAGATTTTTGATCGGTTGGATCAATAATTGTAAAATTACGTTCAATGCCTATTCTATCTGCATCACGTCGCAATATTCTTACGCACATAGAGTGGAAGGTAGACATCCAAATCACTTGTGCCTCTTCACCTACTAATTGTTCAACACGTTCTTTCATTTCTTTAGCGGCTTTATTAGTAAAAGTGATCGCTAATATATTGTAAGGAGAAACGTCTTTTTCATCTAATAAATAGGCGATACGATGCGTTAACACTCTCGTTTTACCTGAACCAGCGCCGGCCATAATTAACAATGGACCTTCTGTCGTTCTTACCGCTTCACTTTGCTCTTTATTCATATGATCAACTAATGAATTCATTTATTAGACTCCTTTTTTATTTTTACTGTTTTTATCGCTTTTTTAATGTCTTCATAAATAATATTACCTACTACAATAGTGTCTGCATGTTGTGACATTTCTCTAGCTTGTTCAATAGACGTAATACCACCGCCATACACCAGTTGCGTATTCGTTAATAAACGTGATGCAGCTTCAACCGTCGCAACATCACCATATTCTCCACTATATTCAATGTACATCATTGGCAATTTATACATCTCATTAACCATTTGTGCATATGCCTCTACATCTTCAATATCTAAATTCGTATTAGCCTGTGTTAGTTGTGCTACTTTACTATTTGGATTAAGCACGAGATAACCTTCTAACACAACTTCATCAAAATTAACCATAAAACCGAATTGTTTCAAGGCTTGATGCATTATCCCGTTATGATATGTCGTATCCTGACTATTTAACACTGTAGGTACAAAATAAAAATCAAAGCCCGGAATAATACTTTCAATATTAGATATTTCAAGAACTAATGGTAATGGATATCTTCTTACTCTACTCATCAAATGAATGACATTATCTTCAGTAACATTATCTGTGCCACCAATCATGATAGCATCTGTATTTGACATACATAGTGTATCTAAATCGTTATCACTAATTTCTTTTGCAGGATCTAATTTGAACACATGTTGCCACGCTTTAATGTCATACATAATCCCTTAACTCCTTTTTTTAACATACACCAAATTATATCATTTTTAGGGTGCCAATTCTAAATAGAATCATTGGAATTTATACAGTTTATAAGGAAAACAAATTATAATTATTTGCAGTTACACTTGTGAAAAAAATTAATTTTAAACCTATATTTATAAACAGTTATCCCTTCGCATTGAACGTACAGATAAAATGCTCCCTCCAAAACATTCATATGAATGACCGTTTCGAAGGGAGCAATTCACGTTATAACTTTGCGTTTAACGTTATGATATATTATTTTTTCGTTTCTATATTTAGTCGTTCCAAAATCATCGTATACGCATCATTACCCCATTGTAATGAACGTTTCACTCTGGAAATTGTTGCTGTTGAGGCGCCAGATTCCTTTTCGATAGTAGCATAGGTATAGCCCTGTTTAATCATCTTAGCAACTTGTAGTCTTTGAGATAACGATTGAAGTTCATTAACAGTGCATAAATCATCAAAGAATTGATAACATTCTTCTCTATTTTCAAGTGTAAGAATTGCATCAAAAAGTTCATCTAACGCTTGTCCTCGTAATTTCTCTATTTGCATCTCAAACAACCCCTATAATCCGTTTTCAATATACTCTCATTTTAACGCATTAAATAGTTAAAGTGTAGTATTTTAAATGAAAACAGTCACTTATTATTCTAATCCTGCACGTTTGAAAATAGTATCAACTTGATTTAAATGGTGTTCAGGGTTGAAACATTCATCTAATTCATCTTTAGAAAGTACATTTGTAATCGTTTCATCTTTCTCTAACAATTGACGGAAAGGTGTTTTCGTTTCCCAAGATTCCATCGCTTTAGGTTGTACTTTATCATAAGCTTCTTCACGAACCATGCCTTTATTGATTAATGCTAATAATACACGTTGTGAGAAGATTAATCCGAATGTTTTATCGATGTTATTTCTCATATTATCTTCAAACACAGTCAATCTATCTACAATGTTTGTAAAACGATTTAATGCATAATTCAGCGCAATTGTAACATCTGGTAACATGATACGTTCAGCTGAAGAGTGAGAGATATCACGTTCATGCCATAATGGCACATTCTCGTATGCAGTAGTAATATACCCTCTGATTACTCTAGAAATACCTGTGATATTTTCTGAACCAATAGGATTACGTTTATGAGGCATTGCTGATGAACCTTTTTGGCCCTTTGCAAATGCTTCTTCAACTTCTCGTGTTTCAGTTTTTTGTAAATTACGAATTTCGACAGCAAATTTTTCAAGTGATGTAGCTATTAAAGCTAACGTAGCGATATAGTATGCATGACGATCACGTTGTAATGTTTGTGTTGAAACTGGTGCTGTATCAATACCTAAGTGTTCACATACATAGTGTTCTATTTCAGGTGGAATATTAGCAAACGTACCAACTGCGCCACTCATTTTACCCACTTCAATTTCTTTTCGAACTTCTTTGAATCGTTTTAAATTTCGTTTCATTTCAGTGTACCACAATGCCATTTTAACACCGAACGTCGTTGGTTCTGCGTGTACACCGTGAGTACGCCCCATCATCAATGTATATTTATATTTTTTTGCTTTTTGTTCTAAAACATCTATGAAACGCTCAATATCTTTTTCTATAATTTCGTTAGCTTGTTTAATTACATAACTTAGTGCTGTATCAACGACATCTGTTGAAGTTAAACCATAGTGTACCCATTTACGTTCTTCACCTAAAGTTTCTGAAACTTGTCTTGTAAAAGCAACAACATCGTGACGTGTTTCTTGTTCAATTTCTTGTGCGCGTTGCACATCAACTTTAGCGTTCTGTCTTATCTTTTGTACATCTTCTTTAGGAATGTGGCCTAATTCACTCCAAGCTTCACAAGCTAAGATTTCAACCTCTAACCAAGCTTCGTATCTGTTTTGATCAGTCCAAATA
Source organism: Staphylococcus sp. GDX8P54P (assembly GCF_017893165.1). Classification (NCBI taxonomy): domain Bacteria; kingdom Bacillati; phylum Bacillota; class Bacilli; order Caryophanales; family Staphylococcaceae; genus Staphylococcus; species Staphylococcus sp. GDX8P54P. The sequence continues at coordinate 49,955 of NZ_JAESMM010000001.1, forward strand.
TTTGCCATTTCTTCTCTTGAATAACGATCAATCATTTCTAATCTCCTATTCTATGTATAAAATTTATAATTCAAAACTGTACATTAAACGTAAATTATCTAAAATAGTTCGTCTTTAAGACTTCAATTTTAGTTTAACAGATTATATATCAAATGTATAAATCTTTTTTTACAAACTTAGTATAATAGATTTCTTTTAAATAATACACTCATCTATTAACAATAGAACTATAAAAAGAGTGAAAAGAAGTTTTGAACACCCTTCTTTTCACTCTTATTCAAGCTATATTTCATTAATTTTAATATTAAAGTTTCTTACCAACAAATTGAATATCTTGTCTTAGAACAACGATATTACCCTCTTCATCTTCAGTATATATTGGTTTTTCAATTCGTTTAACTGGCATATACCCTTCTTCACGCATACGTGATAGACATTCTGAGATGGTTTCATTGTCATTTACTTTGAATTTCATCATGTTCCACAACACTTTCAATTTCTTCAACTTCATATGCTTTAACTTTTCGAGTACGAACACCTTTCGTCCAGAAGCCACCATGAATCGCTCTAGGTTCATACGCTATGATGAATGCTTTCGCATCTAAATTGCGCACTGTTTCCATTAATTTACGTTCATAACGTCTTGGCGTTAATATTTGCATTACCATTCGACTACCATCACGACCGTGTGCTGCGTAGTGTGTAACACCATAACCTAAATTTCTCAATTCATTTGGTAAATCAATCTCATACTCCGATGATGTCACGTTTACTACTGTATAACCCAAAGCGAGTTTTTCTTCGATTTTCATTCCAACTAAAATCCCTATAGAGAAACCAAACGCATAAGCAAAAATATTTTGAATTTGGTCTAAACTAGACATCACCATACCAAGACCAACTACATATACTAATACTTCAAGGAAGCTGACTGCCGCCGCCATATAACGATACCCTTTTAACGTTAATATCGTACGCATAGTTAAAAATGTGACGTAGAAAACGTTGATAACGAATATCGCTAATACCATTGACCATGGATTTGAAGTTATCACTGACATACTAATCCCCTTTTCTTACATGGATATCTAAAATCGAAATAATTTTATCAGTGAATGTTTATTTTGTCACTAGTAAATGTTTTTAATTTTTTGGCCAAGTGTAACGTGTATATGCTAATTCACGTTTATGGGCATTTTTGATATAGTGATTTTCAATCGTATCACGTGCTTCGCTTGACACGTCCTTGCCTTCTAAATAATCATCTATTTCATCATACGTAACACCCAATGCTTCTTCATCAGGTAGTTGAGGTTTATCATCCTCTAAGTCTGCTGTAGGGATTTTTTCGTATAAATGTTTTGGTGCATCTAAATATTTCAATAATTGTCTTCCCTGTCTTTTATTCAGACCGAAGATTGGCGCAATATCGGCAGCACCATCACCATACTTCGTATAGAATCCGGTAATATTTTCAGCTGAATGATCAGTTCCTATGACGATGCCACTTCGATTAGATGCAATTGAAAATTGAACTTTCATACGTTCACGGGCTTTTTCATTACCACGTTGAAAATCTGTTAATGTAATGCCGGCTTCGCTTAACGATTGAACACTTTGATCAACAGCTGGTTTAATGTTAACGGTTATGATTTCATCAGGATGAATAAAGTCTAGCGCGTCTTCGACCTCTTCAGCATCTTTTTGAACACCATAAGGTAATTTCACAGCGATAAATTGACACGCTCGCCCTTCTTTACGTAATTCCTCAACCGCTATCTGTGCCAATTTACCAGTCAACGTTGAATCTTGACCACCGGAAATGCCTAATACTAAAGATTTAATAAATGAATGTGATTGTACATAATTTTTTATGAATTGTATAATGTCACGCGTCTCTTGTTCACTATCAATCGTTGGTTTCACTTTCATTTCTTTGACTACGATATCTTGTAAATTAGTCATTGTCCTCCTCCATTTCTTTCACGTGTTCTGCAACTTCAAATATACGTTTATGTTTGTTATCCCAACAAGCAGTACTTAAATCAACCGGATATTCTTGAGGATTTAAATAGCGTTTATTTTCATCCCACAATTTAGATAGCGCATGCTTAGAATAGTCTTGTGCTTCTTTTTCACTCGGTAATTGATAAACCAATTTACCATTTTCAAAAATGGAGTGATGTAAATCAATCGCCTCAAAGTGTTTAATATGTTTCATTTTGTATGTGTGAACTGGATGGAACATTTTTAAAGGCTTCTCTGTATTAGGATTTTCATGTTCTAACGTAATATAGTCGCCTTCAGCTTTACCTGTTTTTGTATTAATGATGCGATATACCTTTTTCTTACCTGGTGTAGTTACTTTCTCAGCATTGTTAGAAAGTTTGATTCGATCAATATATTGACCGTTATCATCTTCAACTGCTACAAGCTTATACACTGCACCTAAAGCGGGTTGATCATAACCGGTAATCAATTTAGTGCCTACACCCCATGAATCAACTTTAGCGCCTTGAGATTTTAAACTCATAATTGTTTGTTCATCTAAGTCATTAGATGCAATAATTTTAGCATCTTTGAATCCCGCTTCATCTAACATTCTACGTGCTTCTTTAGATAAATAAGCAATATCACCAGAATCTAAACGTATCCCAATGAAATTGATTTTATCCCCTAATTCCTTAGCCACTTTAATCGCTGTAGGCACACCGGATTTCAATGTATGGAACGTATCTACTAAGAAAACGCAATTTTTATGACGTTCTGCATAGATTTTAAACGCCTTATACTCATCACCATATGTCTGAACGAGTGCATGTGCATGCGTACCAGAAACAGGTATACCAAATAATTTACCTGATCTCACATTACTCGTAGAATCAAAACCGCCAATATAGGCAGCACGTGCCCCCCATAGTGCTGCATCCAATTCTTGTGCACGTCGTGTTCCAAATTCCATTAAAGTATCATCAGGTGCAACTTGACGGATTCGACTTGCTTTAGTTGAAATTAACGTATGGAAGTTAATTATGTTTAATAATACTGTTTCTATAAGTTGTGCTTGAATTAATGGTGCTTCTACTCGAAGTAATGGCTCATTACCGAAGCACAATTCACCTTCTTGCATTGAACGTATATTACCAGTGAACTTTAAGTTCTTTAGATAGTTCAAGAAATCATCTTTATAACCAATCGACTGTAAATACGCAATATCAGAATCACTAAAATGAAAATGTTCTATAAATTGAATTACTCTTTTTAATCCATTAAATACTGCATAGCCACTCTCAAAAGGCATATTTCTAAAATACAAGTCAAATACTGCATTTCGTTCGTGAATACCATCATTCCAATAGCTTTCTGCCATATTAATTTGATACAAGTCATTATGTAACATTAAACTGTCATCTTCGTATCGATACACCACAATCTCTCCTAACGATGTTTTAGTACATTTTATCATAATTCATTAGAAGTGCGTATTCACATCTAATTGATACTTTTAAAATAAAAAATATATCAATTAGACAAATTCGTGACAATATATGTAATTGAATGAGTTAATTGATTGTCTAGATTATAATATGAACCGAGGTGGTCTTATGTTATTAGAAGAAGCGAGACGTTTTATCGAAACGATGTATCACGAACTTAATTACAATGCATCGCAACGCGATAATAGATTAAAAGAAATAGAAGAAGAGATTCAATATACAGGTACATATACACATACGTTTGACGAATTAGCGTATGGTGCAAAACTTGCTTGGCGTAATTCTAATCGTTGTATTGGGCGCTTATTCTGGGATTCTCTCCATGTAGAAGATGCAAGAAACGTTGACAATGAGCTTGATTTTATTAATGCTATCAACCATCATCTAAAACATGCAACGAATGATGGTAAAATCAAACCATATATAACGATTTTTTCACCTGATCAAGCACCACGTATATTTAATAATCAACTTATTAGGTATGCAGGCTATGAACATTGTGGTGATCCATTTGAACGAGAAGTAACACAATTGGCCGAACATTTAGGATGGAAAGGTGCAGGCACAGACTTTGATGTACTACCACTCATTTACCAGTTACCTAATGATTCAATTAAACTATATGAGTTACCCCATGAATTAGTAAAAGAAGTTAATATAGAACATGATCAGTACCCAAAATTGAAACAACTAAATTTAAAATGGTACGGTGTTCCTATCATTTCGAATATGGATTTAAAAATTGGTGGTATCACGTATCCAACTGCTCCATTTAATGGGTGGTATATGGTAACTGAAATTGCAGTGCGCAATTTCACAGACCCTTACCGTTATAATTTACTTGAAAGTGTTGCAGAAGCGTTTGAATTTGGTACACTTAAGAATAATTCTTTTAATAAAGATCGAACGCTAGTTGAATTAAATTATGCAGTGTATCATTCATTCAAATCTCAAGGTGTCTCAATTGTAGATCATCTAACTGCATCTAAACAATTTCAATTATTTGAAGAAAAAGAACACGCACATCATCGTGATGTTACAGGAAAATGGTCATGGTTAGCACCACCACTTTCACCAACCCTAACTTCAAACTATCATCATGGTTATAATAATGAAATCAAGGATCCTAATTTTCACTATAAGACATCACAGTCAATGAAGTGTCCGTTCCACTAGTGTTCAATCATTCGAGGTGATGAACAAAGATGCGTTTATATTATTTAGGCCCTAAAGGGACTTTTTCATACTTAGCAGCTAAAACTTATTTATCAGAGGAAGAGGTTACATATTCTCCTAAATCCAATCTCTATGAGGTAATTAAAGCAGTTAACAGTCATAGCAATGCTGTGGGTATCGTCCCTATTGAAAATTCAATTGAAGGAACAATTAATATTGTTGCAGATGCGCTTGCACAAGAAGACATTTATGCTCATGGTGAAATTCATTTAGATATAAATTTTGGCCTATACGCGCTTAAAGGTACTTCACTGGAGGATATTGAAAAGGTATATTCTATCGCACCTGCGATTAGTCAGACCAGCCAATATATACACCGACATCATTTCTTATATGATTACGTCGACAGTACAATACAAAGTTTGGAGAAAATCGATACACATGTTGCTGCTATTGCGCCACTAGGTAGTGGCGAAGCATATGGTTTCGAACCAATTGATGCACACATTCAAGACTATCCGCACAATGTTACGCGTTTTTTAGTTGTTAAAAGTGATGAACACTATAGTGAAACAGCTTCTAGCACGTTGTTATTAATCACACCGAAACATGACAAAGCTGGCCTATTAGCTAGTATACTTAATACTTTTGCATTATTTGATATTAATTTATCATGGATAGAATCTAGACCGCTTAAGACGCAACTAGGAATGTATCGTTTCTTTGTTCAAACCGATATAGGTAAAAGTGAAGCACTTGATAAAGTTATTTCAATTTTAGAAACATTGGACTTCAGTGTTAAAATTATAGGCGCATTCAATCGCCAATAGAAATTAGGAGTGGGCCTGGGACATAAATAATATGATCATGCTATTTTGCAAATTCGCAGTAGCTGACTGAACTGAAAATGCGCTTAAATCAAGCTTTTTTCAGTTCTAGTCATCCTTGCGGGCGGGGCCCCAACAAAGAGAATTTCACTAAGAAATTCTACAAGCAAAGCAAGTTGGGAGT
>NZ_JAESMM010000010.1:0-326827 GCF_017893165.1 Staphylococcus sp. GDX8P54P
CATCAAGTGGCTCAACATCAGGAAGTTCAAGCACGAGCACATCGATAAGTCCAAGTACATCAGCAAGTGATTCAACATCAGGAAGTTCAAGCACATCAACAAGTACAAGTGCATCAACTAGTGGAACAACATCAGAAAGTACGAGCACATCAACAAATCCAAGTACATCACTAAGTCATTCAACATCAACATCAGAAAGTGAAACAAGCCGTACGTCGATGAGCACTTCGGAATCACAAAGTAACAATGACTCACAAATGCATAGCAACGCACAGCAACATGATGCTAAAGACGACTTGCCAGAAACAGGTGGTAAAGAATCTAATTCGACTGGATTATTATCATCAGTTGCAGCAATGTTAGCGGGGTTAGGATTAGTTAGAAATTCTCGTAAAAATAAGAAAGATAAAAAGAATAAAGGATCAGAACAATAAACTATTTCATTAGGGAGATAGATTTATAAAATAATCACTTGTCAATAAGGTGATTGTCTATCCTTAAAAAAAGAGGCTAAAGTATAATTATTGGTTGGAATAATGTATGTATAAACCAAACTAATTAATATCTTTAGCCTCTTTGATATAATGTAAAAAACTTTATTTTTAAAATTTTAGGTGGAATTATGATAAAAAATCGTGAATATAAGGTTTTATATAAGAGGATTGTATTTACCTGTTTTATATTGGTTGTCTACATTTTCGGGAGTCATATTTCAATCGTAGGTTCAAACGATGTATATGATAATAAAGACACATTTTTTAAATTAGCGGTTTCGAATGTGGGTGGAGATCTTCATACGTTAAATGTGTTCTCATTAGGTCTTGGTCCTTGGTTAACGTCGCTAGTTATCATTATGCTATTGAATTATCGAAATTTGGATCAAGCTACGAAACAAACACGTTCTGAAAAGCATTACAAGGAAAGAATTATAACGATAGTGTTTGCGATATTTCAAAGTTATTTTGTAATCAATACGTATATTCATAATAACTTTATTAAAGATTCAAATGTCATGTTACTTATGCTAGTTCTTGTTACAGGGACAATGTTATTAGTTTGGTTAGCTGATCAAAACATCACATATGGTATCTGTGGACCTATGCCTATTGTATTAACGAGTTTGATTAAGTCTTTATTTAATAATCAACATTTTTTTAAACTTAACGTAAGTGTCGTATTACTCATATTAGTCATTGTGACATTACTCGTCGCATTACTCGTTTTATTATTTATTGAGTTATCGGAATATCGACTTCCTTATAAAGACTTGATGAATAACACGACGCAGAAGACACCAACATATTTATCATGGAAATTGAATCCGGCTGGGAGTATTTCAATTATGATCAGTTTATCAGTTTATGTATTGCTTAATAACTTGATTCATTTAATAGCATCATTATTTGGTACTAATGCAAGTTTAGAATTTTTAAGTTTTGCTAGTCCAATAGGCATTACATTTTATATTGTGTTACAAATCGTACTAAGTTACTCGCTGTCACGTTTCTTAATTAATACTAAGAAAAAAGCGAATGAATTTCTAAAGAATGGAAATTATTTTGATGCTATACGTCCGGGTCGTGAGACAGAACAATATTTAAATAGTAAAGCAAGAAAGGTATGTTGGACTGGCGCCATATTAGTTGCTCTGATTTTAGCAGTGCCATTATATTCAACATTGTTAGTGCCTAATCTATCCACAGAAATTTACTTTTCAATGCAATTAATTATTTTAGTTTATATCAGTATTAATATTGGTGAGACGATTCGCACCTATTTATACTTTGATCGATACAAGCAAATCTTGAATAAATATTGGTAGGAGATAATTATGAAACAGTTTATACCTGCATGGTATGATTCGAACAATTGGTGGGATAGCGCTGTTGCGCCTTTTTTCATAAAAAGAAAAACGACAGAATTTGATGACATGGTAAGTTTAATGTCAATGCACCATAAAAATGATGAATCATTTAATACAATCATCTTAAATTATATTCCTATGTTGCGTCTGTTTTTACATCGTCATGAACTTTATGAAATAAATTACTGGTCTCTGTTTGATGACATACAAGGGGCGACGTCTCTCACACCTATAGCGATTGATTTTAGAACGTTATCTTGGCCTGAGGATACGGAATTTATCTATACACCTTATCAAGTGATAGCTATTACGGGTGATAATCAATTTTCCAAAATTATTTTTAGTCAAGAAGGCTATTTACTCTATATCGAAGCATATGAACAGAATAGGCTTAGTCGTAAATTTATATTTGATGACAGAGGGTTTGTGTCAGCTATTGAGACATACAATGAGGCGCAAGCACCTGTGAATAGATATTATTTAAATGTAGACGGTCAATGTATGATGGTTCAAAATTTTACGACGCAGAGGATAGAGATTCAATCAGAATTTGATGATCATTTTCAAAAGAAAGCGTATAAAAATATGGATGAACTTATCCATGAAAAATTACAGCAATATCATATGTCGACGTTAGCAGATGACGATAAAATAATTATTGCTGCAGATGAACGACATAATCATTTAATGATAGATACATTTAAACCAGAGAATATGTGTTTCTCGATATTTAAGCAGAGAAATAAAACGATCAATGTTGCATTATTAGAGACGATTGGTAAAGCGAATCACTGTATCGTGGATACGCAAGAGAATACGATATTGTTAGACCAATTTATAGCTCAAAATCCTAACTATTTACCTTTTGAAACAATGCGTGTGACACCCTTTGATGCACAAATATTACCTAATATGAGTAGCCAATTATATGAAACAAATATTGGTGTTTGGTTAGGTGAACTTAAGGATAACGACTTACGCTCAGTTATGGATCAACTGAGTCAATATATTAATCAACATGAGCAAACAATGCTACATGTATTAACGCGTTCAGTTGAAAGTGATATACCACAATGGTTCAAAGATGAGATTCACCAATTAAATAAAGTATTAAATACAGAGGCTGAGTCATTCTCGCCAGAGGTTCAAGATATATTACAAACGGAGTTAGTTGAAGACGAAGTGGAGAAGGTTAAGTTGATTTATGTGCCTTTCGAAGAAGATTTAATCAAAGAAATGTCGCGATTGAGAGTGATTGTAGATTTAAATCGAGAACCGGATTTATATTTACAAATTTCAAGTATTAGTGCGGGTGTACCTCAAATAAATATGCGAGAAACGGATTATGTTGATCATAAGTTAAATGGTTTAGTCATTGAAGAGATTCAACAATTGAGTACAGCTTTAGATTATTTCTTAGTCAATTTAAAGAATTGGAACTATTCATTTGCGCATTCTATAAAGCTGAGTAATGAATTTAGTTCAGAAAAGATTATTCAACGATTACATCGTTTGATTGAAGGTGAAATGCATGGCACGTAAATTTAGAATTTTACAAGTGGGTGGGCAAGATTTAGAACCATTATTTGATAATAAAAAAGGTGTTGAATGGGATTATCTAGATGATGCATTATTCACATTCGATAGTGGTTATATTGAGGCTGTGAAAAGTATCATAGAAACGTTTGGTAACTTTGATTTAGTATTTGTGCAAAGTGCATACTCATCCGAATTACTGGCATTATTGCAAATCGTCACAACACCTCATAATACGGTCATTGATGCACAAATGTGGTCTCCAAAATATGATGATGAGCCATTGATCCAACACAAATTTGTAAAGAAACTTAATTATCAAACTGAGGAAGAGCTACATCATAAATTGTTAGCTGTGACATTTCCTGGGCAATATGGTGATAGGATATCACCAATTAAAACGATGGTTAATCCAAATTTTCAAGGAACGTATGAATATGAAGGAAATAAATATCTCGTTCTAGAAGGAGACTTTGGTGACGCTTTTAAACCTTTAGTTACGTGGACGCAAAATTTAGTTAATGATAAGAACATCGTTAATGAAATTTGGCCGGAGTATGTGATTGAAGGGGACGTCGAAATTGAATATACCTTTAGACTAACGCCAATATGGTCCGCAAACTTTCCAGATGTGACCTTGCGTTATCTACAGCACGATTTAACGCAACCTATTCAAATGCCAATGTGGTCAGAACAAGCCAATATAAGTGTATCGCTTAAAGCGAAAGGTAAGGGTAAGTTACGTATTGGTGCGATTCATAAACGTTGGTCACGATTAGAAATGGGACAATTTATTATGGGTGGACAGCGTTTTGCTGATGAGAAGCGAGATGAGTTTATTCATTATTTCAATCCAGGTGATATGAAACCACCGCTCAATGTGTATTTTAGTGGTTATCGACCTGCTGAAGGATTTGAAGGTTATTTTATGATGAATAAGATGGATGCGCCATTTATTTTAATTGGAGATCCTCGACTTGAAGGTGGTTCATTTTACCTTGGATCCGAAACATTTGAACAAGGGATCATCGACGTAATACGCCATGCTTTAGACTTTCTAGGCTTTAAACATGATGAGCTCATACTATCAGGATTATCGATGGGCTCATTTGGTGCGCTGTACTATGCAGCTCAATTAGAACCAGCTGCAGTTGTAGTAGGGAAACCATTATTAAATATTGGAACGATAGCAGATAATATGAAATTGTTACGGCCTAATGAATTTGGAACAGCGAATGATGTTTTACTAGCGAATGAAAGAGATAACGCAATGCCAAACATTCAACGCTTGGATACACGATTTTGGGAAAAATTAAAAGCGAGTCATTTATCGCATACAATCTTTGCTATTGCATACATGCACAATGATGATTACGATGCCAAAGCCTTCCAAAATGTATCACAAGTATTGGAGAAACAAGGTGCACATATGATGAGCCGTGGTGTACCAGGACGACATAATGATGATTCACCTACCATTACTAGCTGGTTTGTCAATTTTTATAACATTATTCTAAAAGATCAATTCGGGAGAGATAGCAATGTCAGTATTAAATAGTTACACATTATTGTGGCGTCATATTAATACGGGAACGTTTATGTATGGTACGAAACTGCGCTTTCAAGATGAGGGGACGGATTTTAATAATCCATTAATGCCGTCAGGAACTGTGATACATGATTGGCGTATGTTAACCACATTTAGTGAACATAAGACTGTGCCCTCACTTCCTATTTTGAAAAAGGGATATCACTATAATGTATTGTTGAACTTTGATGCGCAGCCTCAAGGAAGTGCCTATATTAAGATGACATTTTATCGTAAAAATGATACTGAACATTCGTACTTAATTATTAAACATAGCGATACTACATTTCAATTTCCTGATGAAGCTTATGCTTATAAAATTGAATTAATTAATGCTGGTTTGTCGCATCTCTTTTTCAAAAATATTAAAATTCAAGAAATAGGTAAGGCGGATACTGTAGCGCATGAGAATGTAGATAGTGAAGTGAATTTAGACGTATTAAATCGGGTCATATTTGGCGTAAGAAGCGATATGAGAGGTGGTCAAAATGGCTAGTCGTGTAAGTAACGTGATTAATTCAATGCGTTTGCAACGGTTACAGAAGCAATTGACAGCAGTCAATCGATTAAGTGAACAAATGCGTCAATCTTCAGATGAAGCATTACAAGCTAAGACGGCTGAGTTTAAACAACGTTTGGCTAATAATGAAACGACTTTAAATAAATTGTTACCTGAAGCGTACGCAACGATTCGTGAAGCATCAAAACGTGTATTAGGCATGTATCCGAAAGATGTTCAAGTGATGGGTGCGATTGTTATGCATCAAGGCAACATTGCAGAAATGCAAACTGGAGAAGGTAAGACGTTAACAGCAACTATGCCACTCTATTTAAACGCGCTCACTGGTAAAAGTGCGTTTCTAATTACCACAAATGATTATTTAGCTAATCGTGACTTTCAAGAAATGAGACCGTTGTATGAATGGTTAGGTTTAACAGCGTCGCTTGGATTTGTTGATAGTCCCGACTATGACTATGCCGATAATGAAAAGCAAGCATTATATCATCATGATATTATTTATACTACGAATGGCCGTTTAGGATTTGATTATTTATTTGATAATCTAGCAGATCATATTAACGCTAAATATTTACCTGAATTAAACTTTGCGATTATTGATGAAGTAGATTCTATTATATTGGATGCTGCACAAACACCGCTAGTCATTTCTGGTGCGCCACGTGTCCAATCAAATTTATTTCACATTGTAAAAATGTTTGTAGAAACGTTAGTCGAGGATAAGCACTTCAAAGTAAAATTAAACAAAAAAGAAGTATGGCTTACAGATGAAGGTATTGATGTAGCGAATCATTATTTTAAAGTGAATAATATCTATCTACCACAACATTTTGATTTAGTACGTATCATCAATTTATCATTACGTGCAAAATATCTATTTAAAGATAATTTGGATTACTTTATATACAATGGTGAAGTTGTACTGATTGACCGTATTACAGGACGAATGTTGCCAGGTACGAAACTACAATCTGGTCTACATCAAGCTATTGAAGCGAAAGAATCTGTAGATTTATCACAAGATTTAAGTGTCATGGCGACAATTACGTTCCAAAATTTGTTTAAGTTATTTCATCAATTTTCAGGAATGACGGGAACGGGCAAGTTAGGTGAAAAGGAATTCTTCGATTTGTATTCTAAATTAGTGGTAGAAATTCCAACTAACAATCCGATTATACGTAATGATAAAGAAGATCGTGTTTATGCGAAATCCGAAGATAAGAATAAGGCAATACTTGAAAATGTAGTCAATATTCATGCTACTAAACAGCCGGTACTCTTAATTACAAGAACTGCAGAAGCGGCTGAATATTTCTCAGCACAATTGTTTAAACAAAATATTCCTAATAATCTATTGATTGCACAAAATGTTGCCAAAGAGGCACAAATGATTGCTGAGGCAGGACAACTTGGTGCTGTTACAGTATCAACGAGTATGGCAGGACGAGGTACAGATATTAAACTTGGTGACGGCGTACATGAACTCGGCGGTTTAGCTGTGATTATCAATGAACATATGGAGAATAGTAGAGTTGATAGACAATTACGTGGACGCTCAGGTCGCCAAGGTGATCCAGGCGTTTCACAGATATATGTGTCATTAGATGACTATATTGTTAAACGATGGAGTAAGTCGAAGTTAGCTGAAAATGAGAAACTAAGAAATATTGATTCAGTGAAATTACAAAATAGTCCCTTTTTCAGAAATAAAGTGAGGGGCATTGTTTCGAAAGCACAGCGTGTATCTGAAGAAACTGCAATGATGGCACGTGAGATGGCGAATGAATTTGAAAAAAGTATTGGTATTCAACGTGATCGTGTGTATGAAGAACGCAATCGTATCCTTGAAACATCTGACTTTAGTGCATTTGACTATGATACATTAGCGCGTGATGTCTTTGACTATGATTTGAGAACAAGGGGAATCTATACAGAAGATGACATTGTGCGTTATATATATGAGCAATTGAGTTTTAGTTTCCATGACACATCAATTAGCCAACATATACAAACCCGTGACCAAACCATCGATTATTTAATACAACAATTCAACAAGCAACTAAAATATAATATGGAAATTGCAGATAATGATTATTTTAAATTACGTTTTCAACAAAAAGCGATATTAAAAGCAATCGATGCTGAATGGATCAGTCAAGTTGATCAATTGCAACAACTTAAAGCGAGTGTCAATAACCGACAAAATGGTCAACGTAATGCGATTTTCGAGTATCATAAAGTAGCGCTAGAAACCTATGACATGATGCTGATTAATATTAAACGAGGAATCATTCGTAATTTATGCTTAAGTATTTTAACGTTTGATAAAGCGCAAGATTTAGTAGTACATTTCCCTTAAAATGAGGTGTTCATAAGTGACAATATATAATATCAATTTTGGCATTGGATGGGCGAGCAGTGGTGTAGAATATGCCCAAGCTTATCGTGCTAAATTATTAAGAGCGGTCAATCAACCAGCTAAATTTATTTTTCTGGACTTTATTTCCGCAGAAAATATTCAAACGTTAACAGCCAATATCGGGTTTAAAGATGATGAAGTGATATGGTTGTATCAATATTTTAGTGATATTCCCATTGCACCAACAACGTATACTATTGATGATTTGATTAACGATTTAGGTAATCCTGTCACTGCCCAAACCATCACGGGTAAAACGATTCGTTTATACATTGGAAATGATAATTCATATGTGAGTTGTTATTTAAAAAATGAAAATGACACAATTGTCGATCGTGCAGAATTTGTCATTAACGGTATGTTAGTGCGAAAGGATTACTATAGCTATGTACGTACATTCTCAGAGTATTATGCACCATATGAAAATCGTGCCAAGTTATATAAGAGACAGTTTTATAATGAAGATGGTTCTATTGCTTATAAGGAACATATTGACGGAGAATCCAGTGTGTATGTATTTGATGATGCACGTTTATACAGTAAACAAGCGTTTGTAGCTTATTTCATGGAGAAATTAAACTTAAACGCGAATGATGTTGTCATTATCGATCGTTCAACTGAAGTGGGGCAAGCGATTTTGGAACATAAAGGACAAAGTAAAGTCGGCATCGTTGTGCATGCAGAACATTATAGTGACAATGCTACAGATGACCGTTATATTTTGTGGAATAATTATTATGAATATGTCTTTACGCAAGCACCTTATATTGATTTTTACATTACAGCAACAGACCTACAAAACCGGATTCTAACAGAACAATTCGAAACCTATACCGCACATCAACCTCGTGTTCGTACCATACCTGTTGGTAGCTTACATCAATTGAGTTATCCAAAGACGGAGAGAAAGCCATATTCAATGCTTACAGCTTCAAGATTAGCGAGTGAAAAGCATGTAGATTGGATAGCGCTAGCGGTCATTAAAGCTAAAAAAGAGGTACCACAGTTAACATTTGATATATATGGTCATGGGAACGAAAGAACGAAGATTGAAGACATTATTACGGAACATCAAGCGCAAGATTATATTCAGTTAAAAGGGCATGTGAAATTAGATGATATCTATGCCAACTATGATTTGTTTATGTCGGCATCAACAAGTGAAGGCTTTGGCTTAACGCTAATGGAAGCGGTAGGTTCAGGACTTGGAATGATAGGTTTTGATGTGAATTATGGCAATCCAACCTTTATTAAGCATGGTGAAAATGGCTACCTCATTCCTATCGATAGGGATAACCAAGATATCGAGGTTATTACTGATTATATGGCTGAGAAAATCGTGCAGTATTTTAATGATGGACCTAAGCAACCACATGACACGTCATATACTATAGCAGAATCATTTAAAACCGAGTATATTACGCAAAAATGGCAAAATCTAATCGATGAGGTGCTATATGATTAATTTATTTGAAAAATATGATGAAGCATCACAAAAACTTCAACAATCACTTCAACTAGCAGGCTTTCAGCATCAAACTATTGTGATGGACGATGATGGTTTTTTACCTGATGGCTTTATATCACCTTATCAATTTTTTGCAAATTACGAACATAAGAATAGTGATAAAGCAGCCTTTTTCAATGAAGTTCAAGTACCACCATTATGGGAAATTAAAGGTAATCATGATCAAGCTGAAATTATAGATAACGGTCATGTTCGAGGTCGTATCTTTTATCGTGAACACTTTAAAAATAGAATCGTAAACTTTGTAGAATGGTTTGATACAAATGGTCAACTGCGGTCGGTTGATTTTTACAATAAAGATGGCTTTAAATATGCGGAAACGATATATGATTTAAATAAAACGGCAATCTTGAAAACGTATGTGGATCGACAAGGCAATGAGGTATTATACGAGAACTTTGTCACTAATGATATCGTCTTAGATTGGCAAGGTCAGTCGCATTTCTTTGCGACGAAGCAGGACTTTATCAGCTTCTTCTTAGAACAATTAGATGTTGATACATCAGACGTCTTTATTAATTCATTAGCGACACCTTTCTTTGTATTATACCAATCGAATCATATTGCAAATGCAGTGTTATTTTGGCAAGAACAGAGTTATGGAGATGTCCCGGGAAATATGAACTTATTGCTAGATAATGGGCGCTTTCATGCAAGTGTAATTATCCCAGATCGTGTAGAGTTTGAAAATATTACATCCAATATTGCATCACATTATCGTCCATTGATTTGTCAAGCGGGTTATGTGTATGATTATCAGAAATCCAATCAATATACGAAACAAATACTCAATTTAACAAATTCTGATGATATTCCAAATTTGGAAAAGATCATACAGCAATGTAAAGATTATCAATTTCATATAGGTGCGATTACTGAAATGTCCGCTAAGTTAATGGACTTAGGCAAATATGATAACGTTAAACTCTATCCAACCATTACTCAAGAAAAGATTCATCACTTATTCGCAACTTGCGATGTTTATTTAGATATCAATAAGGGTGGCGAAATTGTAAATGCCATTGAGCGTGCAATGCTTAATAATCAATTGATTATAGCTTATGATGAAACCGCACATCGCCGTGCATTTATTTCAGAAAAGAATATCACTCAGCAAAGTGAGCCACAACAGTTAATTGAAATATTGAACGAAGTCGCACAAGATAAAAAACAATTCAAACAACGTATTGTTGCGCAACAAGAGAAGAACAATAGCATTGATCAACGTGCATTTAAAACGATAGTTAATGATGCGATACAATAATTTTAAGAGAGAACTTTAAAGTTTCATACTTGTTGAAAAGCAAGCGGGGAGTGGGACAACGAATTCAAAAGAATTCTGTCCCACTCCCTTCCTATTTCTCTAGTAATCATATCCAGACACTTAATTTTAGGAATTGAGGAGGGAGTTTAACGAATCATTTCATATAAACCACCTTTATGTTTAATTGATTAATATAAATGTTGGGATATAGAATACCACGTATAATAAAAAGAATAATATAGGTAATTTAAAACTAGGAGAATAATCTTTGTCTCTTAACCATGAAAGTATTTGATAAATTCCTGTAAGAAATGCTACTGCTAAACTCCCCATTGAAATGAGTAATAATATTGAAGCTATGATATTAGTCATTTGTCTGCACTCCTTTATCCAATTTGTAATATCAGTCTAAAAAGTAATTCTGAAAAAGTTATGAATAAACATCTATTTTGGTTTGCAAAATTTTGTAACGCACTAATCGACTAAATTAATTAAATTAAATATAAAAAATATATTGCTTTTTAAGTTTTAAAATATAAAATAATATATGTAAATAGTATTCTTTTAATTTACAAAAAAGATGAGGAGGCTAATATGAAAAGATTATTTTTTATAAGTATTATATTTTTAATTTTTTTAGGAGGATGTTCTTTCAGCGACAACAAGGATGAGGCTGAGGGTGAAGAATCAAATAGCAAGGCAAAAGCTACGGACAAAATGAAGAAATTTAAAATAGGACAAGTTGTGGATGCTGATGGTGTAGATATCAAAGTTGTTAAAGCGGAATTTATTGATCATTACACTGACTACAATGCGCCTGAAAATGGCAAAGCCTTGAGATTATACATAAAATTTAGAAATAATAATGATGATCAAGTTTTAATGGATAATACAGATTTTAGTATGAAAGTGAATAATGAGAATTATGAAGAATGGTATGGAAGCGAAGACATGCATGAAGGGTTCAGCCATCAATTGAATCATAATAACACGGCTTCAGGCTACATTACCTATGATGTACCCGATAGTGATCAATACACGTTAGAGTTAGATACAGTACCTAACCTCAATAAAATAAGAGGCCAATGGATTATCAATAAATCAGAAATTAAAAATTCAAATGGCAGCAAAGATACTTCGGCTGACTCAACTACTGATGTTGAAGATGAGTCAGACTCAACCACTAATAATAAAACTAAAGATACAGATCAAGCTGATGTTGGTGTGACGTATCCAGCATATATGTATAATGCCTTAGTAGATGAATATAATTCACTTACTGACGGGGAAAAGATGAACCATGTCTCTAAAGATGTATTAGAAATTGAATATGATCAATTAGAGGCACGTGTAGAAGCATTATATGAAAAAGAAAATGCAAAAGCACAAAAGGAATATGAAAAAGCAATGCAAGCATATGAAGATCAATTGGCACAAGAAGAATATGAACAGCAACAAGCTGAAGAAGCTGCCAATGAAGCATCAGAGTCTGATGACAATTCAAGTGGACCTGGTTCTGATGAGCCACCAGTAGACAGTCATTCAGAAGATGCAACTTCTGAAGATGATGCAGCATAAAGAAGGAGACAACAATGGCGTATATAGACATGAATAAACCTAAACCAACGAATCGAACTGCTGAAAAAACATTAGGTATTTTAGGTAGTGCACTTGGTATTATCGGTGGTCTAACTGGAATGGTAATCGTAACTATAGGTTGGATACTAGGAACTCAAAATTCATTTAAAATGACTGTAATAGCACTTAGCGCGTTATTATTATGTATCTTTACTTTAATATTAAGCTGTCTAATTGAACGAGATAGAATAGCTATAGGAATTATTTTAATCGTTGGTGGCTTACTAGACATATTTTTAATGGAATTTATGGGTTATTTATCAGGCATTTTAATTATTGTTGCAGGAATCATTGCGTTAGTTAGAAAATAATTTGATGGAATAGAAGGAAACGATAACAAAGTGCCTTCTATTTTTTTATAATTAAGATTAGAAATGAGGTGCTAGAGATGGAAACAATTTATATTGCAGGTGGATGTTTGTGGGGTGTCCAAGCATTTATTAAAACATTGCCGGGTGTCTTAACGACCGAAGCGGGACGTGCAAATGGGACCTCCTCGCAACGGAGTGATACATATGACGGTTATGCAGAATGTGTTAAAACGACGTTTGACCCTATGGTATTAACAATTACTGATTTAATGAATTACCTTTTCGAAATTATAGATCCGTATAGTATTAATAAACAAGGTGTAGATGAAGGGCCAAAATATCGTACAGGGATATATAGTGAGAAGGCGGAACATCTTGAAGAAGCACGAAGCTTCATTTCTAGTCGACCCGATAAGGCGCGTATTGCTGTAGAGGTATTACCCTTAAATAACTATGTTCCAAGTGCGGATGAACATCAGGACCGACTCGATAAACATCCAGAGGATATCTCATATTGTCATATTAGTCGTGAGATGTTGCAAAAATATCTTTAACTACGATCAAGTTTGCTCAAAATATTAAATTCTATAACGTCCTTCAATATTTTTTCAGAAAAGATTATGCATAACAAAGCTTATTTAGGCAATATCATAACTATAGGAAGTATAATAAAATAAGAATTATTTAAATATAAAGAGAAAGAAGCGATAAATATGACTATTTTACTCACTGGGGCAACAGGCCATCTTGGTTCACATATAACGGAACATGCTATTAAAGAACAGTTATCTGATTTCAATATTGGTATACGAAATCCAGATAAAATGCCAGCGCATTGGAAAGATAAAGTTAATGTTCGAGAGTTAGATTATTTTAATAAAGAAAGTATGGTTGAGGCATTTAAAGGTATTGATACAGTTGTATTTATTCCAAGTATCATTCATCCATCATTTAAACGACTTCCAGAAGTCGAGAATTTAGTTAGTGCAGCTCAAGAAGCCAACGTTTCACACATCATGTTTATTGGTTATTATGCAGATCAACATAATAATCCATTTCATATGAGCCCATACTTTGGCTATGCGGAACGTTTGCTAGCCTCAAGTGGCTTAAATTATACGTATGTCAGAATGGCGATGTATATGGATCCGTTGAAACCTTATTTGCCAGAACTTGCAAAAATGCATAAATTAATTTATCCAGTAGGAGAAGGGCGTATTAATTATATTTCAAGAGACGATATTGCCAGAGGAATTGTCGCGTTATTACAACAACCGGATAAGTTTGGACAGAGATATTTACTATCAGGTTATAGCTATTCTATGACAGAGTTAGCAGCAATACTTTCTGAAGCATCAGGTACTAAGATTGAGTACGATCCTGTTTCTTTTGACACTTTTGCAGAAATGTACGATGAACCGAAAGGATTTGGCGCATTGCTAGCGTCAATGTACGATGCGGGTGCAAGAGGTTTACTCGACCAACATTCAGATGACTTTGAACAACTTGTTCATGATAAACCACAAACTTTCCCAGAATTTTTGAAAAGTGATCAATAAAGAAAGTAGGACGTGTGATAGCATTAATCACACGTCCTACTTTCATATTATAGTTAAATTGTATTATTTGTTATCGCAATCGAAAGTATCAGCGAAACTTAAAGCAGCTAAGCCTAATAAGTCTAAAGCGTGTTGAGCGCCTTCTTTACCATGGCCAGCTTCAAAGTGTTTGTAAGCAGCAACGCCTAATACACCGAAAGTAGCGATTGAACCTAAACGTGATAAGTTTTTGTTTAAGAAACTTGCAGCATAAAAAGCAGCAGCAGCAGCTTCTACAGTACCAGCTAATTTAACTGAACTTTCTGGTAAACCAAATACATTTTGGAATGTGTCTTTCATTTCTTGGTCACCTTTTAATTTAGGTTTTGAAGCAGTGTATAATTCTTTAGCAAGTTTTAAGTTTGCAGCATAACGTAAAATCATAATTTAAAATCTCCTTTTTATTTGTTTTCAAAGTATTTATCAACAATAGGTTTAACGCGTTCGCCAAATAGACGGATTGATTTCATTACATTCGCATGAGGCATTGAGCCTACAGGTGTATGAATCATGAAACGGTTAAGACCTAAGGTTTCCACAGTATCAATAATCTTTTGGGCAACTGTTTCAGGACTACCCAGGTAGATTGCGCCGTGACTTCCAATTTCTCGTTCTAACATATTCTCATCAAAGCTAGGCCAACCACGTTCGCGACCTAAAATGTCATGATGTGCTTTCAAAGAAGGGAAGAATTCTTTCTTAGCTTCTTCATCAGTTTCAGCGATGTAGCCCCATGAGTGCACCGATACAGATAATTCATCTGGATTATGACCGTATGATTCTGCAACGGATTTATAAATCTCAATATTACGTGTAAATCGTCTAGGATTACCACCAATAATCGCATACGTAATCGGCAATCCAAAGGCACCTGCTCTTAATGAGGATTCAGGTGTGCCACCAGTTGCAATGGAAATAGGTAATTTACCATGCTCGACACGAGGATATATACCTGTTGGGTCGAAACTTGGACGTAACTTACCTTCCCAACTTACGACTTCATGTTCGTTAATCTGTAATAACAGTTGCAATTTCTCATTAAATAAATCTTCGTAGTCATTTAAATTATAACCGAATAATGGAAAAGATTCGATGAATGACCCTCGACCAATCATAATTTCAGCACGCCCATTAGATACAGCATCTAATGTCGCATAGCGTTGATACACACGTACTGGGTCATCTGATGATAACACAGTTACTGCTGAAGATAATTTAATATGCTTCGTACGCGATGCTGCAGCAGCAAGCACAGTGACTGGATCTGATACAGCATAATCAGGACGATGATGTTCGCCTAATCCATATATATCTAAACCTAATTGATCTGCTAATTCAATTTCTTCTACAATATCGCGAATTCTTTGCGCATTTGACACGGCGGGTTGTGTACCATCAGGCATCACCATATCACCATTGTCTGCAAATGAAGTCAAACCTAATTCTATTTTCAACACGTCACCTCCATTGGTATAAAATTTATACTAGAATTGTAGCCCTTATTTTAGGAATAGTCAATAGAAATGTTTCGAATTAGAGATTTTTTTGAAAAGGGTGATGTATAAATTTATTAAATGCATGAACTTTAAAAGTATTTCGTCAATTTTAAGTGGTCTTTTGAAAAGTAGTCGAAAGTGTCATAATAGAAATGTTGTAGAAAACATTGAAGAAGGGAGAAGCAAAATGTCTATCCAAAAACCAATGAATTATAACAAAATAACAACCATATTTTTTATTGCTGGAATTATCGTTATGAGTAGTTTATATACTGCTATCCCATTAACAGCAGAATTTGCGAAAGACTTTAAAATTCCACAA
The DNA here is from genome assembly GCF_017893165.1 of Staphylococcus sp. GDX8P54P. Taxonomy (NCBI): domain Bacteria; kingdom Bacillati; phylum Bacillota; class Bacilli; order Caryophanales; family Staphylococcaceae; genus Staphylococcus; species Staphylococcus sp. GDX8P54P. The sequence goes on from NZ_JAESMM010000010.1 coordinate 16,085, forward strand.
TCCATTGCAACGTTAAACGGTGTTGCATTTTCCATTACATATTCAGTGAGTTGTTTGTTTTATGGTACTATTTCAGAAAAATATGGACGTATTCGTACTATATTATTTGGTATTAGTGGGTTAGTGCTTATTTGCTTAGTTATAGGATTTGTACATTCTTTCACGATACTTGTTATTTTAAGAGCCATACAAGGCATATTTGCCGCTACCTTTTCACCCATATCTATCACATATGTCACAGAAACCTACGCGCCGGTTAAACGTATGACTGCGATCAGCTTTATTAGTACAAGTTTTATGCTATCCGGGATTATTGGTCAAAACTTAAGTGAAATTATCGTTGGCTTTTCAAATTGGCACATGGTTTATTTCACATTAACGGTGCTTTATATTATCCTAGCTTTCGTTATTCTTAAACAAATTCCTGAAAGCCCAGTGAAAAATCCAAACATTCAGTTACTTAAATTCTTTAATAATTTTAGTGATTTTAAGACAAATAAAGCAGTGCTACTATGTTATGGTGTGTCACTAACACTATTAACGATGTTTATTAGTATGTATACAGTGTTTAATAATTACGTCACGTCCGATACGATTGGTGGAAATGAAACGACTGCGATTAACGCTAAATTGTTCGGTATTATAGGTATGCTACTGTCACTTGTAGCGGGGCGTATTAGCGACCGTATTGGCGTTAAAAATCTCATCTTAGGTGCACTGATTGTGAGCACAGGTTCGCTTATCTTGATGTCTATGACAACGAATATCGTATTACTCATATTTTGGAGTGTGCTATTTGTAAGTGGCATTGCCTTCGCAATCCCATCAACGATTTCTAAAGTAGGGTTAACCGTGAATGGTAACCAAGGCTTCTTTTTATCAGTTAATACATTTATTTTATTTTTAGGTACAGCGATTGCACCAGTATTAAGTATTGTGTTAAATGCGATTTCAAGCTTTACAATCCAGTTTAATATCATTGCCGTCATTGGCATTATAGCTATCATAATTGCTTTATGCCTGCCACGTAGGAAGAATGAAGTAAGATAACACTGAGTAACCTCTCACTTCATTTCAATTTCAAACGAAATAAGTTCGATGTTGTTTATTCGTCTTATCGGCACAGCATAATTAGTAGGTAATCAATTTGTGAAAAAACAAAACTTTCAATCGTAGACGTAAAATTGTAATTAAATTGAGTGGAACAGGGGATAACGTAATAAGAGGTGATTTTAGTGGATAGATTAATGTTGATTTCAAATGCACTAAATCTTGTTTTGATGATAATACTTATTGTATTCAATATGGTTAATATAGGTGTTTGGCCAATGGTCATACTAGCACTATTAATCATTGCTAATAGTATCTTCATGGTTTATAAAACAACAGGAGATAGAAAACGGAAGTAATCAATTAAAAAGCAATCTCACGCCTGGTTTGTGTGAGATTGCTTTTATTTGTTATGGCTATTTAGAGATGTTTCAAGCACGTTGTTTAATGTTTCAAACACTTCTTCAACATTGTAATTGTAGTCATTTTCGACCCAACGGCGTAGTACTTCTATTACGCCACTACTATAAAAATCGGCTACAATTTCAGGATGTTTACTTTCTCTAATCTTCTTAGCTAATGGATCATCTTGACGTTTGGAGTTATTAAGCATCATATCGCGACTTACATTGGTTAAGCTTCTAAATACATCAGCTTGACGCGATGATACTAATAAATGCTTGAAAATCTTTTTATTATTGCCAATAAAGTATATAAAATCTTCAAACGACTCTGGTGTTGTAATATTGGCTGACGTGTCACCTTTAGCTATAATTTGTTGAGTAATGAAATCAGGTAGGGTGTAGAGTAAATCGTATTTATCTTGAAAGTATCTGTAGAACGTACTACGGTTAATCTCTGCAATATCGCAAATTTTTTGAACAGTGATTTCATCAAAATGATAATCATGTAAAAGTACAAACACAGTTTCATGTATATGTTTAATCATACGTTTTTGATTTGCTGACGGCATTATCTGATGCTCCTATATCTTTAATCTTGTCAGATAGCCTGACGTAATAAGAGTAATTTATCACAATGACTTTTATATTTCCAAAAATAACCATTATGTAATGGGATTACATATGTGGATAGTGCAATTGAATATGAATCAAAAATAAAAAGTAAAATATGTGCGCAACACGTTTATAGTTATGAAAGGTTAATGTATACAAAAAATGAGAGCAAAATAGAAATCAATTGTGATAGAGATTTCCATTTTACTCCCGTTTTAAATCATGCTATATCAAGCAAGCATGCCCCTTATTTAATTTCTCCCATGTGAAAGGTTATTTTGTATCAATACCGTCTAACCATTCATCCACTTTATTATCATTGCCGTCCACGTAGTCTTTAGCTACTTGTTCTGGATTTTTATTATTAACAAAGATTTGTTTAGCTAATTTTTCTTCATCAGATTTACTCCAGTCATCTGCGATACGTGTTGCAATTGTATATGCTGCAGGATGTGCTTCTTCAAAGTCTTTGTTAAATACTAAATCGATATGTTGATTGTTATTACCATAAATGTTGTCGGGATCTTTCAACATTTTAACGTCTAATTCTTTAGAGAACCAACTTGGTTCCATTGCTGTGAAGACAATTGGTTTTTGTTGTTTATAAGCTGATTGGATTTTTTTGAATTGTTCTTGGTCAGAGCTTTCTTTCAAGCTATATTTATCAAGATTGTCACTATCAAGTTCATCTTTCGTTTCTTTCATCACACCATTACGTGCATCTGTGCCTTGAATTGTCCAATCTACAGATTTACCGAAATCACTATCTTTTAAGTCGCTAATTGAATCAACGTCTTGTACATATTTAGGTACTGCTAAGCCTACTTTTGCGTTATCAATTAAATGTTTGTCATCATAAATAGTTAACTTACTTTTGAATTTATCGTAATAACTTTTATCAGTAGTAGGGAAGATACCTGATGCATGGAATGAATCAGTGTTCTCTGAGACAGCAGCATATAATGGACCGCTTGCTGTTACAGGTGTAGTCGTTACATCATAACCTGCTTTTTTCAATACTTCTGCTATCACTAGTGAACGTGGTGTGGAATTATCACTCGCGATATAGGGTATTTCGATTTCTTTATTACCAAGTGATGTTTGACTATCGTCAGATGAACCACTACCGCTACCACTATTACCACAAGCACTTAGCACTATGGCTAAGGCAAGTGTGGCTAGTAGTCCTATCACTTTCGAACTACGTCGTTTTAACATAACGTGTTTCCTCCTTTGTAATCATTAGTCTCTATATTCGTCATCGTGACGATGGTGAGATGGTCGGTTATATCTATCGTAAACACCTTTATTATTTTCACGAGCGTATAACATAAGTGCTTTAAATAATACATCTTGATCGACATTGCTATCAGTTAATTCTTTATAAAGATTTGTTGTTTTGTCGAAATTTGAATCGTGCTCATGATGACGATCGTTGTATTGTTCATCACTGTTATAACGATTTTCATCTTGTCTATCGTATTTGTCTCGATCGCGACGCGCACGATCATTATATTTATCGTGCTGACTATAATCGCCATTTTGCGTGTAAAGTGACGCATAATCAATATCATCATATTGGTTATCATAGTAATGATGTTGGTGCGTGCGGGTGTCGTGATGATGACCTAGATGTACAGAACGATTATAATCTTCATCATTATAGTTGTGATTATCGTGACGGCTACCATTTTGATAACGATGATCTTGTTTGTCTGGGCTAGCGTATTCACCATGTCTATCGTTGTCATGATCTTTTTCAGAAGATGCGTCTTGATGTTGATCTTCTGAAAAAGCTTTACCTTCTACATCAATATTTGGCAATACTGAACCTAACCATTTAGGTAGGTACCATGAAGCTTTGCCAAACAGTTTAGTTAGCGCAGGAATCAACGTCATACGTACGACAAATGCGTCGAATAAGACACCAAATCCAAGTGCGATACCCATTGATTTGATTGCACTATCGTCTTGGAAGACGAATGCAATGAACACACTGAACATAATGAGTGCTGCTGCTACGATGACAGGTCCACTCTCTTTAATACCGACGCGAATTGAATGGTCGTTATCACCCGTCTTGCTGTATTCTTCATGGACACGTGTCATTAAGAATAACTCGTAGTCGATGGCAAGTCCGAATAACAAGCCAATTGTGATCACTGGAAGGAATGCAAGTAATGGTCCTGTATTTTCAATTCCGAATAAGCCACCCATAAAGCCGTTTTGAATAACTAATGTTGTGAAACCTAATGTAGCCATTAATGATAGGATGAATCCTAGTACTGCTTTTAATGGAACTAAGATTGAACGGAATACAATCATTAATAAGAAGAATGCTAATACAACAATAACGCCAGCGAATACTGGAATAGCGTTATTTAATTTTTCGGACATATCGATATTAATGACGCTTTGTCCTGAAATTTCTGTACTATAGTCATATTTTTCTTGAGCTTGACTGTGATAATCACGTAAGTCGTATACGAGATTTTCTGTAGATTGAGCGTTAGGTCCTTTTTCAGGAATAATTGTGAATAGTGCGTAATTGTTATTGTCAGTCAATTGCGCTTTTGACACGGTATCTACATTGTCGATATCTTCTAAATCGCTACGCATATTATTTAAGTCACGTTCGATAGTGTTTTTACTGCCACCATCTTTTGTATTAACTAACATAACGATTTGTCCGTTATAACCTTCACCAAAGTTATCTGAGATCAATTTATAGGCTTTATACTCTGATGAATCCGTTGGTTTTAAGCTGTCATCTGGAATACCTAAACGCATGCCACTGACTGGAATCGCAGCTAAGATTAAAATAATTAAACTCACAATCACTGCAATAACTGGTTTGCCTACAATAAATTTTGCCCAAGGGTGATCTTTAGGATCTTTACTTTTAGATGGTTTATCTTTAATTTTAATGCTCTTATGGAAGATACTAATCAGTGCAGGTAATAATGTTAATGCTGCTAATACTGCGAATAATACACTAATTGCTGAAGCGAATCCCATTACTGCTAAGAAATCAATGCCCACGAGTGATAATCCACAAACAGCAATCATAACGGTAAGACCAGCAAATATGACTGCACTACCTGCTGTACCAACTGCAGTTGCAATAGCTTCTACAGTATCGACACCTTTTTTCTTAAGTTCTTTAAATCTGAATAGAATAAAGAGTGAGTAGTCAATACCAACAGCTAAACCAATCATTACGGCTAGTGTAAGTGTGAAGTTTGGAATATCAAAGATATAAGTTAATAACGCAATGATACCAACACTTGAACCTAAGCCGATGATTGCACTAATAATTGGCATACCCGCTGCAATCAGCGAACCAAAAGTAATAAGTAAAATTACAAATGCTACGACGATACCAACAATTTCAGATGTACCACCAGGTTCGGCATTCATAGCGCCACCTTGTGTTTTCTCGATTTGAACATTATGGTTATCTGTTACATCTTTTAATTCTTTGTCGATGATATGTTTAGATGAATCTTTTAATCCAGTTTGTGGAACGACGTAACTTACGTTAGCAATCGCAGTGTCACCTTCATCGTTAACTTGTCCAGTGTCATATGGATTTGAGATGTTTTGGATGTAATCATCATTTTGTCTGATGTTATCTAGTGCATCTTCAATATCTTTCTTCGTATCTTTATTATTCAATCCATCATTCTTATTAGAATGAAAGACAATTTTCATCGAGGCTTTTTCACTATCCTGATGAAATTCTTTACTGATTTTGTCGTTTGTGTCTAATGACTTAAGGCCGTTCATAGTAATGTCACTATCAAACTTAGGTGAGTTGATCATTAAAGGCGTAATAATGACACCTAGAATGACAAGCCATCCTATGACACTTAGCCATTTGTTTTTAGCTATAAATTTTCCTAATTTATATAATAGCTTTGCCAAGACATTTCCCCCTATTTCATTATGATTTTATTTGCTTAACCTATAGATAGTGTGTTGATGAATTGTGAGCAAGGATGTTACATCACCATCGCAAATTAAGCTTATTTAAAATGTTACATTTGATAATGTAACAAGTTATACCCTTGTTCGGTACCATTAAAAGTTATATGACGTTGGAAAATGCAACACTTTGGAAGAAATGTTGGAGAAAATAGCATGATTTCGTGGGGATAATAAAAAAACAGGTAACCGCTTGAAGCTGGTGTACCTGAAGATAATAGGGTGCATGTATTAAGTTGTGGTTATTTCATTAAATCAAACAGGAGAAGTAATGCGCCAATTAATACAAAAATAATACCTGGAATATAAATTTTTTCTCTAAGATCAATGTCACGCTGATATGCAACAAATCGACTAATACCGATTAGAATAAGACCTAGGAGTAATAAGGTGATGGAAAGAACGAGCATTAACATTGCCTCCTAATCAATAATATACAAAATAGCAAATTGATTAATATGTATATCTTTCATTCAAATCTATTATATTATGTGAACACAATTTTTTATAGCGATTTATTAATATAATGTAAAATTGTTATTGTTTTTTAGAATATTTATTAACAAACTTTATGCTATCTTAATATTTTATAAATATAATAATAAACTGATTTTTCAAACTATAAGTATTTAAATTGAATGAATGAGTCATCAAGGAACATCGTCATCGGAATAGTACGTATATAAAAAAGCAATCGCGTTAACGAAAGTCTAATCAACGTGATTGCTAAGGTATATGAAAGTTATTTAGCGTTATATATTAACGTAATAAAGTCTTGAATGATTGTAGTCAGATGTCTATCATTTCGATAAATGAGTGATATATAACTTGTCGTTGGGGCGTTAGGCAATTGTTTACTAATAATATTAGGATGATGACGAATGGCGTTTTCACTCACTAAACTTAAGTAATTAGAATCTTTAATCGTTGCTAGAATACTGCTAATACTATTTGTTTCCATATGGACATCTAAGTTGATAAAGTTCTTTTTTCGCCATTCATTAATACTGTCTCGAGTTGAACCACCGTTATGTATAATGAAACGATAGTTATTAATATCCTCAATTGTACATTGTTTATGTTGAGCTAGCGGGTGACGTTTATCCATAGCAAGTACGAGTGGGTTGTCGTGAAGACGTTTAACTTGTAGTTCACTTTCGTTAAAGCCTTTTTCGGCTATGACAGCAATATCAATTTTACGATTTTTGACTTGATCAATAATGACTGGTGCGGTATCTACCGTTAAGTTAATGTCTATATTTGGATGTTCATGCATATAGTTTTTAAAGGTTGAGGGCAAAATACTATAAATCGGTGCATGACTAGCTCCAATTCTCAATGTACCTCGTTTAGATTGCTTAAAATCGTCCATCATATCTGTGGTTTCTTCAATTAAATTAATCATTTTAGTCGCATTTCGATAAAGTAATTCTCCAGCTTCAGTCAGGTTGAAATGTTTACCTTTCTTGAAATAGAGTGGTAAACCGCATTCTTTACTTAAGTTCTTTAAATGAAATGTTACTGTTGGTTGTGTGATGCCGAGCTTTTCAGCGACGGCGTTTTCATTTTGTGCTTCAACGAAATGTTTAAAAATGTGTAATTGCTTTGTATTCATAAATTGATTCCCCAAAATATATATTTTGTTTATACTATTTCCTATAATAAATAAAGAATTTTGAGCACACGTTAATAATTTGTTTAAAGTTAGTTAAACAGTGGTTTTATATTAGTATGCATTTAGCAGTAGGTTAGGAGAGAAGGCATATGAAAGAAAGGATACTGGTGGTTTCTGATATTCATGGACATCGGAAAGCGCTTGTCTCTCTTTTGAAAGCAGTAAATTTTAATGCTAGAAAAGATCAACTGGTTTTAATGGGAGATTATGTTAATAATGGTCCTGACTCATTTGGTACTTTAAAGTTAGTGAAGCGGTTAAAACGTCGAGGTGCGCGCGCGTTAGCTGGAAACCATGAGATGCGTTGGTTGGAAAGTAAAGATAAAAAAATTAAACGATGGCATAAGTTTTTAAGAGAATTGTCTACGATTGAGGTTATCGATGAGTACATATTTGCGCATGCTGGCATTGATACGTCAAAGCCTTTAAATAAACAAATCAAAGAATACACAACGGGCATTATAATCACAATTTAAATAGAAACATCCCTAAAAATAAATACTTGATCCATGGTCATATCCCTAATTATCGCTATGGTCTTAAAAATGATGAGTTATATCAAAAGAAAAATATATTAGATATTGATACAGGTGCAGGTCATAATAAATTCTTATCGCTTATAGATTTAACGAATGCGTATCAATATTCTGTTAAGGTCACAGATATGAGTAGCATTAACACGAAAAGTATTAAATTATAAACATTTGCGATTAGTCAAAAAAGGAAAGCTTGTATTAGATTTCAATAAACAGAAGTATAAGTTTTAAAATAAATGTTATATAATGTAGTGGAATATTAATAAAAAAGGGTGACATGCGTGGATAAGCATAAACAACATTCTAAATTCAGTTCGTACTTAAAAGTGTCATGTTCAGTATTGTTAATGAGTGGAACATTCGTAGGCTATGGATTTACAAAGGATAGCTTTGCGCAATCAAATGACCATGCTAACAACACTTCAAGTGAAGTGAAAACGGTTCAAGGCCAACTTGATCTAGCGATAGATAAAGCGAAGACGAAAATTGATCGTTTAAAACACTTAAAAACGAACGAAATTAAAAGCTATAAACAAGATATTGAAGATGCACGTAACCAATCTGAAATAGATCAAATTGTAAGGGATGCACAAGCAGAAAATCGTATATCTGATGAAGAAAGTACTGAAGAAGCGGATCACAACGAAATACCTTCAACGAACGACGCACATTCAATGTCTAAACATTCGTCAGTAAATGAAGAAAATCAATTAGATGAATTAGATAAAATCATCACAGATTTAAATACTTTATCTGAAAAGGTTGATACTCATCAACAAAATGATGATTTGGAGTCAGAAGAAACAGTTAATGATCATGAACAGTTAAGTAGTGATCAACCATCAACGTCTGGAGATTCAAACCATTTAGAAAAAGAAAGTGATGATACGTCCGTCTTAGATAAATTAGACGATCTGAAAAATGATGTCGAATCAGTCAAAGACAATCAGCATACATCAGTGGAAGATACTGAAAGAGATGTAGAATCTACGACGCAAGATACCCAATCAGCACCATCTTCTTCAGAGAATACGGCACAATCCCATTCAGATGGACGTGTTTTAAATGATGTTAAACAAATGGATAAAGAGGATGTCACAAATCATCACGCAAACACGAATCATTCAGAAAGTGATGCACTTAACGCATTGAATGATAAGTTATCAGCTACTCAAAAAATTGACCAAGCTATTTCAAAAGTAGAAGGTGCACAAGACAATACAACTGAACGATATAGTAATCGTAAACTTGAGCAATTAAGACAACTCGAACAACAAGTAAAACAAAACCAAAATTTGACAACTAAACAGAAACAAAATGTTGAAAATGATATAACAAATGTTCGACAAGATGTTAAAGCAAATCGAGATACAATTCTTGATCGCCTAGAACAATCGAAAGATAAACGAGCAACAGTTGACCAAATCATCGGAAGTGTCTTTAGTAAAAATGAGGCACAACATATAGCCAAAGAGATTAACACTAAAGGTCAATCAGATAAGCAAATTACAGACCAAGTGATGAAACAGCTAGATCGTTTGAAAACGACGACAAGCGATGACATCTTAGCATCCATGTTCGACCAAGCGCCAGATAAAGAAGCGTTAATTAAAACATTACTTTCAACGCGTTTAGGCAATAGTGAGGCATCACAAATTGCGAAACGACTTGCTAAAGCACAACTGTCTAATTCAGAATTAGTCAATAAAGTGAAACAAGAAATCAATGCACAACGAACAGTGACTGCAGATGATATTCTTAAAGATGTTCTCGAAAAATCATCAGACCGTAAACAAACGATTGAAACGTTGTTAGCGACAAAGTTAAATCAGTCACAAGCAAAAGCATTGGCAGATATCATTGCTAGAGCACAAACAGGTAAAGCAAACACGTTAGATTTAGTGAAGAATGCGTTAAATGGTACTACGAGCGATTTACTTCAACTACAAAATCAACTCGACAATGCCAAAAAGAATTTAAATTATATCTTAGCACCGATTACACAAAGACTATCACTACTTGATCGTATTAATGGTACTTCAAATCATACTACATCTAACTCAAACCTTCTTAACCAAGGGTCTCATGTATTAGATGGATTAACTGGTGGCAGTCTATTAAATGGCCTTAATTCAGGTGGTCATCTTTTAGATAGTATTGAAGACATTCCTAATCCAGTACAAGGGTTATCTTTAGGACATTTAGGAAACGATGATGGCTTTTTAAGTGGCTTATTTGATGATGATGGTAATTTATCTTTACCTAATACCGGGGAAGTAGTTAAGAAATCATGGTTACCGATAACCATGCTATTAGTGGTAGCGGGTGGTACATTGATTTGGTTAGGTCGCCGCAAACGACAACACACAAAACAATAAATATAAACTTATATTGTAAGTTACATTGCACACGTAATGTAGCACAAGCTAAACTGAGAAAATGCTTATAGTAAGCTTTTCTCAGTTTTTTTATGAGTATAAACGAATTTAATAGAGCCATGAGGAATGTTGACTCTGACTTGCGCATTTCAATTAGGAAACGAGGATTAGAAAAAGAAAGCGTTTGCACAATTTACCAAAAATAGCAAGCGAATTTCGAGAAATTCTTGGTAAAGTTGTGTGAAATAATTATGAATTTATCTAAAATATTTACACTTTTATATATATTCATATTGATTGTAAATTGCATTAGACATACACTAATAGTGGAAAAAGAAATTGATAATTTTTTCACAAAGTCACTTATTTGACATATTTCAATAAAGTATAAGTTTTGAATGTGTAAGCATTTTCATAGATAAAAAATACTTGAAGGGGTTGAAACGCATGACACATACTAATGACGTAACTAACAGCACAAGCAAAGGACGGAAAAAACGATTCTCGCTTAAGATGCCCGGCGCATTTACAATTTTATTTATTTTAACTGTAATTGCGGTTATGGCAACGTGGATCATACCAGCTGGTGCTTATTCTAAGTTATCATATGATGGCGGTGCGCAAGAATTCAAAATTGTTGATGCGCATAATAAATCAAAAACAGTCCCTGGAACACAAGAGCAATTAGATAAATTAGGTGTAAAAATTGATGTAGACCAATTTAAATCAGGTGCCATCAATAAACCTATCTCAATTCCTGGAACATATGAACGATTAGATCAAAATCCTGCTGGACCAGACCAAATTACATCAAGTATGGTCAACGGTACGATTGAAGCCGTAGACGTAATGGTATTTATTCTCGTATTAGGTGGACTTATTGGTGTTGTACAAAAGAGTGGTTCATTCGAATCAGGACTCTTAGCACTGACTAAAAAAACAAAAGGTCATGAATTCTTACTTGTATTCATGGTATCTGTATTAATGGTATTAGGCGGTACGCTTTGTGGTATTGAAGAAGAAGCGGTAGCATTTTATCCAATACTTGTTCCAATCTTTATTGCAATGGGATATGACTCAATTATATGTGTTGGGGCAATCTTCCTTGCGAGTTCTGTGGGTAGTACATTCTCAACTGTTAACCCATTCTCAGTTGTTATCGCATCAAATGCAGCGGGTACAACATTCGTTGACGGTTTATACTGGAGAATCGCGGGCTTAATCGTAGCTACAATATTCACAGTAGGTTATTTATATTGGTACTCTAAAAAAATCAAAAAAGATCCAAAAGCATCATATACTTATGAAGATAAAGCTAAATTCGAAAAACAATGGTCAGTTATTAACGATGATGGTGCTGAAAAACCATTTACATTACGCAAAAAAATCATTTTAATTTTATTCATTCTACCATTCCCAATCATGGTGTGGGGCGTTATGACACAAGGTTGGTGGTTCCCAATCATGGCCTCAATGTTCCTAGCATTTACGATTGTAATCATGCTAATGGTTGCATTAGGTAAAGATGGACTCGGCGAGAAAGTCGTCGTCGATGCATTTGTTGAAGGGGCATCAAGCTTGGTAGGGGTATCACTTATCATTGGCTTAGCACGTGGTATCAATATGATTATGAATGATGGCTTAATCTCAGATACAATCTTGAACTTCAGTTCATCACTTGTACAGGGTGTAAGTGGACCAATCTTCATTGTAATATTGTTGATTATCTTCTTCTTCCTAGGTTTCATTATTCCATCATCTTCTGGATTAGCAGTACTCGCAATGCCAATCTTTGCACCACTTGCTGATACAGTAGGAATTCCTAGATTTGTAATTGTTACAGCATATCAATTTGGTCAATATGCAATGCTCTTCTTAGCACCAACAGGATTGATTATGGCAACATTACAAATGTTAGACATGAAGTACTCTCATTGGTTGAAATTCGTATGGCCAGTCGTTGCCTTCGTATTCATCTTTGGTGGTGGCATGCTAATCACTCAAGTATTAATTTACTCTTAATAAATGAATTAAAAAGGTGGTTCACCCGGGTAGGGTGCACCACCTTTTTTGTGTAACAGTTTATTTACTCCATCCATTGCAATGTTATTTTGGTTCAATGTAATGTAAGGTTTTAGCTGTGTTTGCATCAATAGTGCGATATGACACGATGCCTAAACCTTTAACGTTAGATTCTGAAATGACGATTGAGCCATCACTGTTTACTTTTTCAACGAAAGCCACATGACCATATACGTCATGGGCGCCAGCTTGTCCTGCTTCAAAGACAACGGCACTATGAGTTGAAGGTGTTTGACTGACATCATAGTTATCACGTTCTGCGCGATTATCCCAATGATGTGCATCGCCCCAGTCACCACTGACTTGCTTACCAAATTGTTGAACACGTTCGTATACATACCAAGTACATTGACCTTGAGGATATGGTGAAGACGCATCCGTTACTTCGAATGATTTAAATCCACGACCTGAAGTATCTTTGCCACTCGATGTTTGTTTAGCATATTGATCTAAATCAGGCATTGTTTTCTTATCAAAATCTGTTAAGTGATAGTGCTTGATTAAACTGTTCAATTTAGTAGCATAGTTCGGATCCGTAGCATATGTACGACTCAAATGTTGTGTTGCATCACGATAATCTATAGCTTCACTCTTCCAGGTAGATTTATAGATTGTGGCATTACCATCAATACCATGTTTAATTAAATCAGCATAATCTTCCAATGATGCCTTCGTATTTGGGTATTTTCGGAAACCGGCATTAATACTAAACATACTTTGATCACTGCCAGCTTCTAAAGTATTAAAGTTAACAGATTGTCCTTTATAACTCCCCTTAATTCCAAATAAATTATAATTTGGCGCTTGTGCTAAAGCACTATTACCTGAACTTGACTCAAGAATAGCCTGTGCAATCATAACTGAGGCATAAATATCTTTGTCTTGACCAATTTGATGTGCATCTTTAGCAATAGATTTAATAAAGTCACGTGTATCTTTATTTTCAACTACTGCTATGTCTCCGTCAGTTACTTCATTACCATTAAATTGAGGTAAGGTTTGGAAGAGACTAGTTGAACGTGTGTTGCTTTGTTTAAAGTCATCTTCAAACGATTGTGCGGGTGCTGTCTTATGTTCAAGTTCGTCTTTAGTTGGTAATTGTGGATTATTAGATGTCGTCGTATCATCATTATCTTGTTCATCTTTAGACGTGTCTGATATGTTATCTTTTTTAGATGATTCAAAATTGTGATGCGTCTTTTTAGCATCTTCACTGTATTGATCCAGTACAGAATCTAAAGCGGATTCAGTTAAAGACTTACTATCAGAAGATGAGGCATGATTAGCGTCATCATTAGTACGAGTACTTGCATCATCCGTAGTAGATTCGTGTTGACGGTCAGTGTTAGCTACATCATGACTTGCTTGATGATCATCTGTGGTATCAGAAACGAAATCATCAATAGCATCTAATGCTTTGCTCACGCTCGCATCATCTTTATTTTGATTAGCTGTTGATTGCTGGTTCGTCGCCGTGTCATCTTGTTGTGTTGAATGGTCTGTTTGATTAGCTTGTTCATCGTTTTGCTTCACATCTTGATGCTCACGATGAGCTGTGTCGGCATCGTGTTCATCTGTGATATGGTCGTCATCTGTTGATTCACTAGAACTTGCGGGTTGCTCATAATCTGAAATATCACTGTCGAAATGGAATAGTGATGCAATTAAATTGGTTAAACTAAATCCATTTTGATATAAATCAGGATTTAAAAAGTTAGATGAAAACAAGCCGCTAGATTGTGCTTCGTCAAAAATAGGAGAAAGGGGTGTACGGTAAGTGTCCTGTTTGTCTTCATCACGCGTTTGATGACTACGAGATACGTTTTTGTTATCGTCATCCCTTCTTTCTGATGACGTATGTGTAGATTTATTTTGTTCTTTATTATTATGTTTCTTTGACGCTTCTTTAGTTGGTGTCTCTGAAGAGGGACTATCTGATTGTTTGTCATTTGATTCAGTCGTTTCATTCGTATGGTTATCATCTACATCTTCAGTATCATAAGTTGCTTCTTTTGATGTAGTGGATGCTTGTGTCTTAGCATTTGCTTGTGTGTCTTCAGCATGGGCAATGCTAGTTGTAAATGTTGGTAATACTAGCGTTGTAGTTAAAAAATAGATGATAAATTTATGCTTCGACATGACGCGCTTTGCCTCCTATCAAATAAATTATAGTGGTATGCGAATATATCAGAATTTGATATAATACTTATTATGGTTTTTAGTTGACCACTATCAACTAATTTCTGCTTTACTCAATAAAAGTATTATACTAACTCTATAAAGAAAAAAACAATGCTTAAAATCATTTTGAGATAAAATCTTAATATTTCATTTTTAGGAGTGTGAAAATGAAAAACGCACTAAAACTATTTAAAACGGACTTGAAACGTGTGGCTAAGACGCCAGCAGTTTGGGTCATACTAGCTGGTCTGGCAATATTACCATCTTTTTATGCGTGGTTTAACTTATGGGCCATGTGGGATCCATATAGTCATACAGGTCATATCAAAGTCGCTGTTGTGAACGAGGACCGAGGCGACAAAGTTCGCGGTAAGAACATTAACGTGGGTAATACGCTTGAGAACAATCTTAAAAAGAATGATAAATTTGATTGGCAATTCGTTAGCCGGGAAAAGGCAGACCATGAAATCAAAATGGGGAAATACTATGCCGGCATATACATACCGAAAGAATTCTCACATCAAATTACTGGGACATTGAGAAAGAAACCGCAAAAAGCAGATATTGAATATAAAGTTAATCAGAAAATTAATGCGGTTGCACCGAAAATGACAGATACAGGTTCAACGGTCATTGTTGACGAAGCAAACAAACAATTCAATGAGACAGTGACGAAAGCGTTACTACAAGAAGCGAATAAAGTAGGTATTCAACTGGAAGATGAAGTGCCTACAATTAATAAGATTAAAAATGCAGTTTATGCAGCACATAATTCATTACCAGAAATTAATAAAATTGCAGATCGTATTGAATATTTGAATGATCATCAAGATGAGCTTGATAAATATGCTAATCAATTTCGTGCGCTAGGTAATTATAAAGGTGATGTTTTAGATGCACAACAAAAACTGAATGATGTGAATGCGGCCATACCATCATTAAACGAGAAAGCAAAACTCATCTTAGCACTTAATGAATATATGCCAAATATTGAGAAATTGCTAAATGTAGCTTCTAATGATATACCAGCACAGTTCCCTAAAATTAATAGAGGTGTAGATATTGCTAGTGAAGGGCTTGATTTAGCACATTCACGTCTGAACGATGCACAAGGATATCTTACAGCTGCGCAGCAACGTGTAGGTGATTACCAAGAAGCGGCCAATCGTGCACAAGAGGTAAATAATCAAGCTAATAACAGCTTGCGTCAACAAAGTACATCGGGATTGCCACACTATGATATTCAGAAGTTGAGTACGGATAGTAGCCAAGACACTGTCAACGATAATCAAATTGTGTCAGACAAAGACGTGAAGTCGATGAACAGTGCGCTTGCAGAAGCGTTACTCACACTTTCTAGTCATTCTGATACTCAAGCGAAAGCGACACAGTCAGACATCAATGCCTTGAAAACGATATCCTATGGCGTCATCGGTTCTAATCGACCAACTGAATTTAATGAGATGTTACGAAATTTAAAAACACGTCTTGAAAACAGCTCGAAAAATAACCAACAACTGATCGACGTATTAAAGGAATTAGAAAAAAGAGAACATGTCGATTTATCATCACAAATTAAACAAGTAGAAAGTGCAAATAATCGCATCAGTGATACATTGCGTTCAACGAATCAACTTATTGATGCCTTGAAAAATGGCAGTTCAGGAAAAGCAGAAGCGGTTAATGTATTACGTTCATTACCAGATTTAAATAAAGCGTTAGGTAACTACCGTGACTTTATTAAAAATGACTTAAACAATCGTTTGTTAGTCGTATCTAATCAAATTACGCAAGAATTAAATAAAGGTCAGAATACGCTATCAGACGTTCAATCTAAATTAAATACAATTAATCGTGTTATCATTGCGGGTCAAGATATTGTAGCGGATGGGCAAAATCGCATTGCTAATATTCAAAGCGAATTGCCGGCTTTAGAACAAACATATATTAATGCGATGCAAACGGCACAGAACTACTTCCCGACTGTAAAAGCAGACGTAGCGAATGCAGCAGACTTTGTTCGTAATGATTTACCTGAGTTAGAGCAACAACTTGCTAATGCGACAGCAACTGTAAATGCGAATTTACCAACATTGTTTAATAAGTATGACAATGCAGTTGATTTATTAAATCAAAATCAACCACGTGCGAAAGAGGCATTAGCTAACTTAGCGAATTTCTCTGAAAATCGTTTGCCTGATATTGAAAAAGATTTAGACAAAGCGAATAAAATCTTCAAGAAATTAGACGAAGACGATGCGGTTGATAAAGTCATTGATGCGTTGAAGAATGACTTGAAGAAACAAGCTAATGTGATCGCCAATCCAATTCATAAAAAACAAGTGGATGTCTTCCCAGTTAAAGATTATGGTTCAGGTATGACACCATTCTATACCTCATTATCTATATGGGTAGGTGCCTTGCTATTAGTAAGTTTATTGTCTGTAGATAATAAACATGAATCATTGAGAGACGAATTGACGAAACGTCAAATTTATTTAGGTAAAGGTGCATTCTTTATCATGATGGGAATCATTCAAACACTGATTGTAACCATTGGGGACTTAGTGATTTTGAAAGCACAAGTTGAATCACCGATACTATTTATCTTAGTTGCATTATGTGGTGCGATTGTCTTTAACACAATAGTGTATACATGCGTATCATTACTTGGTAACCCAGGTAAAGCAATCGCAATTATTTTATTAGTACTACAAATTGCCGGTGGTGGGGGTACTTTCCCAGTCGTTACAGCACCTAAATTCTTCCAAACCATTTCACCATATTTACCGTTCACGTATGTGATAGATTCATTACGTGAAACAGTAGGTGGCATTGTACCGGAAATATTAATCACAAAAATGCTTATCCTAGCACTATTCGGATTAGGATTCTTTATTCTAGGTATCTTAGTCAAACCAGTGTTAGATCCAGTAATGCGTAAAATTTCTAAACGTGTAGATGAAAGTAAAGTTACTGAATAGACGCAAAAATGATATTTAGATAGTAGGAAGCGACTGGGACAAAATTCCTAGCAAAATAGGGAGTGGGAGAGAATTCTTTTTGAATTCGTCGTCCCACTCCCTTCTTTATTTACTTATCCTGGAACTTTATGCCCCGGATGTTTTGGTAACATCTATTTAGCGTTAGCTCACTCAAATTTTATTGGTTTGTACCATTAGAATTATTTGCTTTAGCTGAACTACTTGAACTTTGTGTTGAACTACTTTGAGTTGTTGTTTTGTTCTGAGTGTTCGGTTGAGAGGTTGCCGGTTGTTGTGTCGATGGTTGTGTACTTGGTTGTTGTGTTGTTTGTGTTTCTTTCGTCTTTTTCTCTGAAGTAGCACTTTCTGAACTATTTTGTCTAGAACTGTTTTCTTTTGTTTTAGATGATTGTGTTGCAGAGTTATTTGGTTGTGTCGAATCATTTTGTTGAGTATTTACATTATTGTTTGACGCTGGCTCTGATTGTGCATTTTCCCCATTATCAGACGCATTAGATTGTGATTCAGTTTGTGTTTCACTTGTTTTATCTTTTTTGTCTTTTTTATCATGTTTTTCAGTTTTATGGTCATCGCTCGAATTTGAATGTTTAGTACCAGTTGCTGCAAAAAATATTGAAAAGCCTAAAGCAACAATAAGTAATAAAATGATGATACCTGCCAATACTTTTTTCAAAGTGTGTCCTCCGTCCTTAATTCATTTCTTTATCTTATTATAATAAAACTTCATAAAATAGATAGTATTAACACAACTTTATAATATTAAATTTTGTTTACTAAAATTTTGATAAATAGGTCTTAAGTACAGTGAATGTTTGTATGTATTGTGCGATAATATAAGTGAAGTGTAATTCTAATATAGAAAGAAGGACTAACATGAATAAAGTAGTTAAAACTATTGCCTCAACAACATTAGCATTTGGAACACTTTTAGGAGTGAGTAGCGCAGTACTACCAGTACAAGATACTGCCCATGCAGCAACTCAAACGAAAGGGTATTATTACGCTTATAATGGTTACGTTGATAAAGATGCTAAATTCTTAACAGATAAAAACTTTATTAACGCAATTAAGCATGACAACATTAAATTTAACGGTATTAAACTTGCTAAAACGAACAGTACAACAGTTAAAGAGAAGTATAATCAGAAATTTACTGGTGTAACGAGCGACGGTAAAAAAGCGAATAAGTTACAATTTATAGTCAAAGGTGATTTAACGTATAATCAACTTAAAAAAGCATATGGTAAAGATTTGAAAAAAGTAAAAGGTAACAAAAATGCCAAAGGTAGCGGTATTTACGTATACAAACCTAATAAAAATGGTTTAGCGGCATCATTCGTACTTAATGAAGGCAAAGTTGTAGAAGTAGATATTAGTTATGCAGGCTTTACAACAAGTAAATAACTTTAGATTTGGGAGTGGAACAACACAGTCGAAAGGAATGTGGTTCTACTCCCTTTATTTCAATTTAGCTAAAACGCAATACCTGGTTCAGTGATAAGCATCACTCATTGCGTACCACACTTACTCCACATTACAAATAACCGCAAAGTCGAGTTTCATTGTTTGTGAGCCATTCTCATTACTAATGGTGATGCATCGATTCAATGAATCAATCCGACGTATATAGGCTGCAATGGATTGAATATAACCATTTCTCCAATAACTAATCATCGCCAGTTGATGCTGTGTGAACTTGTAAGTCAGCTGACGATTAATCATTTCAAATTGATCATCTGATAAAGAAGGCATGGCAATTTTATTCTGTTCCTCAATAAAATCATTCAACCGTTGATATTGTTCTGGCATTGTCGCAAATGGCGCCCACTTCACCATGCCACGTCCTTGAGGAATATTAGCGTCTAAATATTGTCTTGGTATTTTACGATAATCTGTTTCATATTTATATTCATCTGGCGCATTAGGATTTGGAATCATGTTAACCACCTCAACATCATTATAGAACATATGTTCGTACTTTGGAAGAGGTTTTTTACAATATAAATGAATTTTATATTTATGGCGGAAAAGTAAAAAAGACTATATAAAAGAGCCATAAGTTTAACAAAGGGGAAGTAAACTTATGGCTATAGTCATTACATAATATAACTTTTTGTGAAGGAGTTAATGGGGATGTTACTCCTACATTTAGTATAACATAATTTATATAAAAACATTATTTAACGATTTGTGAAATTTAATTTTGTATAATTTATAACATTCACAGATTAAGCACAAATGCGCTTTCCTTATCAAAGAATAAAAATTGTATAACCACTTTGAATAGCGTATGATATGTTTAGTTATAAAGAAAGAAGGCTATTCATTTGAGAAAATCAACGCAAACATTCGTCACTGCAACCTTGGCATTAAGTACATTATTAGGTGTAGGTGTTACCGGTACATTAACGGAAACATCTATCGCACATGCCGAATCTAAAACGATGTCAAACACAACGACTACTCAAGCCAATGCGACATCTGCCTATTACAATTATAAAGGGTATGCGGGTCAAGACGTATCTTTTGTATTAGACAAATATTTTAAAAATGCAGTAAAAGCTGAGAATGTCACATTTAATGGTGTTAAATTAAAGTCAACATCATCGACTAAAAATGTTAAAAAATATGATCAATATTTCAGAAATGTATCTAAAGACGGTAAAACAGCATCATTACTTGATTTAAAGGTGACTGGGCAATTATCATTAGACCAATTAAATAAAGTTTATGGTAAAGACTTACAAAAAATTGATAATCATAAACATAATACAACGGGCATTTACTACTACCAACCCAATACAAAGGGAATGACAGTTTGGTTTGATGTAGAAAAAGGTAAAGTGGATCGTGTAGTAATGGGCTATAGTACCGTGAAACAAGCAATGAAAGAAACGAAATAGCATAATGGTGACACTCCGAAAGTTGAGTAATAATGCTCACTTTTGGAGTTTTTTTGTGAAAATAAATAAAAATGATAGCAAAATTCATGAAATAGCCAACACCACGATATACGAAAAGATGATACGTTAAAGGTAAGAATACATACAGCTTTATGCTGTATAGGGGTAGAGGAGTTTATAATATGAAAAAGAGTAAACGTCTAGATCTCATCGAAACGGTAGTTAAGAATAATCGCTTTAATAAAAAAGAAGAGATTGCAGATTATATTGATACACATTTTGGCGTACGTTATAGCATCACTACAATTTCAAGAGATTTAAAAGAATTAAAGATATTTAAAGTCCCAGCAGTAAGTAACCAATCGTATTATAAAAAGTTAGATAATACACAACAAATGGATGCTAAAACGAAACTACTTCATTATTACGATAATGAAATTCAAAGTATCATCATCAAAGATAGTTACATACTAATCAAAACCTCTCCTGGATTTGCACAAGGTATAAATTATTTTATTGATCGCATGAATATTGCAGAAATCCTTGGAACAGTGGGGGGCAATGACACATTAATGGTACTTACAAATTCAGAGGAAATGGCAAAATATGTTCACTATAAACTGTTTAATCATAAATATTCAAATTAATGCATAAAATATAATGTGGATTTACGTTTTGATGTTATCTATAATAGTGTGTGAAACGCTTAAAATATAATGTTCACATCTTGAGCGTTCATCGTGTTAAACGTAAAAATGATAAGTGTTTATAAATACAGAATGATGCATAAAAAACTTTTTCGGTTAGATATCAGCATGTCAACATGAATGAAATATACATAATAATCACTAATTACCTAACATTATTGTATATTCAATCAAAAATATGCATTGAATAACCAAAAAGCATGAATTAACACACATTTAGAATGTGAAAACAATCACATAATGAAATCTGAAAGCGCTTTATACTCTAGTTGTAGATAAATAAAGGAGGAAATGAATATGACTCAAGGACCTATCCAAGTAAACAGTGAAATCGGCAGATTGAAAACAGTATTACTCAAACGACCTGGTAAAGAACTAGAAAATTTAGTACCAGATCACTTAAGTGGCTTGCTATTCGATGATATTCCTTATTTAAAAGTGGCACAAGAAGAACACGACAAATTTGCACAAACACTTCGTGATGAAGGTGTAGAAGTTGTTTATCTAGAAAAACTAGCAGCTGAAGCCATTGCAGATAAAGATGTGCGTGAACAATTTATTGATGATATTCTTGCAGAATCTCAAAAAACAGTCTTAGGACATGAAGCTGAAATTAAAACATTCTTTGCGACATTATCTGACCAAGAATTAATCGACAAAATTATGGCTGGTGTAAGAAAAGAAGAAATTGAACTTAAAACAACACATCTCGTTGAATATATGGATGATAGATATCCATTCTATTTAGACCCAATGCCTAACCTTTACTTTACACGTGACCCTCAAGCATCAGTAGGTAGAGGTATGACAATCAACAGAATGTATTGGAGAGCACGTCGTAGAGAATCTCTATTTATGACATACATTCTAAAATACCACCCAAGATTTAAAGATGCAGATGTACCGGTATGGTTAGACAGAAATTCACCATTTAACATCGAAGGTGGCGATGAGTTAATTCTTTCTAAAGATGCTTTAGCCATTGGTATTTCAGAGCGTACATCAGCACAAGCGATTGAACGCTTAGCACGTAATATATTCAAAGATGAATCTACAACATTCAAAAAAGTGATTGCGATTGAAATTCCAAATAGCCGTACATTCATGCATTTAGATACCGTATTCACAATGATTGACTACGATAAATTCACAGTACATTCAGCAATTTTCAAAGAAGAAAATAATATGAATTTATTTACAATTGAATACGATGAAGCCAAAGACGACATTAAAATCACACATTCTAATAAATTACGTGAAACACTTGCAGATGTACTTGGTGTTGAAAAAATCGAGTTTATTCCAACAGGTAACGGTGATGTTATCGACGGTGCACGTGAACAATGGAATGATGGTTCAAATACATTATGTATCCGCCCAGGTGTAGTTGTTACTTACGACCGAAACTACGTATCAAACCAATTACTTCGTGACAAAGGTATTAAAGTACTTGAAATCACAGGTAGTGAGCTTGTTCGTGGACGTGGGGGCCCAAGATGTATGAGCCAACCATTATTTAGAGAAGACATTTAAAGTATTTCGAGCAACTATAAGGACTTATTTTGAAAATACATCGCTGAGAAAGTGATGTAGCAATATAACACAAGGAGAAGGGTTTGAAGCAAATTGCCAATCAATTGAATAACGATGCTTCAAGCCCTTAATTTAAAAGTAATCCTCCTTAGAAGGGGAAATGAATTATGAATGAATCAGACACAAACAAACTTGGTAAAACGTCACTCATTGGTTTAGTTATTGGTTCTATGATTGGTGGCGGTGCGTTCAACATCATTTCTGATATGGGTGGTCAAGCCGGTGGTTTAGCCATTATGATTGGTTGGATCATCACTGCAATTGGAATGATTTCACTCGCATTTGTTTTCCAAAATCTCACTAATGTAAGACCGGACTTAGAAGGCGGTATTTACAGTTATGCACAAGCTGGATTTGGTGACTTTATTGGTTTCTCAAGTGCTTGGGGCTATTGGTTTGCTGCTTTTCTAGGTAACGTAGCCTATGCAACATTATTGATGTCAGCGGTAGGTAACTTCTTCCCAATCTTCAAAGGTGGTAATACACTACCAAGTATTATCGTCGCTTCTTTCTTGCTATGGGGTGTGCACTTCTTAATACTTAGAGGTGTTGAAACCGCAGCTTTCATCAATAGTATTGTAACTGTTGCAAAGTTAATTCCTATATTCTTAGTTATTATTTGTATGATTGTAGTATTTAATTTCGATACATTCAAAGCAGGATTCTATGGCATGACAAGTGGAGGTACAGGTGTATTTAGTTGGGGCGATACAATGTCTCAAGTGAAGAGTACAATGCTTGTAACCGTATGGGTGTTCACTGGTATTGAAGGTGCAGTGGTATTCTCAGGTCGTGCTAAATCGAAAAAAGACGTAGGTACTGCTACCGTTATTGGACTTGTTTCAGTCCTCGTTATTTATTTCTTAATGACCGTCTTAGCACAAGGTGTCATTCAACAAAATCAAATTGCTGATCTTGCAAGTCCATCTATGGCACAAGTTTTAGAACATATCGTTGGTCATTGGGGTTCAGTTCTCGTTAACATTGGTTTAATCATTTCTGTTTTAGGTGCATGGCTTGGTTGGACGTTATTAGCTGGTGAGCTACCATTCATAGTGGCCAAAGATGGCTTGTTCCCGAAATGGTTTGCTAAAGAAAATAAAAATAAAGCACCTATTAATGCATTATTAATTACAAATATTTTAGTACAAATATTCTTAGTCAGCATGTTATTTACAGATAGTGCATATCAATTTGCATTTTCACTTGCATCAAGCGCGATTTTAATTCCGTATATGTTTAGTGCCTTTTATCAATTGAAATATACAATTGAACATAAAGGACACGCTACAGTGAAACAATGGACAATCGGTATCATTGCATCTATCTATGCGATATGGCTTGTGTACGCTGCAGGTATTGATTACTTGTTATTAACCATGTTGCTCTATATCCCTGGTCTATTTGTTTATCGTTTCGTACAACGTAATAATCATAAACCGTTAACGAAAGGTGATTATATCTTATTTGCAGTCATCATCATACTTGCAATAATAGGTATTATTCGCTTAGCGATGGGTAGCGTTTCAGTATTCTAATAAAAAGTTTTAAAAGGTTTAGGAGTGTATCTCAATGGCTGGAAAGACATTTATCAACAACAGAGATAATGATTTAAGTGAAGGACTCAAACAATTAGCGTCTTACTTAAATATTCCAACAGGTGTCATTCAAGCATTCAAGAGTGAGTGTTTCATACGACATTACAATAAAGGACAAATCATATATTATTCATCTGATCAACCTACATATGTGTATTTGTTACTAGACGGGATTGTTTTGCGTGAAACAATAAATGAAGATGGAGACGCTTATCGTAAGCTGAATAAATCGCAGGTATTATTTCCGTTAAATCATCTCTTTCGGAAAATGGAATTAAACGAGATGTGTACAGCTATTACACCATGTAATGTAATAGGCATACCTAAAGATATGTTGGAATATCTTTGTAAAAATCATGACGACATATTTGTTACACTGTTCGAAAAGTTAAATAACGAACTTGAACTTCTAATGGAATACAATATGGCATTAACTACAAAATTGGCGAGAGAACGTATTGAGAAAGTACTATATTATTTATGTCATGCAATAGGATACGATCATGATGAATTTTACGAAATTAATCATATCATGACCATTCAACTACTAAGTGATTTAGCAGGTATTTCACGTGAAACAACAGGCCATATTGTACATGAATTAAAAGAAGAGAAAAAATTAATAAAAAATGGCAAAAATTGGATGATTATAAAGTAATACAATAAGACACAAAGACCCCTTTATATAAAAGAACGTTTATATTAAACTACCAAAACCGATATAAACACAATTGCTACTTTGAGTCCGGGATATAAAGTTCCTGGATACATAAGGCACCTCGTTCATTAAGTTAGATGATGCGAAAGGTGCCTTATTTTTTTAAGCATTCTTATATGAAATGATATAGAAATGCAAAGTAACTTGGCGAGATGACTGAAGGAGTCGCGCTTTGGTGACACCTTTGTCGAAAAAAGTGTAAAATGGATATAATGATTTATTATTAGAAGGGATGATAATGAATATGGCACTCATGACAATCAATTACTTCTCACCAGCTTTAGGTATGCAACAATCGTTTGTAGCAATCATTCCAGAAGACGCGAGTTTCTTCGACGATACACCATCGCCGAAATCGTATCAAACATTGATGCTACTACATGGATTATCAAGTGATGCAACATCGTATACACGTTTCACAAGTATTGAGCGATATGCAGATGAACATCGATTAGCCATTATTATGCCAAATGCAGATCATAGTGGTTATGCGAATATGGCGTACGGTCATAGTTATTATGACCACATATTGGAAGTGTATCACTATGCGCATAAGTTACTGCCATTATCGACACGGCGTGAAGACAATTTTATTGC
Source organism: Staphylococcus sp. GDX8P54P (assembly GCF_017893165.1). Lineage (NCBI taxonomy): Bacteria > Bacillati > Bacillota > Bacilli > Caryophanales > Staphylococcaceae > Staphylococcus > Staphylococcus sp. GDX8P54P. Next base: position 42,111 of record NZ_JAESMM010000010.1, read on the forward strand.
AGGACATTCAATGGGTGGGTATGGCACGATGAAATTTGCATTAACACAAGGTGAGCTATTCGCTAAAGCATCACCATTATCTGCAGTCTTTCAAGCACAAGGACTAATGGAACTTGATTATACTGATTTCGCACCTAAAGCGATTACTGGGGAAGATACCAATATCAAAGGGACTGAACTCGATACATATCATTTAGTTGATGAAGCCGTTGACAAAGGCTTAACTCTACCTGAGTTATTCATTCAATGTGGGACAGAAGATTTCTTATACGAAGACAACCAACAATTTATGGCCTACTTGGATGATAAAGGGATAGACTATCAATACGAAGAAAGCCCAGGTGAACACGATTATGCCTTCTGGGATAAAGCGATTAAACGTACAATTGAATGGTTAGTGGAAGCATAAATAGGGAACCCAAATGATTTCATCATTATACGAAGATGGTGCCAATAAAATGCTGTCTTCGAGACTGAGACATAAACAATATAATCATGCTACTTTGCCAATTCACAGTAGCTGACTGAACTGAGATATCGCTTAAATCAAGCATTTCTCGGTTCTAATCATTCTTGCGGAGGTGGGCGGGGCCCAAGCAAAGAGAATTTCACTAAGAAATTCTACAAGCAAAGCAAGCTGGGAGTGGGGCCCCAGCAGAGAGAATTTCATAAAGAAATTCTACAAGCAAAGCAAGCTGGGAGTGGACGACGAATTTTAAAAGAATCCTGTTCCACACCCTATTTACTGTTGAATATCTAACTTGAGTGATTGACAAAAATGTAGCGACAACCTATCATAAATAATGAAAACGGTTTCATTAAAGGTGGGTACTATGGCGACAATTAAAGATGTAGCTCAGAGAGCGGGATTATCCATATCGACGGTTTCAAGGTATATGAACCATCATCCCTATATTTCTGAGGAAAAGAAAATTAAAATCCAACAAGCGATGGATGAACTGGATTATGTTCCAAATTCAATCGCGATGCAATTGCGCTCTAACAAGTCTTATACGATTGGTATTATTGTACCTAGAATTACGAATCCGTATTTCGCATACTTAATAGATACAATTGACAAAGAAATTAAAGATACGCCATATCATACGTTAATCATGCAGACATATAATCATAAAGATGAAGAATTACGGTTATTAAATATGCTTAAACAAAAGCACATCGCTGGCGTGATTATGGGTACGCTTGAAAATGATATAGAGGTTTTAGAACCGTATACGCAATATGGTCCTATCGTATTATCGGCGGATCAATCAACTCAGTCAGATAAAGTGAAAATCATACATACTAATCAACGTCAAACGACATATGATGCCATTCAATACTTAATTAATAAAGGCTATCGTCATATAGCGTATTGTACAGATAATCATTACTATGATCATTGTTTCAATAAGCCTAGAAATATTGGGTTTAGAGAGGCAATGAAAGACAATGGTTTAGACATTAGACGAGAGTGGATTTTTAATAATGTGCATACGATTGAAGACGGTGAACGCATAGGGGAAACATTGCTAGAACAAGACATGTTGCCAGATGCTATATTTACTGGCAGTGATGAAGTCGCATTAGGGTTAATTCATTTTTTAACTGAGCATCATATTGATATTCCTAATCAAATCGCGATTATGGGATATGATAACCAACCCATTTCTAGTTTATTGAAGATTCCTTTATCGACAGTGAATCAACCAGTTAATGACATTGGTAAGCAATTAATTCACTATTTATTGGCATTGCTTGAAGATACAACGTTTGAAAGTAATCATGACGTATTAAAATTAAATATCGTAGAACGACAAAGCACATAAATAAAGCCTTCCATTTCGAAGTTTAAACGAAGTGGAAGGCTTGTTTTGATTTATTTAATTATTTCAATTGTGAATGGAACGACATAATCTTCACCTTTATTGCATGAAACAATTGCTAATATCGTATAAGTGATGTTGGCAATGATTAAAGCCATTAGAGCGAAATAACCAATTAAAATGACAGTCAATAAGAAACTAACAATACCATAGATACCGTAACTAATAGCGAAATTCAGGCAATTTTTCCCTTGCTTATCAATGTATTCAGATTCGTCTTTTTTGACTAACCAAATCACTAAAGGTGCTACAAAACTTGTGAAAAAGGTTAAGACCCACATAATCATTGCTAGTGTTTTATCTTCTTTTGAAACATGGTTAAACATTTGCGGATGTTTGGATTGGTTTTGCAAATTCATTCTTTATTCCCAACTTTCTAAGTGTTTTGAACTGCTTGAGCTTAGTATACCTCCAAGGTGCGTCAATTTTTGTCGTAGTAAAAAGATGTATCTTACATTTTTTATTTTATTGTTGTTTAATAAAGTAGAATCATTCATTTTCCAAAAATGGGAGGTAACTATGACTAAAACAACTGACACGCTAGAGCTATATTTAAAGTTTATGTCTGGCGAACGCTTATCTAAGGCACAAATAGGCGACATCATAGGTAAAAAATCTGACAGAACCGTGCAGCGTTATATCGCGCATTTAAATGACTTCTTTGCTAACAGAACGGATATGGCGCATTTGAAGATAACGATGAATACGACAGACCGTAAATATGAAATGGTCCACAATAGTAGTGAAACCTTTGATAAAACACAGGTGCTAGCGATATTAAAAATTCTTATTTCAACAAGAGGACTATCTGAAGATGAATTACAAATGATTGTTAATAACCTTACGAAACATATGTCTGATGAGAATCAACGTGTAATTGAAAAGGCCATTCAATCTGAACTAGTTTATTATGAGCCCATGAATCATGGCGAGCCATTATTAAATAAAATTTGGGATTTAAATCATATTATTCAACAAAATCGCGTGATTGAATTTAACTATTTTAATGCAATGAACAAAGGGCGTACACATGTCATCAAACCAATGTATATTACATTTTCTGAACTGTACTTTTATTTAGTAGGGGTTAATGATAAAGAACAGGTACTCATTTTTAGGATAGATCGAATTCAAGAATATAAAGTATTGAACACTAAATTTAACGTTCCGAATTCACCATATATTAGAGAAGGCGCTTTGAAACAACGTATCTATTTCATGTATGGCGGCCATTGGAAGAAAGTACGCTTTGAATTTAATGGCGGGATTATTGAGTCAGTGCTTGATCGTTTCCCAACTGCACAATTATTGAAAAAAGATTACACCAATAACCGATTTGTAGTAGAAATTGAAGTCATTGGCGATGGCATTTTAATGTGGCTGTTATCACAAGGCGCAAGAGTGAAAGTATTATCGCCTAATAGTTTGAAAGAGAAACATATAGCTGAAATTGAAAAGATACTTGGGAATTATAGGTAGACAATTTTTGTCTATGTAGTGCGATAAACTATGATTAAATCAGTCAAAGAGGAGTTGTAATTATGATTAAATTGGATCACGACGCAAAGAAGTTAGCTAGAAAAGCACTACTAAAACCTAAATTTCTAAGAACACACGTAGAAAATGTCATCATTACAATGATTAAAAGGGAAGTATATTGTAAAGGTAGTAAAAAGAAAATCTTCTAATTTTTGCAGTTAAATAAATTGGATAGATACCTTATTTTTAATATAAAATGTATAGCAAAATATTAATTTAATAATTATAATAAACATGTATCATTCATAAACGAAAGCAGGAAATACATATGATACCCAAATACACGCAAGTCGAAATAAGTAAGCGCATACAAAAAGAAATAGAATTCAGTGGTTTAGATCAAGTGACATTTGCTAAACATCATGATTATGATACTAAGCAACTGCGTAAGCTTTTAAGTCCAAACTTAATATGGTTAGCGCAAGATTATCAACGTGCAGCTACAATATTAAAGACGACACCTGAAATACTTCTAGAACATTTACCTCAAGAAGACTTAGATAGCATTTCATTTCGTGCATTGGAGAATACTGAAGAAATTAACCACAGAGTCAAACAACTCGATGACATCTTCCAATTGCTGACATATCAATTAAAGGTTGGAAGTGAGTCACGTGACTGAATCATACCGTGAAACAATAGAACGTATTATTCCAGTGGCAGAACAATTCATTTCAGATCACCAACTCCAATATCCGATAACGAATTCAACACAAGTGTTATCTGAAATGGGCTACTACATTGTAAAAGCACAAGCACCTAATAATTTATCTGGTTTTTATATGAAGAAGGATCGATTTCCGTTCATCTTTGTGAATACAAATCATAGTAAAGGCCGTCAACAATTTTCGTTGTGGCATGAAGTATACCACCATTACATGAATCATCAAAATGGAATTAGTGATTTTAATCATAAGTCATTAGAAGAAAGAGAAGCAGAAATATTTGCAGGTATTGTGTTATTGCCAAATACAGAAATTCAAAAATGGATGGCAGCATATGATGATATTATGCGCCCCGATGTGATTGCGCGCATGAGTGTACATTATCAGATTAGTTTTGGTGCTGCTATGATAAGAGCAATGCAGCTGAATCCTATTCCACATGATACGTATCAACAATTGAGTGCACTCTCTCGTATAGATCATAAGGCTCAATTGTATGCAATTTACACAGATAATGATTTACCAACAGATATCTTAGAACCGACAAATGATATTCAAATCTCGCCTAATATTATGACGGTGCTAGAACATAACTATAATGAAGGGCTCGTTTCTGGAGCGAAGATAAATGAAATTATCGACAAAATAGAGGTGCTCAATCATGACTAATAAGGGTATGACGCCGCCAATCGTTGATACAGATATATGGGTTTATCTTATATTGTCAGGCTATTACGAACGAATTATTTCATATTACGGTTATTTGCAATTTTCCGATGTTGTAGAAAAAGAAATACTAAAATGGCAAAGTAATACGCAAGAATTTTCAAATGTAGCGCGTGTATTTAAAAATTTAAAAGACCAACATGATGTCAGAGTTATACATTTTGACGATTTTGATGCATTGTCACAAGCAAGCATCAATCACACACTTAGTGAATATGGATTAAAAACCGTAGATATTTTAGAGAAAAATAAAGGTGAATTTACAAGTTTACTATACGCCTTACATAAAGATATACATCGATTTAAAACAAACGATCGAAAGTTCAAAGAAGAAGTTGAAGACACATTAGATGAAACATTTACCTTCGTCAATTGGATAGACATCTTAGATAATTACAGCACCAACTTCAAAGAGAAACTTGAAATTCAAAAACAAGTTGATATCAAACAACTAAAAATGAAAAAACAAAACCATGATCACAAACATACTAAACAAGACCCACGATGGGATAAATTAAAACAATTAATGAAATGAGGAACCAAAAATGCCTTTAAAATTAAAACAATTTAGAGAAGAAATGTTAGAAGTTAGCCAAGAAGAATTATCGGAAATGATTGGTTTAGATTTCAATGAAATCGTAGAATATGAAAATGGTTCAAAATCATTATCGGAAGAACTTTCAAGACAAATAGTAGAAAAAACGGGTGTAGATATCTTTGAAGTAGGTAGAGAAGGTTATTATTACAAAGAAATTCAATTTAAAGCTTGGGTCCCAAACATTCCAGAAAAAGATAAAATGATTAAAGATAAAATTAATTCTTATAATTTTTTGTTAACTAATCTTTTAGATGAAAGAGAAATAATTAAAAGTCCAGTATTGAAAGATTTTAATGATAGAAAAGTAAAAATAATTAGTAGCTTACTAGATAATATAAAAAAACCAAGTATTACATTATTTGGAGCAAGTAGTTCTGGAAAATCTACAATGATTAACCATATTTTAGGGGACAAGACTTTGCCAACTAGTTGGACTCCTACCACAAGTGTAAGTACAAAAATTATTCACTTAGAAGATAAACCGAAGCATATGGGTGAAAGTAATGTAGGTGTTTTTAAAACATCAAAATTTGAAGATAATCTTGTAGAAACGCATAAACTTTATAATAAAGAATATTTCAAAGAACATTTATTAACAAAGGGAGATTATAATTTAATTGAAGATTTTGGTAAACACGGTGGTGAAAAATATAAAGAAAATAAAATAAAGGAATTGGAATTTAACTATACTATAGTTTGTTATTTAGATAAACCAATTTTACATGCTTGTGATATTTGGGACATTCCAGGTACAAATGCTAAAAAGGAAGACGACATTATAGCTGAAAATTCAACAAAAGGAGCGGATATTACTTTATATTTATCGAAAGCTTCACAGTTTATGCAATTAGAGGATATGGCTTACATAAAAGAATTGGTAAAGGAAGCGCCTGATTTTGTTAATAGATATGATAAAACCGATTTGTTTGAGAATTTCTTTATAATAGCTAGCCAAGCTAATGAAATCAAGCGAGGTAGCGATAATAATGAATCTATTGATGAAATTCTAGATAAAAGAATAAACGATTTTTATGAAACAATACCAGAGAAATACTTTAATAAGCAAAAGGGTATAGATTTTAATTTTACTTCTATTAGAGAAAGAGCATTTGATTTTGATGTGGAAACTGAGCGCGCTAAAAAAAGGTTGAAAAACGCTTTATTAGAACTATTACAAAAAATAACAAATAATAGATATGAAATTTTAGAAAAATATGAAAAAGAATTATTTTATCAGTATAACGTAGAGTTAAGAAATACTATTGAAAATTTAAGTGAAAAATCAGAAGCAAAAAAAAATTTAGAAAATTTTCTAGAGGAGAAAAAAAAACACCTACAACAGAATGAAGAATTAGTTAATTCAATTACTCAAACAGCGAAAGAACTCAAAATTGAAACTATCAATGAGATTAAAGACATCTATAGAAATGAGATTAATGAAAGTAATGTTGAATATCTAATAGATATGAAGGATTTTGGTAAAAAGAAAAGAGATCAAGAAAGATTTGTACAATGGTTTCAAAATGAAATAGAATCTCAAATTAATGATGTCATTAACAAACACTCTCAAACATTTTCAGAAATGATAAATAAAAAGCTAAATTATATAGCAGAACAGGAATTAAATAAAGTTAATGTAGGTGGATTCAATTTTGTTGCAAATTTTGTAGGTGGATTAAGTTCATTAGCTACTGTAGGGGCATTTAGCGTATATTTTAGTTCTTTAGGCAATTTAGGAGGTTACATTTTTATCTCACAAGCTGTTTCAGTATTGACATCACTAGGTATATCAGTTGGTGGAACTGCTAGTGTAGCTTCAGCAGTTTCGGTGATCGGGGGTCCGATGACAATTGCAATAGGTATAGCAATTGTAGCAGGGATGACTATAAAAACTTTAATAAGTAAAACAGCTTGGAAGAAAGATTTAGCTAAAAAGTTGGTTAAAGGTTATGATAAAGCATCAAAACCGAAAAGAGATGAAGATCAAACATTTAGAGGGTATACTCCAAAAGAAATTTTCTTATATCAAGCAAACTCATATTGGGAAGATACTATTAATGCTTTGAATGTAGATTTATTTGATGAACAACTTGAAAAAGTTGAAGCAGAATTAAGAGAGAAAGCCAAAGTTGATGATAAACAAAAAGCAATTAAAGAAGAACTAGAAAAATTGAAGTTTGAGGTGGCATAATGAATATTGAAAAAATAAAAAAAATAGTTGCTAATGCTATGAAATTTTATGATCAAGTAAACAAAAAGAAACAAGAAATGACATCTGGCGGATTGACAGATAATCAAATAATAACGCAATTAACTGACGATTATGATTTTGTAAAATCAAAAATAAATAATTTATTGAAAAATGGTTTTAAAGATAGCACAGATGTTTTTATGAATCAATTAAAAGAGGGTGAAGAATTTCTAGTAAACTTCAAAAAGTATTTAGCTAGTGATGGAGATGAAAAATTAGAAGAATTAGTAAGTAAAATAATTGAATTGAATATTATCAAAAGTAAAGAATTACAAAATCAATTAGATGAAGAAGAATATATAAAACTAGTATCCTTTCCAATAACTATGGGATTAAAAGTTACAAAAATTACGTATCAATATGCAAAAGATAAATTTGATAGATTTGGATTTATAAGTAGAGTTAAAGATACGGTGCAAAACTATACAATTTCAGTAGTAAAGTTTTTGAAAGAAGATATTAAAATCCAAGAATATTCTACTGAAATTTTAGATTTCACTTTTGGTAATAAACCAAGAGCAATAATCTCAACACTTTTCAAATTAAGTAGCCATATTTTTAATAAAGACATAAATAATAAGTTTGAAGAAGCTAAAATAGATTTAAATAAAGAATTTGATAAGAATTCCAATATGCAAAACATAAATAACAAGGAAATAGAACAAAAAAAATATGAAAAAGAAAATAACCCCCAAATTAACAATTAAAGAGGAGATAATATGTAATTCTAGGCAACTTTTAAAGTATAAATTATCATTAGAATTATTTGAAAAATGTAAAAGTACTGAAGTGTTTTTTTGGTTGCTTAGAAAGAATATTATAACAAATAAAGAATATTGTCATTTAACGAATTTTATTAATAATACTCCAGTATATGGTAATTTGTATTATGTATTATTGGAAAAAATTATTCCCAATTTTAATGATAATTATGTACAAGATTACAATGACTATAAGAAAATCATAAAAGAATTAAGTCTTAAAGATGTCTATTCCAATACACATAGAGAAAAACTTTTAAAAAATTTACTAAAATATGAAGTGTTTATTATTGATAGTTTTGAAAACATGAATGAAAGTGGAATAAATTCTATAGGTATTGATAAAAAAACTATTAAAGAGTTAATGGATAATTATGGTCATGAGCTATCAAAAGCATTTAAATCAAAAATTAATAAAATGAATTAATATAAATTCGAAAGTTATGGGTACTAAAATGAATGAAACTATTTTAAACAAACTTGTGAAGTACATTGAAGTAGGTTTTCCTTTAGTGTTTGTTGAAAATTCTATGTATAGTTCACAAAATGTAATTAACAATTTATATGATTTTCAGATTAAAGATAATATATATATATATAACTCGCTGACTAACCAACATTATGATTTTGCTATAAAAGAAAATGAAAATATAACTAATTTAAATCAAATTTCGAAAAAATTGACTCAGTATGAAGTAGGAAATAATTTAATAGTATTAAAAGGTTTTGAAACAGAATTAGCACAAGAAGATATCGAAACTATTAATTTACTGGCTGATGTTTCACAAAATGTTATTGAATCTATTTACAAGAATCTGACTTTGGTATTTATTGGCGACAATTTTGAGATACCAGAGAAATTAAAGAAATATTCAGTAGTTATTAATAAAGAATTACCAAGTTATACCGAAATACATGAAATAGTTAGAACATTTTTAGATTTTCAAGTAGATGATTTGGATATGAAAATTCGTCCACCTAAATATTTGATAAATGCTTTAATAGGTTTAAATGAATTTGAAATAGAACAAACGTTAGCAATGTTATTTTATGAAAATAGTATTAATTTATTGTATGAGTATGAAATTAAAGAAAAAATATTAGAAGAAATAAACGAAATGAAGAGTCAGTTCATAAAGAAAAATGGAACTTTATCAATCGTTGAAAATTTAAACTCATTTAATGACATTGGTGGACTAAAAGAATTAAAATCTTATATAAACGAAACTAAGCTTAAGTATGATAAAATGAATCAATTAAAAGAAATGCAAATCAATCTCCCTAAAGGAGTATTGATACTTGGAAAACCAGGTAATGGTAAAAGCTTGTTAGCTAAAGCTACTGCTAGTGAGATGAAAATGCCTTTAATTAAATTTGATATAAGCAAAATTCTTGGTAAATATGTCGGTGAAAGTGAAAAGAAAATGCAAAGTACTCTTCAAATTGTCCAAACAATGAGTCCATGTGTGTTATGGATCGATGAAATTGAAAAAACCTTTGCTGGAATAAATAATGAAAATAATGATACGATGAGAAAAATTCTAGGTTTATTTTTAACTTGGATGAGTGATGATAATAAAAGTGTTTTTGTTGTAGCGACAGCAAATACTATTGACAATAATATACCACCAGAGTTAATTAGAAAAGGTAGATTTGATGAAATTTTCTACGTAGATAATCCATCATCTAAGGATAGAAAAATAATTTTTAATGTCCATTTACAAAAAAGGGGTATAAATATTTCTAACAATAATTTAGAAATAATAGCTAATAAATCAACAAACTTATCTGGTGCAGAAATAGAGTACGTATGTAATAAAGTAGCAAGTAAATACTATATGAGAAATACGATGAAATCTTTTTCTGAAAATAATATTATAAATGAAATACTTGATAGTGTTACTCAAGTAGTAAAAGAAAAGGATCCAATTGAATACACTGAAGATTTGAATGAAAAAAGAAAAATATTTTATGAACAAAACAAAGAACTTATTGAAATATTAAATGAGGATAATGACGATAAAAAAGTAGTGAATAAAATATTTAAGAATGAAATTGATAAATTTCTATCAAATAAAGTTTATGATATGATATGGAAACTGAAATCCGATGAGCAAAATAAACAAAGATTTAAAAAAGCATAATTAATATGATGGCACTCCAAAAATTAGATTGAAAATATCTAATTTTATGGAGTGCATTTTTTTGTATGACGAATTGTAATATTAAGTGCAACACTAATAAAATTCCATAAAAAGGCCCATGATTGGCACTTTATTGTAAGATGTTAATAACCACAAAAACACATACAAGGGGTGCCAATATGAGCTACATTCATCTTACAATAACTGAGCGTGCAAGTATAGAGATTCTTAGGAAAGAAAATTATTCTTTAAGAGCTATTGCCAAACGGTTAAACCGTTCGGTTTCTACCATTTCTCGCGAAATTAAAAGAAATAAATCCATTCATAATTATGTTGCTGAAACAGCTCAAACTAATTATGAAACTCGAAAAAAGAATTGTGGTCGTCCTTCCAAATTAACAAATGAACTGATTAATACAATTATCCATCATCTAAAATTACATTGGTCACCTGAACAAATTGTTGGAAGATTACTTCAAAAAAAGGTTTGTTTTAAAACAATTTATAGATGGATTAATGCCAATTCATTTACGTTAGATTTGTTTCCTTATTTAAGACAAAAAGGCAAGAGACAACGACCTAAAGAAACCCGGGGTCGTTTCAACATTGGTAAATCAATATCTCAACGTCCTAAGGATATTAAAAAACGCAATACTTTTGGCCATTGGGAGGCAGATACAGTTGTTTCAAGCCGAGGAAAAGTAAAGGCTGTCTGGCTACTTTCGTAGAAAGAAAATCTCGCTATTACATTAGTTTTCTAATGCCTGATCGCTCTTCTAAATCAATGGAAGTAGCTATAAAACAACTTATTTCATCTTTGCCTAACAACGCTGTAAAAACGATTACTGTAGATCGTGGTAAAGAGTTTTCATGTTACAAAAATATTGAATCTCAATTTGAGATCGATATTTATTTTGCTGAACCATATTCTGCTTGGCAGCGTGGAACTAATGAAAATTCTAATGGATTACTTAGAGAATTTTTCCCTAAGAAAACAGACTTATCAAAGGTAACTCAAGAAGAGTTGGATTATGCTTTAAACTCTATTAACCATCGTCCTAGAAAGTGTCTTAATTGGAAGACGTCTTATGAAATTTTAAATTCTGAGTTGTTGCACTTAAATTGACAACTCAACGTATATTAAAAAATTAAACTAAAAATCCTTCTCGACTTTCCAATAGATGATGAATAAATACCATACCATTACTACCAACTCTATGCCTAAACCGGCCATAATGATTAAATCATTGTTTCTCACTATACCTACAATTTCAATCACGAGTCCGATAATTCCAAACAATATGATTACCCATAAGTATTTTAGAGAATAGATGCCATATTGTTTTTGTGCTTTAATCCAATTACGATCATTGGCCATGGATTTCTTTGTTCGATAACCGTACCAACCGTTGCGCTCGGTAGGTGGGTGGCATTTAAAGATGTAACCAAAGCACCCCATAATGATGCTTAGTGGTAATAATATCATGTTATAACTCCCTATAATAATTAATAAAAATATACAATTAAATGATATATTAAACTATTTTCTTATTCAAATTGCATCGAAATAAGTAATCTACTAAAATTAAATAAAAACTATGATTATAAAGCGTTATACAATTTATTTAAAGATGTTCTGAATATAAAAGACATTATAATGCTTCAATGAAAGAGGGCACGTATTGTGGTTAAATATTATGTCAGCTGTATAATATTATTTTTTACTTTTACTATCCTTTGTGGCATGACGTTAGCCGAAGATGTGACTGATGAGGCGTCAGTGGTTGCAGTCGGAGATAATTTAATACATCCCGTTGTGTATAATGATGCGATGCAACAAGATGGCACGTTTAATTTTAAACCTATGTATTCACACATTAAGCAGGACATACAAGCACCTGATCTTGCGTTTATTAATCAAGAATCTCCTTTAGGTGGTGATGATCGCCCATTTTCTGGATTTAAGCACTTTAATACACCAAGCCAAATTGCGCAAGATGTCGTCGCAACAGGCTTTGATATGGTCAATGGTGCCAATAATCATGCCTTAGATCAAGGTGATGAAGGGGTCTTAAACCATCTTAAGGCTTGGAAACCATTTGAAGATCATGTTTTATTTACAGGTATTTTTAATTCGGAAAAGTACGCTCAAACGATACCAGTCATGACTGTAAATGGCATTAAGGTGAGTTTACTAAGTTATACATACGGTACGAATGATATGAACTCAAAATATCCTTATACAGTTAAAACGTTCGATGAAAAGACGATTAAACGAGAAGTAAGAAAAGCTAAACAACAAAGTGATGTCGTGATGGTGTCGGCCCATTGGGGGTTAGAGAATCATCATGAGCCAAATCGTACACAAAGGAAATATGCGCAATTATTTGCGAATGAAGGCGTAGATGTCGTAATAGGCACGCACCCCCATGTCATACAACCGATTGAGTGGGTAAAGAGTCAACATGGACATCATCAAACATTGGTTGCGTATTCATTAGGTAATTTTCTGAATGGACAAGATACTGGAAATGAACATAATCAATTATTAGGAAGATTGAATTTTGATATCGTTAAAGCGCCTAAAGGTGCACGCATAGAACATGTGAAGTGGACAAGTATGGTCAATCACTATCAGCAGTGGGATGAAACCGATAAAGACACGAGACATGATTTTGAAGTGTACAACTTAGATGATTATAATGAGGATTTAGCGCAACAACATGGTTTGAGACACGACAATAAAAGTCAATGGAATCTTAAACATCTCCAAGATATAACGAAAGATGTCATTGATTCCGACTATTTAGATGAAAAGAGTATATAAATAAAGCTATACACAAACAAGAGAGTGGGACAGAATTCTTTTAAATTCGTCGTCCCACCCCCGCAAGGATGACTAGAACTGAGAAAAGCCTGATTTAAGTGCCTTCTCAGTTCAGTCAGCTACTGCGAATTTGCAAAATAGCATTATTATATTATTTATGTCCCAGCCTGTTGTTGTTTAGCAGAAGCAATATTTTTATTTATTTTGTGCTGCAAAGGCTTTTGAAATGTCGCGAAGTTTGGCTGGTGCGTCATCCCATTTCATTGTAACTTCAGTGAAGTGTAATTGCTCTGGTGCAGCGTTAATGGCGTCAAAGACGTTCTGTAAATCATTAGAAGTCTTCACGTCATGCACAGCAACGTTATCGCCACCAAATACTTTCGGTAGCGCTTTATAATCCCACATACGGATATCATTGTATGTTTCTTCCATACCGTGGATTAAGCGTTCTACTGTATAACCATCGTTATTAATCACGAAGATAATCGGTTTGATATCTTGGCGAATCATCGTAGATAATTCTTGAACTGTAAGTTGTAATGAGCCATCCCCGATTAATAAGATGTTACGGCGATTTGGATCAGCCATTTGCGTACCTAAAGTAGCTGGTAGTGTGTAACCGATAGACCCCCATAATGGTTGTCCGATGAATGTCATATCTTTCGGTAAAGCTAAATCATACGCACCGAAGAATGATGTACCTTGTTCAGCTAATAAGACATCATCATCTTTAATAAAGTGTTGCATCATGTCAAAGTAAGTTGCTTGCGTTAAGATATCATCTGATAAAGTCATTTCATTTGTTGCTTCCTTTTCAAAAGGAGGGAATGTACCCTCATATCGATAATCAATTGTATTCAAGCCGTCGATTAAGCGAGGTAGCGTTACGTCTTCAGCAGTTGTTTCGTTCAGCTTGAAGTTATGGTGATTAAGCATAACGACGTCATCAATATCAAATTCATAAGAGAAACCGGCTGTAGCTGAGTCAGTCAATTTAGCTCCAATATTTAAAATTGCGTCGCTGTTATCGACATAATCTTTAATTTGCTCTTCTGCAATTTTGCCATCGTAAATACCAATATAATATGGATTCTCTTCGTTAAAAGCACCTTTACCTAGCGATAATTGAACGACTGGAATCTGTGTTCGATTAACAAATTGCTCAAGTGCCTCGTGTAAATGGAAACTATTAATTTCATGACCTGTAATAATGACGGGTTGTGATGCAGAACGTAATTTTTCTGCAACCATATCTATATAGCGCTCAACGTTCACGTCTGGTACTGGTGTCACATCAAATGATGATTCCACCTCAATTTCAGTCATTGCAACATCAATAGGAAGATGAATGTGCACTGGGCGGCGTTCATGAATAGCAGCATTGATGACTCTAGGAATTTCAGTTGTAGCATTCTCAGCAGTAATGTACGCTTGTGCAGTCGTAATATGTTCAAACATCTTCTGATAGCTATCGAAACGACCTTCACCTAATGAGTGATGCACATATTTACCAGCTTGTTCTACTGCTTGTGTTGGTGCACCTGTAATCGCAATAACAGGGACACGTTCAGCATACGAACCTGCAATTCCGTTAACCGCACTTAATTCACCCACACCAAATGTCGTAACAAGCACGCCTAGTCCATTGATACGTGCATAGCCATCCGCAGCATAACTCCCATTAAGTTCATTAGTTGTGCCAACCCATTCCACACCGTCATGACGCACGATGTCATCTAGAAATGCTAGGTTGAAATCGCCAGGAACACCAAATATTTTATCGACACCTGCACGATGTACTGCATCCATTAAGTATTGTCCTACACGTTGTTTCATATTCATTCCACCTTTATTTATAAATTAGAATACACTTACAATATAAATACATTAAATAATAAAGTCAATCATGTTGACCTTTTTTCGACTGTTTTTTGAAAATTGATTATAATGTGGGTAATCATTCACAAATGGAAAAGGAAAGAAGCTTATGGATAGTAATAAAAATGATTATGAACATATGTTATTTTACTTCGCATATAAGACATTTATAAAAACGGCAGATGAAATTATTGAAAAATATGACATGAGCCGTCAACACCATCGCTTTTTATTCTTCATTAATAAATTGCCTGGTATTACCATTAAACAATTATTGAAAACACTTGAAATTTCTAAACAGGGATCACATGCGACGTTGCGCAAATTAAAAGAAGAAGGGCTTATTGTCGAACAAACATCTGAAGAAGATCGACGCGTGAAACAATTATTCCCAACACCTAAAGGAAGTAAGTTAGTGGATAAATTAAATAAAGCGCAAAATGAATTAATGCAACGTACATTTCAAAACGTGGGCCATGATTGGTATGACATCATGGAAGAATTGTCAAATTACAGAGAAGGTTTTCAAGATATTCAGCATTTGAAAGATGAGTAAGAAATAGGCATTGCGTAGTCGTTTACGCAATGCCTTTTAATAAGGTTTATTAGAAAGTTTTACCCATTTCTTGTGCTTCGGCAATTGAAGCGGCTTTGATTTCTTCTGTTCTTTCCGGTTGTGCATTGTGACCTTCAATAATGACATTTTCGTATGAAGGGACACCTAAGAAAGTCATGATGGTTCTTAAGTAACGGTCACCACTTTCAACATCAGCAGCTGGACCTTCTGAGTAGAAGCCACCACGTGATTGAATGTGTAATACTTTTTTATCTGTTAAAAGACCTTGAGGACCTTCAGCAGTGTATTTGAAAGTTTTACCTGCAATTGAAATCGCATCAATGTATGCTTTTAATACAGGAGGGAATGAAAGATTCCACATTGGTGAAACGAACACATATTTATCCGCAGAAAGGAATTCTTCTAAGATTTCGCTGAAACGATCTACTTTTTGTTGTTCTTCTTTAGTAAGATCGTCACCATTTCTTAATTTACCCCAACCAGTTAATACATCTTTATCAATCACTGGAATATCTTCTTTGAATAAATCAATATGTTTTACTTCATCACTAGCGTGATTTTCTTTGTATGATTCAATAAATGCTTTACCAGCAGCCATAGAATTAGAAGCTAATTCATCTAATGGATGTGCTGTAATGTATAATAATTTTGCCACAGTCGTGCACCTCTAATAAATTTATTTCGAAATCGATATAATTAATATATTAGATTTTCAAATTATTGCAATACTTTTGATAAAAAATCAGACCAATGGTGTATAAGATAGTGAAACGTGACTTTAAAAATGAACGATTTTAAGTGTATAATATAGGTAAATTTAGATTTAAATATTTAAGAAATCTAATAAATGTAGAACCTTAAAGGAGTGACAGACATGAAGGGATTATTAATTACAGTAGTTTTAGGCGTAGCTGCATATGTTGGTTTCAAAAAATACCAAAACAAAGTAAACGAAATGCCAAATATTGAATATTAATCTTTAAGGGGGGCGGGACAGAAATTAGCATAATTTCATTGTCCCGCCTCTTTTTTGTGTATATTGTTGTGAAATTAGAAGACCTTTAATGATGTATTAAATATAAGTTTTTTAAAATATAAAATAATTTATCTCAAGTGGACATATAATGACTGTTCAATATTATATAATGTACGGATAAAGAATTCTGAATCATGGTATCGGAATTGAGGTAACACTGACCCAAATAATTAGAAAAAAACTACACATTGCGTATTGATGTAGTTTATTTTATGCGCATTTACATGATATTTACATAAACTTAAACATATATTCGAAGTAATATTCTATGATGAAGTGTAATGGTTTTGTTAATTGTAAAAAATATGTTTTGTCAAGTTGAAGAAAAACAAAATTAATTCACAATTACAAAGAATAATATTAATTATATTTTAAAATTTTGTTGTAAAAACCATGTTAAAAATATAAAATTAATATCGAAATTAGAATTTGGAGGTTGTCATGGAAAATACATTAGATTTATCGAAATTTATGAACGCTATTAAGAAAAATTGGAAGCTAATTGTTCTATTACCAATCATATTAATGCTAATTAGTTTATTAGTAACAGTGTTTTTAATGAAACCTAAATATGAAGCAAATACGCAAGTGCTAGTTAATCATAAGGAGAAAAATAATGAGTATATGGCACAAGAAGTACAAAGTAACTTACAATTAGTTAATACATACGCCGAAATTTTAAAAAGCCCACGTATTATTGATGATGTAGCAAAAAAAGATTCAAAATATTCAGCATCACAAATAAAGAATATGTTAAATGTTGCAAGTCAGTCTGACTCACAAATCTTAACAATCAACGTTGAAAATGGTAGTAAGAATGACGCTGAAAGAGTAGCAAATGAAGTGGCTCAAATTTTTAGGAAAGATATGCCTAAGATAATGAATGTTGATAATGTGTCAATTTTATCTAAAGCTGATGGAACTGCTACTAAAGTTTCGCCAAATTTAATTCAAAATTTAGCAATTGGATTAGTTCTTGGACTTATTTTGGCATTGGTAATTGTAGTCTTTAAGGAATTGTTTGATAGAAGAATTAGAACGGAAGAAGATGTAAAACGTGAATTAAATATACCGGTTTTAGGTACAATTCAAAAATTGAAATAGGAGTAAATGAGATATGGCTAAAAAAAATGAGAAACGTAAAAAGCTACAAACACCTTTATTTGTTGAAGACAAACCTAAATCAATTGTGAGCGAAAAAGTGAGAGGGATTCGATCTAATATAATGTTTTCTGGTGTTGAAGAAATTAGGGGTATTATAGTTACCTCTGAGAAACCAGCAGCTGGTAAAAGTATAGTATCAGCTAATATTGCTATTACTTATGCGCAGGCAGGATATAAAACATTGATTATTGATGGTGACATGAGAAAGCCGACGCAACATTATCACTTTGAAACAACTAATTATGACGGATTATCAAATTTAATTATTGGAAAATCGGATTTTGATAAAGCGATTAGAAGTACAAGAATTAATAATTTAGATTTACTAACATCTGGTCCAATTCCACCAAATCCATCAGAATTAATAGCATCGACTAATTTTACTAATATACTAGATAAGTTATTTAGTATATATGACTTTATATTAATCGATACGCCACCAGTTATATCAGTGACGGATGCGCAAGTTTATTTAAGAAATGTAGATGACTGTGTACTTGTAATTGATACTGAACATAATAATAAAAACGAAATTAAAAAAGCAAAACGATTAATTGAACAAGCAGATGGACATCTTTTAGGTGCAATTCTAAATAAAACGCCTAAAGAAAAATCATCAACTTATTATTATTATGGAGATGATGAAAGTAATGATTGATATACATAATCATGTACTGGTAAATGTAGACGATGGACCAAAGACGAAAGAAGATATGCTAAATCTTCTTAAGCAAGGACAAAGTGAAGGAGTTACAGAGATTATCGTAACTCCACATCACTTAAGTCCTCAATTTGATAATAACTACGAGAAAGTTAATGAGAAGTTACAACAAATTATAGACTTAGATGAAGTCAAAGAATTGGGAATTACGCTTCTTCCAGGTCAAGAAATAAGAATAAGCGATCAAGTTTTACCGCAACTAAGAAAAGGCGAAGCTATTGGTTTGAATCATTCTAGATATTTATTGATTGAATTTCCATCTAGAGGGGTTCCTCACTATGCGAATCGTCTTTTCTTTGAATTGCAATCAGAAGGATACATACCAATCATTGCGCATCCAGAGAGAAATAAGGAAATTAGTCAAAATTTAGATGTGCTCTATAATTTAATCAATCAGGGTGCACTTGCTCAATTAACATCATCTTCATTACAAGGAATTCAAGGCAAAAAAATACAAAAAATTTCTATTCAAATGATTGAAAATAATTTGGTACATTTTATTGCATCAGACGCTCATCATGAATCTCAAAGGCCATTCATAATGAAAAGCTTATACAATAACAAAAAATTAAAAAAATATGAAAAAAGCATAGAAAATTTGATTAATAACGCTAAGTACATTGTTAATGATGAGGATGTAATAAAGAAACAACCAACTCAAAATTACAATGATAGAAAATTGTTTGGATTGTTTTAAAAGGAAAGTAAGTTAGGGGGATAGACGTGTGGACAAGTTAAGTGCAAGAGGACGTCTTCTAATATTAATTATAATAGATTCACTTATTGTAGCTTTTTCAGTTTTTATTTGTTACAACATTTTAGAACCTTTTTTTGAGGGGTATTCAAGGAATCTTTTAATTGTTAATTCAATTGTATTACTGATTTCGCATCATGTCTTTGCATACATATTTAATCTTTATCATCGTGCTTGGGAGTACGCTAGTGTTAATGAACTTCTATTAATCGTAGAGTCGGTTACATGTTCAATTATCGCAACGATGATTTTAGTTCCAATCTTTACTGCACATCCACCGTTTTTCAGATTATATTTAATAACTTGGATGATGCATTTGATTCTTATAGGTGGTTCAAGAATTTCATGGAGAGTTGCTAGAGGATTTGTCGTAGGGAAAAAACAAAAGAAAAAACCAACGCTAATTGTAGGTGCAGGTCGTGGTGGCTCATTATTAATTCGCCAAATGTTAAGAAGCCCTGAAATGGGGCTTGAACCAGTACTAGTTGTTGATGACGATCCACAAAAGAAAAAATTGACTATTGCTGAGGGCGTCAAAGTACAAGGTTCTATTGATGATATTCCAAATTTAGTTAATAAATATAGAATTAAGCGTATTATCATTGCCATACCTACGCTTAAACCAGATCGGCTTAAAGAGATAAATAATATTTGTAATAGTACTGGAATCGAGTTATTCAAAATGCCAAGTATTGAACAAGTTCTTGCGGGTGAATTGGAAGTTAATCAATTAAAACGTGTAGAAGTTGAAGATTTACTAGGACGAGAACCAGTTGAATTAGATATGGCCATGATTTCTAAAGAACTTACGCATAAAACAATTATGATTACTGGTGCAGGTGGGTCAATTGGCTCTGAAATATGTAGACAAGTATGTAAATTTGAACCAGAACGTATACTATTACTGGGCCACGGTGAAAATAGTATTTATCTTATTCACCAAGAATTAAATGCGATTTACAAGGATAAAATAGAAATTATACCTATTATAGCTGATGTACAAAATGGAGAACGTATTCAAGAAATCATGGATGAATATAAACCATATGCGGTATACCATGCTGCGGCACATAAACATGTGCCATTAATGGAATATAATCCAATAGAAGCATTTAGAAATAATGTATTAGGTACTAGAAATGTTGCTACAGCAGCTAAAAATGCAGGTGTGAGAAAATTTGTAATGGTATCAACAGATAAAGCTGTAAATCCACCGAATGTGATGGGTGCATCTAAGCGTGTAGCTGAAATGGTAGTACAAAGTCTTAATGATGAAAATAGTAAAATAGATTTTGTAGCTGTTCGTTTTGGTAACGTATTAGGTTCACGCGGTTCAGTAATTCCATTATTCAAGAAGCAAATCGAAGCGGGAGGTCCTGTAACTGTTACGCATCCTGACATGACTAGATATTTCATGACAATTCCGGAAGCTTCAAGATTAGTACTTCAAGCTGGTGCGCTAGCCAAAGGCGGAGAAGTATTTGTGCTAGATATGGGTGAACCAGTGAAGATTGTGGATTTAGCGCGTAACTTAATTCGCTTAAGCGGTAAAACTGAGGATGAAATTCAAATTAAGTTTAGTGGCATACGTCCTGGTGAAAAAATGTATGAAGAACTACTTAATGAAAATGAGATTCATCCAGAACAAGTTTATGAAAAAATTTATCGTGGTAAGGTAAAGGATTTCTCAAAAGAAGAAGTAGATGCAATTATCGAAGATTTAGGTAATGACTTTGATAAAGACAAAATACTTAAGATTGCTAATGAATAGGAGAGTTAATATGTTTAAAGATAAAGTGTTGTTAATTACAGGTGGAACAGGATCATTCGGTAATGCAGTTATGGAAAGATTCCTAGACACTGATATTAAAGAAATTAGAGTGTTTTCAAGAGATGAAAAAAAACAAGACGACATGAGAAAAAAATATAGCAATCCTAAATTGAAGTTTTACATTGGAGACGTTAGAGACTCACATAGTGTTGAAACAGCAATGAGGGAAGTTGATTATGTCTTTCATGCAGCGGCTTTAAAACAAGTGCCATCTTGTGAATTTTTCCCAATGGAAGCAGTTAAAACAAATGTTATTGGAACTGAGAACGTCTTACAAAATGCAATCAGAAATAACGTAAAAAAAGTGATTTGCTTATCTACTGATAAAGCTGCGTATCCAATCAATGCAATGGGTATTTCTAAATCTATGATGGAGAAAGTATTTGTTGCGAAATCAAGAAACGTTGATAGTGATCAAACATTAATTTGCGGGACTAGATATGGCAACGTTATGGCATCTAGAGGTTCTGTAATTCCTTTATTCATTGATAAAATCAAGGCAGGAGAGCCTTTGACTGTAACTGACCCAAATATGACGCGTTTTTTAATGAGTTTAGAAGAAGCGGTTGAGTTAGTAGTTCATGCATTCAAGCATGCTCAAACTGGTGATATTATGGTTCAAAAAGCACCAAGTTCAAAAGTCGGTGATTTAGCTGAAGCGCTTTTACAATTATTTGAGGCGGATAATGAAATAAAAATTATTGGCACGAGACATGGTGAAAAACAAGCAGAAACATTATTAACTAGAGAAGAATATGCGCAATGTGAAGACATGGGTGATTATTTCCGAGTGCCTGCAGACTCACGTGACTTAAACTATAGTAATTACTATGAAGATGGTAACGAAAAAATCACAGAAGCGTATGAGTACAATTCTGATAACACAAACATATTAACTGTTGAAGAAATCAAAGAAAAGTTACTTTCTTTAGAATATGTGAGAACTGAATTAAATAATTATAAACAGGGTTAGGAGAATTTACATTGAAAATTGTTATAACTGGTTCAAACGGATTCGTAGGGAAAAACTTAAAAGAAGATTTAAAAGCTACTACAGATAATGAAATCCTTGAAGTTAATAGACAAACTACGGCAGAAGATATGGAAAAATATTTATTAGAAGCTGATTCAGTTGTTCATTTAGCAGGTATAAATAGACCAAAAAATGAAGAAGAGTTTAAAGAAGGCAACGTAGACTTTCTAAGTAAAGTATTGAATATTTTAAAAGAGAATACTAATAAACCAACCATTATATTGTCGTCATCAATTCAAGCTGAAAATGATAATCCATATGGCAATAGCAAGCGTGAAGGCGAGAAAGTACTTGAACAATTCGCTAAGGATAATGGTAATAAAGTGTTAATTTATCGTTTGCCTAATTTGTTTGGTAAATGGTGTAAACCAAATTATAATTCAGTAATTGCAACGTTTTGCCATAAAATCGCTCGAAATGAAGAAATACAAGTTAATGATGAAAATGTAGTTCTTAAATTAAATTATATTGACGATGTAATCAAAGAATTTAAAAATGCAATTTTAGATCAACCTAATATTGAAAATGGTGAACCAAAAGTTCCAAACGTGTATGAAAAGAAATTAGGAACAATTGCTAATTTATTATATCAATTTAAGGAAATTCCTAACGATAAATCTTTACCGAATATCGAAGACCAATTTGAACATGCATTGCATAGTACCTATCTCAGCTATCTACCTGAAGAAAGCTTTAGCTATCCACTAAAAATGAACGTTGACAATAGAGGATCATTTACAGAGATATTTAAGACCATAGATAGAGGACAAGTCTCAGTAAATATTTCAAAACCAGGAATTGTCAAAGGGAATCATTGGCACCATACTAAAAATGAAAAATTCTTAGTTGTTTCTGGTACTGGCGTTATACGTTTTAGAAAAGTAGGACATGATGAAGTGATAGAATATCATGTTTCAGGTGAAAAGTTAGAAGTTGTTGATATACCAGTAGGCTATACTCATAATATTGAAAATTTAGGTGACACAGATATGGTTACTATTATGTGGGTAAATGAAATCTTTGATCCTAATAATCCAGACACATACTTTTTGGAGGTCTAATTAAATGGAAAAATTAAAATTAATGACAATTGTAGGTACAAGACCAGAAATAATTCGCTTATCTGCAACTATAAAAGCGTGTGATAAATATTTTAATCAAGTGCTCGTTCATACAGGACAGAACTATGATTACACATTGAATCAAGTGTTCTTTGAAGATTTAGAATTAAGAGAGCCAGATCATTATTTAGAGGCCGTTGGTAATCACTTAGGTGAAACGATGGGGAATATTTTAGCAAAATCTTACGAAGTATTGGCAGAAGAACAACCAGATGCACTTTTAATTCTTGGTGACACGAATAGTTGTTTAGCGGCTGTTTCTGCTAAAAGACTTAAAATTCCGGTGTTCCATATGGAGGCTGGTAATAGATGTTTCGATCAGAATGTGCCTGAAGAAATAAACCGCAAGATTGTGGACCATGTCAGTGATGTGAATTTACCGTACACAGAACATAGTAGACGTTATTTGTTAGATGAAGGTTTCCAAAAACAAAACATCTTCGTTACTGGTTCTCCTATGAAAGAAGTCTTAGACGAATATGCATATAAAATAGGCGAAAGTAATATTTTAGAAAAATTAGAATTAAAACCTCAAAATTATATATTAGTTTCAGCGCATCGTGAAGAAAATATTGATAACGAAACAAACTTCTTATCACTTATGAATGCAATTAATGATATAGCAGAAAAATATCAAATCCCAGTAATCTATTCAACGCATCCAAGAAGTTGGAAGAAAATTGAAGAAAGAAACTTTAAATTCCATCCTTTAGTAAAACAGTTAAAACCATTCGGCTTCTTTGATTACAATGCACTACAAAAAAATGCATTTGTAGTTTTATCTGATAGCGGAACATTGTCTGAAGAGTCTTCAATCTTAAAATTCCCAGGTGTATTAATTCGTACCTCAACAGAAAGACCAGAAGTATTAGATAAAGGTACAGTCATTGTGGGTGGAATTTCATATGATAATCTTGTGCAATCAGTGGAGTTAGCTAAAGCTATGCAAGAAAATGATGAGCCAATGATTGATGCAATTGATTATAAAGATACGAATGTTTCAACTAAAGTTGTGAAAATTATCCAAAGCTACAAAGATATTATCAATCGCAATACTTGGAGAAAATCATGATTAAACAATTAACAGGTTTGTTAAAATCTTCATCTTCAAAAGAAAAAAATATTAGAGTGAATAAACTAGCTTATGTGAAAAATTCAAATTTTAAAGGAAATAATTATGTAGATAGGTTTTGCAAAATAAGAAATTCTAATATTGGAGAGTATAGTTATATTGGATTTAGTAGTGATTTTAATAATGTAGAGATTGGAAATTATTGTTCTATCTCTTCAAATGTAAAAATAGGATTAGGAAAACATCCAGTCAATCATTTCAGTAGTTCGCCAGTATTCTATTCTAATAACAACCCTTTTGGTATTAGAGAAGCATATTCTTCATTTGATGAAAATCCTAAAATGACAATAATTGGACATGATGTCTGGATTGGTGCGAATGTAATTATTATGGATGGTGTGGAAATAGGAACTGGGGCGGTTATAGCAGCAGGTGCGGTTGTTACCAAAAATGTTTCTCCTTATGAAGTTGTAGGCGGTGTTCCCGCAAAAACTATTAAGAAGAGATTTGATGAAACAACTATTTCACAATTATTAAGTAGCAAATGGTGGGAAATGAGCCCTAAAACATTGAAATCAAAAAACTTTTCTCTAAATAATTTAAAAGTTTCAAAAGAATAGGAAGAGATTAATGAAAATTTTAAATATAGTATCTAGTAATATTGTTCAAGATCCAAGAATTCTAAAACAAATGGAAACAATAAAAAGCATTACTAATACACATTTAATGTTAGGTATGAACAATAAAAACGTTACTAAGGAACGTTTGGAAAAATTAGATTTCCAATATAAATTACTTGGCGAAAGAAATGAAAATAGTTCAATCTTTAGCAAATTGTTAAAGCGCATTAATTTTGCAAGAGGCGTAATAAGACAAATTAAGAGATATAAACCAGATGTGATTCATGCTAATGACTTTGATGTTCTATTGATGGTTTATCTAAGTGGATATAAAAAGGCAAACATTATTTTTGATGCTCATGAGATTTATGCCAAGAACGCTTTTATTAACAAATATGGCATTATTTCTAAAATAGTAGAAATAATGGAAAAACATATTATTGATAAAAGAGTTAATTCATTTATAACTGTTAGTCATGCAGCAAAATCTTATTATCTAGAGAAAGGTTACAAAAAAACACCTTATGTAATAACAAATGCACCAATATTAGACGAATCAATCAAATTATCTAATGATAAATCGGCTAATGAAGTTGTTTATCAAGGACAAATTGTAGCAGATCGTGGTTATGAGGAATTTGTAAAAGCATCCAAAATACAAAATAATAAAAAAGTTAATTATATAGTTAGAGGATTCGGACCACTTGAAAACGATTTAAAAGACTTAATAAAATCTATAGACGCAAATGTGAGAATTGATGAGCCTGTGGAAGTAACTGAACTTGTGAAAAAATTGAGCGAGAGTGATATTGGAGTTGTACTTACTAAACCAGTATCAATCAATTTTGAGTATACTGTTTCAAATAAAATATTTGAATGTATCCATGCTGGCTTACCAGTGATTTTATCACCAGTTAAAGAACATCACTTTTTAAATGATAAATATAATTTCGGTATTGTTATTGATGAAGTTACATCTAAAAACATTGCAGACGCAGTCAATAATCTGTCAGATGATAAGAGGTTATATGACGAATTGCGCGAAAATGCTATTAAGGCAGCTAAAACACTTAATTGGCAAAATGAAAGTAAGAAATTAATAGATTTATATCGAAATAAGTAGATATAGTGGTGACAAAATGAGCAAATCTAAAGATTTTATATATAGTATTATGTCAAATGTTTTATTGATGGTATTGATGCAATTATTTTTAATACCTTTGTTTTCAAAAATGCACTCATCAAAAGAATTTGGGGAGTTTATCTTAGTACTTACATTAGTAAATATTATTTCTCCAATTTTAGGGAACTCTCTTAACAATATCAGATTAATTAATAAAAATAATGTGAATTTAGTAGAAAGTAGATATATATTTACCATTATATTAGGAGTAATACTATCTATAATAATTACATTTATTTATTCTTGGAAACAACAATTTTCACATATTAATTCAATTTATGCTAGTTTATGGGCCGGCATGCTATTAATCAGAAGTTATCTATTTGTTTATTATAGAATTGATTTTCGATTTAAATCCTTACTAAATATAAGTATTATGGCGAGTATTGTCATGCTAATTGGTGGAATTTTGATGTATTACTCAGAACTATCGATTTTCATAGTTTTATTCATCAGTGAATTTGTAATGTCTATATTAATGATTTTTGATTATAAAGATAAATTTTACGACATGAAACTTAGATGGCTTAGTGTAAAAGAATTTAAAAGTTATGTCGAGCTTATCTGTGCTAATTCAGTTTTAAATTTAATAAATTATTCTGATAGAATATTGATTGGTCTATTTATAGGAACATTGTATGTTCCACTATTTTTTATAGCTACCACTATAGGTAAAGTTTCAAATATGTTAATAAATCCAATTGTCACTGTTTTACTAAGTTACGAAGTTGATAATGATCATAATGATGATAGTGCAAGATTGGGGAAAACTTTTAAGCTTATTATTTTAGTTTCAGTAGTTATTTCAATCATAATCTCAATAATTTCATGGATTTTCATATTCATTTTCTACAATGGATATTTAAATCAAGTTAAGGGGATAATATTTTTGGCTAACTTGGGAGTAATTCTGATGTCAAGCTCAGCTATTTTACAATTGAAATTAGTAGCTAATAGTTTATTTAAACAAAATTTAATAATTAACATAGTTACATTGATTATTATATTTCTATTAAGTTTAATGTTAACTAAAATTTTTAACATATATGGTTATGCTATAGCGCTAATTATTGCGGCAATATTTAAACACTTTGCTGTATATAATAGAGTTTTAAAAGTAATTTCAAGTGAAGGGTGAACTTAATGATTATATTTTTATTTACTCTAATTGCATTATTATATGGACTGTTTTTGTTTCGATCTAATTTTAAATTTATCAGTCTGTTTTTTGTTGCAACATTCAGTGTGAGCTTTTTACTCCCTGTTATAGTTGACAAACCATTTAATTTTAATATTTTTGTTGATAGAGATAGTTTTAGCTATGTAAATAAATTATACTTTTTAGCTTTAATGATATTTGTAATAGCAAACTTTATAACGCAAAATATAAAATTTAATTTTAGACCCCAAAATTTTACTTTACTAAAAAATTATAATATCAAAAAAATATATCCAGTTTATATAGTTGCTACAATTTTAGTCATTCTATTAACAGGACTTAACATCATTTCAAGCGGTTCAACATCGACACTTGAAAGTAATTCCATAGTGAAAATGTTACAAGGCTCTGTTTTAATGGGTTATTTATATCTTTCCTATCTATATTTTTATAATACTCAAAATAAAAAAGATATGTACAAAGGAATAATTTTTGTTTTAATTAGTTTAATTCTTGTAGCTATTTTTATATTTGGAAGACGAATCCTTTTATATCCAACTATAGCAATAATAGTATTATACATATATAAGAGAGGGAAAATACCTAGTTTAACTAAATTATTAACTATCGCTCTTTCAACAATCCTTGTTATTTTGCCTTTGATGATGAGTATTAGAACTTTTGGAATAAAAAATGGATTTATTAACTTTAAAGATATTTTATTTGGAGACTTTCATAAATACCTTGATTATTTAGTTCTAGGTACAGATGTAAATTATTCGTACTCAATGGCCAATATTGTTACAAATTATCATGTGCAAATAAGCTTATTAACTTTATTGAAACCAATTTTAATATTTATACCTAGAAGCATATGGCCAGATAAACCTGGAGCGTTATCTGAAGAAATCGTAAAGCAACTAAATTTGCCATTCAATGAAGGAATGTCGATTCCACCTGGATTCGTAGGTGAAGCATATGTGTATTTAGGAGTATTTGGAATAGTTTTAGCTAGCGTAATATTTGGAGTTTTATGTGGATTAGCTGATCAGTATAGTATAAGTCTTAGAAATAATGAAAAGGGTATTTACAGTATTAGATTGATATTAATAACGTTAATTTCTATCCAATTAATTATGGGATCAATAAGAGGAGATACAGCCACTAATATTCAAGAAGCTTGCTATTTATTTATTCCATTAGCATTTATGATGTGGATTTCTAAGTTTAAAATAAAAATAAATTAGGTGAAAGTATGAAAAATAAAAAATTATTAATACTTTGTCAATATTTTTATCCTGAATATGTATCTTCAGCCACTTTGCCTACTCAAATGGCTGAAGATTTAGTGAATAGGGGAATGAAGGTAGACGTTATCAGTGGTTGGCCTTATGAATATAGCAATGAAAAAATTGTTCAAAAAAAGACAACATATAAAGGAATCAATATACAAAGATTAAAATATACAAAATTCAATAATAAATCTAAGATAGGGCGTATTTGTAACTTCTTTTCTTTATTCTTAATGTTTATATTTAAAATGCCAAAAATGTTGAAGTACGATCATATATTAGTTTACTCTAATCCACCAATATTACCTTTAATACCAGATGTTTTACACCGGTTATTTAAGAAAAAGTATTCATTTGTGGTATATGACATAGCTCCCGATAATGCATTGAAAACAGGTGCAACAAACCCTGGTAGTATTATTGATAGGTTAATGAAATTTATTAATAAGCGAGTTTATAGAAGTGCTGAAAATGTTATTGTTTTGGGGACTGAAATGAAAAATTATTTACTACAAAATGAAATTTCAGGCAACCCAGGAAATATTTATGTTATTCCAAATTGGTATACTGAATCAGAAGACGACAAAGTATATAATCCTGAGTTTCGCAAATTAAGAGAACAATATGACAAGATATTATTATATAGCGGAAATATGGGGCAATTACAAGACATGGATACAATTATTGATTTCCTCAAATTGAATAAGGAAAATAATAAGACTTTAACAATATTATGTGGACATGGTAAGAAATATCAAAATGTGAAACAAACAATTGAGAACTTTAACATTCCTAATGTTAAAATTTATGAATTTTTAACTGGAACTGATTATACAGATGTATTAAAAATAGCTGATGCATGTTTCGCTTCACTAATTCAAGAAGGTGTAGGACTAGGAGTTCCAAGTAAAAATTATGGGTACTTAGCGAATAAGAAACCGCTTATTTTAATAATGGATAAACAATCCGACATAGTAAAACATGTTGAAGAGTATAACGCAGGTATTCAAATTAATAATGGAGCTGCTTTAGAGATTCAAAATTTTGTAGATAATCATTCAAAAGAAAATTTACAAAAACTAGGACAAAATGCTTATCAATTATTTAAAGATAAATATACAAGAGCACGTAATACTGAAAAATACTATGAACTATTGAATGGAGGTCATTAATATGAAAAGAGCTTTCGACATTTTTTGTGCAGTTTATGGACTCATTGTAGCTGGGCCTTTTCTATTAATTGTAAGTTTATTAATTAAATTAGAATCACCTGGACCAGCGATATTTAAACAGAAGCGACCTACATTAAATAATAAGTTATTCAATATTTATAAATTCAGATCAATGAAGATGGATACACCAAATGTAGCAACTGATTTAATGGACCCAGCTGATTTTATAACTAAAACTGGAAAAATTATTAGAAAAACATCAATTGATGAGTTACCTCAATTAATTAACGTTTTAAAAGGTGACATGTCAATTGTAGGTCCTAGACCGGCACTTTATAATCAATATGAATTGATTGAAAAAAGAACAAAGGTAAATGTGCATACGATAAGACCGGGTGTAACAGGTTTAGCGCAAGTTATGGGTAGAGACAATAACACTGATGATCAAAAAGTAATGTATGACAAATATTATTTAGAAAACCAATCGTTTAAATTAGATATGTACATTATCTATAAAACAGTCATTAATACGATTTCTTCAGAAGGTGTGTCACACTAATGAATAAAAACATTATAATTACTGGAACGAATGGTTACGTTGGAAGCCATTTAGCAGAAAGTTTAGAACGAAATGGGAATACAATACAAAGATTAAGCGTAAGAAATTCCCTTTGGAAAAATCTATCATTTAGTTCTGTAGATACAATAATCCACACAGCGGCGCTTGTACATAATAATGATCCAAGCGCAAAACTTGAAGATTATTTCAAAGTGAATACACACTTACCAATTGAATTAGCTAAAAAGGCTAAAGAAGATGGTGTTCATCAGTTTATTTTTATGAGTACCATGGCAGTTTATGGTAAAGATGGAGAAATGGAATATATTGATGAAATTAAAAATCCATCAGACATCCATCCTATTACAAATTATGGTATTTCCAAAGCGAAAGCTGAAGAAAAACTACTAAAAATGAATGATGAAGATTTTAAGATAGTGATTGTACGTCCACCAATGATTTATGGGGAAAATTCACCAGGTAATTTTTCTCGATTGAAAAATGTGGCTAAGATATTACCAGTTATACCAAAGATTAATAATAAGAGAAGTGCGCTATATATCAAGCATTTAGAAAGTTATATCAAACAGCTTATTGATAGAGATTACCAAGGTATATACCATCCTAAAGATAGCTTCAATTTTGATACAACTGAAGTAATTACAGAAATTCGTAATTCTCTAAAGAAAAAAACAATATTGTTCCCAATACCAAAATTTATTTATCCATATTTAAGTAAAGTGAAAATAATTTCAAAACTTTACGGGAATTTAATATATGGAAATGATTTATATTTATACGAAACTAAATTAGAGACAGAGCAACAAGATTTTAAAACAATAATTAATGACATCATGAATGATAGATAATACTTTTAGAAATATTTAAATGAAAATAACATATAAAAAATGCATTTAATGGAGGGTATTACATTGAAATTAACAGTAGTAGGATTAGGTTATATTGGGTTACCAACGTCAATTATGTTTGCTAAACACGGTGTAGATGTATTAGGTGTAGATATTAATCAAAAAACAATTGATAGTTTACAAAATGGTAAAGTAAATATTGAAGAACCGGGTTTGCAAGAAGTTTTTGAAGAAGTACTAGAACAAGGAAAATTAAAAGTATCTACATCACCTGCTGAAGCAGATGCATTCATTATTTCAGTTCCAACACCTAATAATGATGATGAATATGAATCATGCGATATTTCTATCGTATTAAGTGCTGTAAATAGTGTATTACCATATTTGAAAAAAGGTAATACGATTATAGTGGAATCTACAATCGCTCCACGAACTATGGACGATCATGTTAAACCTTTAATCGAAGAAAAAGGGTTCACTATTGGGGAAGATATCTATTTAGTACACTGTCCAGAACGTGTATTACCTGGGAAAATATTAGAAGAATTAGTATATAACAACCGAATTATTGGTGGTGTAACATCTAATTGTGTTGAAGCTGGTAAACGTGTATATAGCACTTTTGTGAAAGGGGAAATGATAGAAACTAATGCACGTACTGCTGAAATGAGTAAACTAATGGAAAATACGTACCGTGACTTAAACATTGCACTAGCTAATGAAATTACTAAAATTAGTAATAACTTGAACATCAATGTATTAGACGTTATCGAAATGGCAAATAAGCATCCACGTGTAAACATTCATTCACCAGGACCTGGAGTTGGAGGGCATTGTTTAGCAGTAGATCCTTATTTCATTATTGCTAAAGATCCAGAACATTCACCGTTGATTCAAACTGGGCGTAAAGTAAATCGTTCAATGCCAGAATATGTTGTTAAAAATGTAAAACGTATTTTATCTGATGTTGAAAATGCTAAAGTAGCTGTATTTGGATTAACTTATAAAGGTGATGTAGATGATATACGTGAATCACCAGCATTTGATATTTATAAATTACTACAAGATGAGCAATTAGAAGTAACAGCTTATGATCCGCATGTAGAATTAGATTTTGTAGAAAAAGATATTAAAAAGGCTACAGATAATGCATCACTTGTTTTAATACTTAGCGATCATTCAGAATTTAAAACATTTGATGACAGTGATTTTGAAAATATGAAAAATAAAATCATTTTTGATACAAAGAATATTGTTAAATCTGAATTTGATGAAGTATCTTACTTTAACTACGGTAATCTTTATAAAACAAAGGATATTGAGTTAGAGAAATAAGTAAATTGGCATTAATCATATTCAATTAATAAGGGGTATAAAAATGAAGAAAATAATGACTATTTTTGGTACTCGTCCCGAAGCAATAAAGATGGCACCTTTAGTTAAAGAGCTACAGAAGAATGCACATTTAGAACCCGTAGTTGTCATTACGGCACAACATAGAGAGATGCTTGACAGTGTTCTAAATATATTTAATGTAAAACCAGATCATGATTTAAATATTATGAAAGCAAATCAAACTCTAGCGGAACTTACTTCTAGAATTACAACAAAATTAGATGCAGTTATAAAAGAAGAACAACCAGATATGGTACTTGTTCATGGTGATACAACGTCTACGTTTGTAGGTGGTCTTACTGCTTTTTATAATCAAACACCAATTGGACATGTTGAAGCAGGGCTAAGAACTTGGAATAAATATTCTCCATTCCCTGAAGAAATGAATCGAGTTATGGTTGGAAATATGGCCGATTTAAATTTTGCGCCAACTGATAAAGCCGCAGATAATTTAAGAGAAGAAA
The DNA here is from genome assembly GCF_017893165.1 of Staphylococcus sp. GDX8P54P. NCBI lineage: Bacteria > Bacillati > Bacillota > Bacilli > Caryophanales > Staphylococcaceae > Staphylococcus > Staphylococcus sp. GDX8P54P. Next base: position 75,408 of record NZ_JAESMM010000010.1, read on the forward strand.
ATAAATCAGAGAATAGTATTGCAATAACAGGAAATACGGCGATTGATGCTATGAAAACAACAATAAAAGAAGACTACCATTCTAAAATACTTGAAAGACACAAAGATAAAAAAATCATTTTGTTAACTGCGCATAGAAGAGAAAACATTGGAGAACCGATGCACAATATTTTTAAAGCAGTTAAACAAATAGTGGATGAGTATGAAGATATAGTAGTTATTTACCCAATGCACAAAAATCCAAAAGTAAGAGAAATTGCTAATCAGTACTTGGAGAATAATCAGAGAATAGAATTGATTGAGCCACTCGATGTAATAGATTTCCATAACTTTGCAAATCAATCTCATTTAATTCTTACGGATTCAGGTGGTGTACAAGAAGAAGCACCATCTTTAGGTAAACCAGTATTAGTTTTAAGAGATACAACGGAGAGACCTGAAGGTGTAAGTGCAGGTACATTAAAAGTAGTAGGTACAACATACGAATCAATATTTAATGAAACGAAAACACTATTAGATGATCATGATGAATATGTGAAAATGAGTAAAGCTAGTAACCCTTACGGTGATGGCGAAGCTTCAAGACGTATTTGTGAAAATATAGAATATTATTTTGGTATCCGAGGAGAAAAGCCAGAATCATTTAAAGTTGATGTCTAATAATTATTCAAATTGCATCTCAGAAGTTGAAAATTAAATCAGCTTAAATTGAGGTGCTTTTTGAGTATATATAGTTGAAAATATAATAGGAGATATAGAATGAAAAAAAGAAAATCAAAGTTATTTAAAATTCTTTTAACTATTTTCATCGTATTACTTATCCTAGCTATAGTTGCTGGAATATATATATTCACTAAGATACATTCTCTTAGTGATAATATTACTACTCCTCTAGGTAGGGATAAATCAGAACTTAGAGATAAGCCTACTAAAGATGGAGATCCTATGACGGTTGTTTTATACGGGATTGATGATGATTCTCAAAGAGAGCAGCAGAGTATGGGTCAGCGTAGCGATTCAATTGTACTAATGTCTATTAATCCTAAAGATAAAAAAACTGTGATGGTAAGTGTGCCCCGTGATACACGTGCTAAAATTGTAGGTCATGGAACTACTGAAAAAATAAATCATGCTTATGCATACGGCGGTCCTAAAATGGCTGTTAATTCATTAGAAAACTTGATGGATGTACCAGTTGATCATTATATTTCTATTGATATGGATGGTGTAACAACAGTTGTAGATGAACTTGGTGGTGTTACTGTAACTAGTAATGCTAGCTTTACTACTAATACAACAAATGGAACTTATAGTTTTAAACAGGGACAATCGTACAAAATGGACGGTAAAGAAGCCTTAGCATACATGCGTAGTCGTAAGGAAGAAGGTGCTGGCGGAGATGAAGGTCGTCAATTACGTCAACAACAAGTGATTACTGCAGTTGCAAGAGAAGCATTCTCTGTTAATTCAGTAACAAAATTGAATGGTATTTTTAAAGCTGCTCAAGATAACTTGAAAACGGACTTAAGTTTCGTGCAGTTAAATCGCTTCAAATCTGATTATGACAAAGCACAAGACAATGTTGAACGTTTAACAATCAATGGTCAAAATGCGCTTGGCGATGACAATTTGTATTACTTCTATCCTGATAAAAATAGCTTAAATGAAGTAAAACAGAAATTAAAAGAAAACTTAAATCTTAATTAAATGAAAGCACTTTGTCGATGACTTTAATCATTGGCAAAGTGCTTTTTTAATCACTATGATCACTTCATATATTTTCAGATACATATCATACAAAAGACAAATAACTACTTTTCAACTAAGTGATCATGTTTATTTCTTATTAATTTTGATTTGAAGTGACATCATCGCTAAAGAAATCAAAGATGTTTTTAGCGTTGTCTGTATTATCGATATTGCCACGGAATTTTTCTGAACCTGGACCTTGTGCATAAATGTCTACATCTTCACCGGTATGGCCGTAAGTTGTCCAACCTGTATGTGATGCTTCGTTGATTGGTTTTTGAATCGCGTCTTGTAATGTCGTTGTTGCTTTTGCTACGTTTTCATCGTCGTCGCTTTTCGCTTTGTCTTGTGCGTCTTTAAGTGCTTTAGTCGCATCTTTCACTTTATCCATTTGTTTAGAAGGGAATTCAATGCCGTAGCCTTCGTTGATTACTTTTTCAGGGTCTTTACCGTCTACAATTTGCTTCGTCATGTATGAACCAGAATGTTTCATATTACGAATGGCTTCAGGTTTCCATACATATTCATCGCCTGAGCCCATTGATAAACCACCAGTAGCATGGTCGGCTGTTGCAACGACTAATGTATCTTTATGGTTTTCAGCGTATTCCATTGCTTTTTGGAATGATTGATCGAAGCTCGACATTTCGGACATAACGCCTGTGATATCGTTTGGATGTGCGGCTTTATCGATTGATGCACCTTCAACCATTAAGAAGAATCCATTTTCATTTTTCTCTAATTTGTCTAATGCTGCGTCTTGCATATCAGCTAATTTTGGTTCATCAGCTGATGCGTCAATTTGTAATGGCATATCTTTTTCAGAGAATAAACCTAAGACTTGATCACTTTGTGAATTTGCAAGTTCATCTTTGTTTGTAACGTAATCATAACCGTCTTTTTGGAATTTATCTGTTAGGTTACCATTGTCTTTACCGAAGTATTTAGCGCCGCCACCTAATAAGACGTCGACTTTATGTTGACCATTGATTTTATCATTATAGAATTGTTGTGCGATTTCATCTTTCTTACCGCGATCGTCAACGTGTGCGGCATAAACGGCAGGTGTTGCATCAGTAATTTCAGCTGTTGACACTAAGCCAGTTGCTTTGCCGTTTTCTTTAGCTTGTTCTAACACGGTTTTTAATTTGTTTTTGTTTGTGTCTACACCGATTGCACCGTTATATGATTTATGTCCAGTACTTAATGCTGTACCGGCAGCTGCTGAGTCTGTGATGTTTTCTTTTTCATCATCGTTATGTGTTTGGTGTGCACCTGTTAAGTATTTGTCGAATGATGTTTTTTCAACTTCTTTAGTATCAGGATTATCTGCAAAGTGACGGTATGCAGAAGTGTGTGATTTACCCATACCATCGCCGACCATGAAGATAACGTTTTTAGGATTCTTCGTATTACCTATTGCCATGTAATCTTCATCTTGTCCTTGTTGGCCTTGATTACCTTCACCAGAACCTGATGCAAATGACACGTGTGTCGTCCCTAACACGGATGCAGCTAAGATTGAACTCGCTAGCGTTGTCTTACCAAATTTGTTGATGAAACTCATTTTAAAAAAAGCCCCCTAATATGTATAGTGTGTAGTTGTTACACTCTTTATATTAAGAAATTTTATTTGATTTTCAGTTAGTATAAAGTTATTTTTAAGTTAAGTAATTGTAAACAATTATTAATGTATAGAATTTATTTTATATTTAGTTTTATCAAATATTGCAAGCTTTATACTTTTACATTGTTCATTAATAAGCTATAATACATATAAATAAAATAGTTTGTCTTATTAAGAGTGAGTGGAGGGAATTGGCCCTATGAAGCTCCAGCAACTGCGTTTGACGTGAGGTGCTAAATCCAACAGGGATTCCTGAAAGATAAGAAGATGTCCGTGAGCGCTTCTTATTTAAGGAGGGCTATTTTATTTACCCAAATTTATGAAAAGGTGGTAAAACATATGGCAACATTGCAAGAACTATTTGAACAATTAGATTATTGGAAGCAGTATTCACCAAAGCGTTATGGTGGAAGTATGATGAAAGTGGCTAAGATAGGAGAAACTAAAACGCAAATATACAATAGTGTTTCTATTGAGGATATTAGAACGTACATCTTAAATAAAAAGTAATAATGGATGTTCATCGGCATAAATAATTAGACGTTATAGTATAAGAAGCGGTACGTTGAAATCGTCATGATTTTGGTATCGCTTCTGTTTTATGATGTTCATTTTATAAGTAAAGTTGTAAAATGAAGACGAAGACGATGTAGCTATCGAATATAAGAAATAGAGGTGTTCAATCGATGATATTAATTATGTTATCACCACTACTTATCATTGGATTTATCGCATTATCAATCATGGAAGAACGTAAGCGTAAAAAGCGAACTGAACATAAAGATGTAGAATTAGAAAAGGAAAAGAACAAAATTTCAAATCCTGACTATGATGATAATGATAAAGCATAAAATTAAACGTGTAATGAAAGGTGAGCAATATGAAAGTATTAATCGTGGAAGATGACTTTGTCATTGCGGAAAGTTTAGAGCAAGCGTTAGCGCAGTGGCATTACGATGTCATTGTGGCCAAACAATTTGATAATATTCTTGACGAGTTTCAAACACATCAACCACAACTTGTGTTGCTCGATATCAATTTACCAACATATAATGGTTATCATTGGTGTCAAGAAATTCGTAAGACATCTAATGTGCCAATCATGTTTATTAGTTCAAGAACGGATAATATGGATCAAATTATGGCAATCCAAATGGGTGGCGATGATTTTATCGAGAAACCATTTAATCTATCATTGACTGTGACTAAGATTCAAGCATTACTACGTAGAACGTATGATTTAGCAGTCTCTAATAATGAAGTTACGGTTAAAGATTGCAAGCTTGTTGTGGACGAAGCAACGCTTTACCATAATGATGAATCCGTTCAATTATCCTTTACCGAATTACAAATTTTGAATATGCTGTTTCGTAATGAAGGTAAGTATGTCAGTCGTACAGCTTTAATTGAAAAGTGTTGGGAATCTGAGAATTTTATCGATGACAATACGTTAGCAGTGAATATGACGCGTTTACGTAAGAAATTACAATCAATCGGTATTGTAGATTTAATTGAAACGAAGAAGAATGTTGGATATAAGGTGTCGTAATGATGGTGAAAGCATTTTTAAAATCGATTTTAAATGAAATCATTATTGTCGTGATGTTTCTGCTATTGTTTTTACTTATCTTCTTTCTCTTTAATTTGCCACTGAGTGCCTATGTATTGGGTGCAGGAATTATACTGTTTATCATGGTTATCTACTGGTTAGTACAGTTAAGTGGCTTTAAAGCGGAAATTAAGAAGGAAGATTTGATTCATGATCTTGAATATGAACTGCAACACGTTAAGAGTAATCAAACTGCGTATCAAGAGAGTGTGGAGAACTACTTCTTAACTTGGGTGCATCAGATGAAGACGCCTATTACAGCATCTAAATTATTATTAGAACGCAACGAAGAGAATGTGGTCAATCGTGTACGCCAAGAAATTATTCAAATTGATAATTATACAAGCTTAGCCTTAAGTTATTTGAAACTAATGAACCAGGAAACGGACATGTCCTTTTCAAAGGTATCCATTAATGATTTAGTGCGGCCATTAATTATGAAATATTCGATTCAATTTATTGACCAGAAGACTAAGATTCATTATGAACGGTGCGAAGATGAGGTGCTTACGGATGCACAATGGTGTTCAATCATGATTGAACAACTATTAAATAATGCGTTGAAGTATGCTCGAGGTAAGGATATTTGGATTACGTTTGATCAACAACAGCGCGTCTTGACCATTCGTGATAATGGTATCGGCATTAGTCGAGCGGACTTACCGAAGATCTTTGATAAGGGCTATTCAGGTTATAACGGTCGGTTGAATGACAAATCATCTGGTATCGGCTTGTTTATCGTTAAACATATAGCGCGACATTTACATCATCACGTAGATGTTCAGTCTGAACTTAATCAAGGTACCGCATTTAGTATTTATTTCCCGAAAAATAATTAAACTTTCAATATTGTAAGCTAGCCAACAACATTTGTAAGAAATTATCAATGTTGTTGGTCTTTTTTTGTTTTATGATAGAGATAACAATCAAGCACTTGAAGTAGTCTTAGCACAATGTATAGGATGCCATCTTGAATAAGACTACTTTAGATAACAGAACTTTTAAGAAAGTGAGGGTACGACGATGTTATTAGACGTTAAGAATGTAAAGAAAACGTTTGGTAGAGGACTGAATGCGACGACAGCGCTCAATGGCATTTCGTTCACCGTTAATAAGGGTGAGTTTGTAGCGATTATGGGTGAATCGGGTTCAGGTAAATCTACGTTACTAAACTTAATTGCCACGTTTGATAAAGTGTCTGAGGGTCAGATCACAATTAATAATCAAGATATTCGCAAGTTACGTAATAAACAAATTGCACATTTCCGTCGTGATAACCTTGGTTTCGTCTTTCAAGATTTCAACGTGCTGCCAACGATGACCAATCAAGATAATATGTTAATGCCCCTCGTTCTTGCGAATCGTTCGCATAAAGTGATGGCGGAGCGGATTAAATCGTTGAGCGCAAAGCTAGGTGTTGAGACATTGCTTAATAAATATCCGTATCAAATTTCGGGTGGTGAACAACAACGTATTGCGATTGGTCGTGCCTTAATCAATGAACCGGATTTATTACTTGCAGATGAGCCAACGGGTGCGCTCGATTCAAAGACATCTAAACAAATTATGACGTTGTTTCGAGATATTAATGATCATGCACAAACGATACTCATGGTCACTCATTCAACCATTGATGCCGTTTATGCGCAACGCGTATTGTTTATTAAAGATGGCCGTTTGTATCATGAAATCTATCGAGGAGAGGAATCGCAACAAGCATTTCAGAAACGTATCGCTGATAGTTTGGCCATTTTAAATGAAAGAGGGGACTAATATGACCATACACTTGTTATGGAAGATGATTGCTCAGAATTTCAAAATGCAGCGACATGTCATTATGCCCTTCATACTCGCACTGGGTATCATGTTCGCAGCTGAATTTATTCTACTGTCACTTAATATGAATACATATGTGCAACAACGTAGTCAGCTATTGCCGATATTTATTGGCATTGGCAATTTCTTTATGAGTGTCTTGGGGTTCATATTTATCTTATATGCGAACCGCTTCATAATGAAACGTCGTCAGCAAGAACTTGCGATGAATATGATACTGGGCATGGAGAAGAAACATTTCCGATTGATTATGCTGATTGAAATGTTATATCAATATATCTTCATTGCACTTATCAGTATTATCGGAGGCTATCTCTTTGGTGTGTTAATCTTTATGCTGATGAATAAACTGATGCATCAAACGGGTATGTCAGTCATGGATTATCCGTTTAATGTGAAAGCGATGCTTATTACATTAGCCTTACTAGCTGCAGTGATGTTATTGCTATTCTTCATTAATAACGTGAAAATCATGTTCCAAAGTCCTATCAAATTAATTTCTCAACGTCAGAGGTCTGAAAGAAAACTACCACAATTTGTGTTGTATAGCTTGCTCGTTATTGGCATCATTACGTTATTTAACAGTTATCATATTGCCCTTTCTAATCAAATGGTCTTGCGCTCGCTATATAATTTGTTCGGTGCCATTGGATTGGTCATGATTGGGACGTACTGTTTATATTTGTCGTTGGGTATTTTACTGTTGGATTGGTTAAAGCGCATTCCAAGTTTGTATTATAATCCGAAATATTTCTTTACGATTTCAGGTTTACAGTCTAGGATGAATTCGAATGCCATTGGACTCGCGAGCATTACGATGTTATGTACCTTTTTAATTGTCACTGTTGGTATGACGATTTCAACGTATCGTGGCATATCGAATCAAGTGGATGTCATTATCTCAGATCAATATAGAGTTTCAATCAATGGTAATATTCATAATAATCCGAAGACGCAGGAGAAGGTGCGTCATTTAGAACGTGATATTAAAGCACATGCTAAAGTTGATTTCTTTAAAAAGAATGCAGTCTCACTCATTGCAGTGGATTATCAGCAACCAGGCCTATTTAAACACCGTAATAATAAAGATTATAGTTTGACGATTAATGGTACCTATCTCGTGATTATGACGCAGCATGATTATAATACGCTAAACACGCAGAAAGTGAAGTTGAAACAAGACGAGTTAGGATTTGAAAGTTTAAATCAGCCTTTTAAAAAATTAAGCACGGCAACAATGATGGGTGATCGCTTCAAGATTAAACACATCAATGGTCATAATTATTCATATCCAGTTCCTGGTGCATTAACAGTGATTACGCCAGACAATAAGACATACCAACAATTAACTAATTATTATGTTAATGCTGATAAGAACGATCATCATGGCACGAATAGTGTCCAGAATACGTTTCTGCATTTTAATATTATGACGAAACAGACTGCAGACTTTGATCGCATAAAGCATACGCTCATGAAACGTTATGATGTGTATATTGATAATAAAAAAGATGTAGCGGCTACTTTGTATGAAATCAATGGTGGGCTTATCTTTATTGGAACGGTAGTGTCTATCATTCTATTCATAGGCACATTCTTAATGATGTATTATAAAAATGTTGCAGAAGGTTATGAGGATCGTAAAAATTATCAAATTATGCAGCAAGTGGGTATTGATAAAGCGCGTATTAAAGCTACCATTAATAAACAAATTATCTGGATATTTGCATTACCGATTATTGTGGCAACGATGCATGTGATCTTTGCCTCCAAGATCATATTTAATGTTTTAGGCATTCTCAATGTGAACCGCATTGGTGTGTTTGTGACCAGTTATGTCGGCGTCATCATATCGATTGTTGTGATTTACGCCTTAATGTATTGGATTACCTCACGCATTTACTACATGATTGTTAATCGATACCATTAAATATTTGCGTTAGAAATTTGTTATACTTTTTGGAAAATAAGTGTAACCTAGTTCACGCAAGGGTATAGAACAAAAAAAGGAGGCGTAAAAATGGCTAATCAAACAAACGATTATACATCGCATCAAACGCAAAACAACAAAATTAAACGCACAGTAGAACATATTCTTACTTGGATAGGGGTTGCATTACAAGCGTTAATTGCAATCATGTTCTTAGTTCTTAAACCATTAATGAGCAATGATAGTTTCAAAGATCAAATGATTAGAGACTCTCAAAATCAAGGTAATACACTCTCTGCATCTGAAATGAACCAAGGTTTCGATGCCTTAGGTAGTTTCTTCAGTTTCTTAACTTGGGGTGCCGTGATTACATTAGTATTAGCAATCATCGGTGGTATTCTTATTAGTAAGAAACCTAAAATCGCAGGTATCTTATTAATTATTGCAGCGCTAGTTGCCATTATGTCTAACTGGATTAGTGCTATCCTTTGGATTGTAGCAGGTATCATGTTATTAGTAAGAAAAGGTAAGAAGAATGACACTTATGACAATGGTTACTACGACAACAACAACCGTAACCATGACTATGATAACCGTCATGACGATAAAGCAGTTAACGCTAAAAATAATGCCTTTATCTTAGATGAAGAAGATAAAGCTAAAGAACAAAGCGCAATTAAAGAACACTATTCAAATGATGATGTGCATCATGATAGTCAGCAACATTCTAATGAGGATGTGCACAATGGTAGCCATCAACATTTAAATCATAGTGATGATAACAATCGTTACGTCAATACGCGTCATGATTCTGAACACAATGTGGACCATGACCGAGATCAACATAACAACCATACGCAATATGGTTCTCGTAGCGATAGATATCAAGATGAAGCGCAAAAGGATGTAAGTGATTTTGAACAATCACAACACAATCAGAAAGATCAAGATTTTGTACGTGAAGAAGCGGACAAATTGAAAGATAAAAAAGATAACGATCCTTACAAATATTAATATTGAATACGTTGATGAATGACTAGGTTTGAAAAAACTGTTTTGAGCGCATTTTCAAATCAGTCAGTTATAAATTAAGCTGAGACACCATAGAGTGTCTCAGCTTTTTTATGAAAAAAATAAGTCGGCGACGCTCCTAAGTTAGCATCACCGACGTTACGTTAATTTCTATTATATGGATAAATGAATTGGATAAATAAAATGAATTTTCTACAATGCTACTAGTCTGAGTTTCTCTCAGACACGACCTACATCACTATGGTACACACGCTACAATAATCAAGTTGTCTGGCAGTCACCTCTATTACGCTGTTTAAAGTAAAAAATACGCAACCTTCACACATAGGAAAGTCACGTAAATAATAGATGTCAGCTTATATGAAATAAGGCATAGTTATCTAAACCTTAAATATGATCTACAATTCCGTCCACACTTTCCTACGCTAGTACGACCTAGTTCAGGTTCAAAGGGTTTGGAGTCATACTCCATCTCAGTTTAAAACACCCCTAGTGCATATATTTATACTATATATCTAATTTAGTAGTTTTAAATCTAGAAGTCAAGGCTATACAATGATGCGTTGTGATTATAGCGTGATAAAGGGAGTGGGATAGAATTCTTTTAAATTCATCTTCCCTCTCCCAACTTGCTTTGCTTGTAGAATTTCTTTAGGAAATTCTCTTTGTTGGGGCCCCGCCCGCAAGGATGACTAGAACTGAGAAAAGCTTGATTTAAGTGCCTTCTCAGTTCAGTCAGCTACTGCGAATTTGCTAAATAGCATTATTATATTATTTATGTCCCAGTCTCCTAATTTTATTGTAAAAAGTATTGTTATTATCATAAAATGAACATTGCATCATTTTGATCATCGTGAAATAATCACTTTCCAAAATAAGACATCGTTAAACGAATACATCGTAAATGGAAGGAGGTTCAACATGACCTATACGATTGGGTTAGTGCCATCGCCTGGTGTGGCACATAAGCTAGTGGAACATGCGATACCTAAAATTAAACAGCAGTTGCATGAACGTATCGATGAAGTGGATGACTGGCACTTTGAGCGCAAAGTAGATTTGCTAATAGGATCTGCTGAAGATGTGCATGAAAGTATTGATAAAGCTGCTGAGTTGAAGGAAACATATCAATGGGATGTCGTCATCTGTATTACGGATTTACCAAGTATCTCCGGTAATAAAGTCGTGATTAGTGACTTTAATAGTGAGAAACGTGTGTCAATGCTCTCATTACCTGCGCTAGGTTGGATCGATTTAGAACGCAAGCTAGTGAAAAGTATGACAACGCTCGTCGAACAGTTATATCGCAATAACACGAAAGAACGTCCGAAAGTGCATCCGCTTATTCAGCCTAAAGCGGTTGACCCTAGAGAAGATGATAGTCCTAAGAGACGGTATATTAATCGGTTCTTAATATTAGGTTGGATTCAACTTATCTTAGGTTTGACACGCGCAAATGAGCCATGGAAGAACTTATTTAATTTCAAGAAGATTATTTCGGTTGCGTTTGCCACTGGGACTTACGTATCCATCTTCTCGATGCCATGGGAATTAAGTGTTCAATATTTAACCATCAGATTTATTGTCCTCATGATTATTTCTATATTAGGGATGGCTGGATGGCTATTATATGCGCATCAACTATTTGAAGAAAAGACGGCGAAATCACAACGTGTATATCGTTACACCTATAATGCAACGACATTACTGACTTTAGTCATGATTACATTGATGAATTATATTGTTTTATATGTATTACTTTCCATCAGTGTCTCATTATTCGTACCTGTGAGTTTATTTAATAATTGGACAAGTGCGAACCCTGACTTTACATTTGTGAATTATTTAAAATTATTATGGTTTGTATCCTCACTTGGGTTATTAGCCGGGGCAATGGGTTCCACTGTAGAGAATGAAGAGAAGATTCGTCGCATTACGTATTCGTATCGTCAGTATCATCGTTATAAAGAAGCGCAACAAGAAGAAAAAGAGAAAGAAGCACAACAATCACAAGACGTATCACATCGTGAAGTTGAACAGTCTTCATCAAACAATGAAAGCAATGATGATGAATCCTATGAAGGTAAGAAACAAGACCATAGAGAGGAGGATGACGCATGAACGAAGCGAAAACAATCGGTTTAGTTGTCGCACCGGGTGTGACAGAGAAACTTGCTGAAAGTTTAATGGACGATATTCCGAATATCCTGTCTCATCAGAATAACAACCAACACGAATGGAAAGTGGACCTTGTGGTTGATCCTCTGACTGGTTACGCTGAATCGGTAGGGAAAATTTTCAAAAAAATACAAGACTATCATGATCAGCGCCAATGGGATTATGTTGTAGCTATCACAGATTTACCCATGTTTCACAACGAGCGTGTGTTAGCATTGGATATCAACAAGAAGAACGGCGCGGCTGTATTCTCGTATCCTGCATTTGGTTGGCGTCCGGTTAAGCAACGTTTCAAGAATGCGATTATAGCAATTATTAATGAAGTGCATCATTCTGAAGCGGAAAACAGTGACTATGATAGCCATAATGAGGTCGCATACGCTGTTAACAAACAATTCCCATTTTCCAAAATTGAAAAAACTGAAGTGCGTCTAGATGAAACAGGCAATGATCATTTACGCTATTTATCTAACACACGGTCAATGGGAATGATTCGTCTAGTTAGTGGTATGACCTTTGCGAATAACCCACTTAACATGATGGCCAGTTTAAGTAATATTGTGGCCATTGCCTTCACTACAGGCGCATTTGGTTTAATATTTACTACTATGTGGCAGATGAGCATGGAATTCTCAATGTGGCGCCTCTTTGGTATCTCAGTGATTGCAGTGTTAGGTATGTTACTTTGGATTATGATGTCCCATGATTTGTGGGAGTCAGTAAAACAAAGTCGTAATCAACGCATTACATGGTTATATAATTTAACTACTGTGATGACACTATTTGTAGCGATTATTATTTATTATTTTATTCTCTACATGTTATTTTTAATTGCTGAACTGGTATTATTACCAGCTGATTTTCTAGGACAACAGGTTGGTTTGAAAGGGCCGGCTGGAATCGATTTATATCTTAGCATTCCATGGTTCGCAGCATCTATTTCGACTGTTGCAGGTGCTATTGGTGCTGGACTATTGAATGACCAATTAATTAAAGAAAGTACGTATGGTTACCGACAACAAATGCGATATGATGACAGAAATCAGAACGAGAATGATTAAATTGAAGTCGAGAAGCGCAATGCGTTTATCGGCTTTATTTTTTAGACACGATAAAAAAATGATAGAAAATCACTGTTGCTTACTTTAAAATGAACTATAACGTGGATGTCGACATAGATAAAAGACTTAATCTCACACCCAACATCTAGATTTAACAGCATGAAGTGAAAGAAGGTAATATCATGAGATTTTGTCCTAAGTGTGGTAACAAGCTGATAAACGAGCAACATTTTTGTAATAGATGTGGCTATGATTTACATCTATTTGAAGATATTTCAGAAAGCGTGCAATATGAACCGCCTACTCATAAAACAAGGATTTGGCCATTTGTATTAATTGGGTTGGTCGTTATTGGCATTATCGTCAGTTGTTGTTTTGCGTATTATCATTTCTTTTTAAAGGAAACAGAACAGCCAAAACAGACTGCGACTACGACGACGCATGTGAAGAAAGAGAAAGCGACAACGGATGAAGATAAAGTGTCTAACGATCCTGTTAAAGCTGAAAAGCAAAAAGCCAAACAAAGAGAAGATGAAAAGCACAAAGTGACAGATACGACGCAATTACAAGGCCCTCAAATTGATGTCATGAGTGAAGATTTCCATAGGTCATTTATGCAAAAGGATACAAGGGATGGTTATATGGGAATTAAACCAGGCATGACTAGAGCAGAAGTAGAGAAACGATATGGAAAAGGTACTTTAATGCCTCATATTGAGGGGTTTCATGAAGATTTTGTAAAGTATGGCAATATAGCCGTGGTATATAGTTTTCATACGCAATATAATACTGTAGCAAGGATTGCAGTTGCGCCCGATAACATTAGTGAGCAAGCATTTATAACAAGATATAACTCTTATGAAGATCATAATTTAGCTGGGCAATACGTATACGATAGTGTGAAAAATAATGATTTTCAAATTATAGCCACTGCAGTAAATGGCAAAGTTGTCTTAATTGAATGTGCACCAGGTGAGTAAAGCGTATTAAAATTTTTGAAATAAAACCATTAATCCGATTTAATATGTTGGATTAATGGTTTTTATTTATCCAGTTGAACCCTCCCATAAGGTAACTGGCAATATATATTCTTGTTCTGTAGGTTCCGAATTTAGTCTTTTTTCTAAAATTTCAATTGCTTTGTCAGTAATCGCATCGATGGGTTGGATAATAGATGTAAGTTGAGGCATTAATGTTCTAATTAATTGCGTGCCATCATAGCCAATAATTTTTAAGTCCTCAGGAACACGTTTACCCATTGATAGTGCAAGTTGATAAATTTGTAAAGCATCCGTATCATTTGAAGCAAATATTGCTTCTACATCAGGATGTTCTTGGAAAATGGATTTAAAGATATTAAGCTTGCTAGAATAGTCTAAGCTGAAGTCTATTGTATAAGTTATTGGAGTAAGTTGATGTGATTGCATGGTATCTTCGTAAGCACTTTGTCTTAAATTTGCAGGTGTATTTACATCAATGGGACCATTCGTATGAATTATTTTAGATGCTCCATTTTTAATTAAACGTTTAGTTGCTAGCAAACCACCGTAGTAATTATCTGAACGAATATCAGGAATATCTTCGTTAACAATTCTATCAATTGCAACAATTGGTAAATTAACATTTTTATATTGATCAATGCCTATATTATGTGTACCAACGACTAATGCATCAATTTGATTAGAAAGTAACTGATTCATATAATGGGTCTCTTTTTCGGGATTATTCATGGAATTGCCAATAATAACATTATAACCTCGATTATATAATTTAGTTTCTAGTTCATTGATAAGTTCACCAAAAAAAGGATTCGATACAGTAGGGAAAAGCAATCCAATAATGTTGGTTTTTTGTTTAAATAGTTGACGAGCCGCTGAATTAGGTTGATAATTTAAATCTTTCATTGCCTTATAGACATTATCTTTAGTTTTTTGACTGATATAACCCCGATTGTTTAGAACTCGGGAAACAGTCGTTTTAGATACATTAGCTAACTTGGCAACATCCTCTAATTTTGGCTTCATATCTTTCACTCCAATTTCCAATAATATCATTAGTTATTATCTCTTAATTAAAATAATAATGCTAACTAAAAAGGAACAAGATTAAGATTCAAAGTAAAAAATGAATTTTTTCTTGTTCCTATTAAATAAATTAATTGCAATTCAAAGTATTTTGTTTTTAATTATTAAAATGAAATGGTATTATTTTTTAACTCATAAATGCTTGATTCTATTAGAATATTGTCATTACTAGAGACCCATACTTGTGGAGGTTCTTCACTATAATAGCGCTCAGTAAAAACAGATTCGCCATCATTAATGAAAATTTCAACTGAACTTGTATCTAAATATAATTGAAGATTTATGATGTCACTGTCTTTGATAATAGAATATCGATAATCACCTTTATCAAAGCGATAAAGACTAAATTTATGAGATAGGGCATCATAAGTTAAAGATATGAGTTGATTATTAGCGTTTTTGAATTCAATATTAAAATTTTTATTTGGACCTTTTAAATTGATTTCAGCATGGTACTTATCATTTAATAATAATCTTGGTTGATTAAGATTAAGTGAATTGTGAGTACCATCATTTATACGTAACATTGTTAATTCGCTAACTGGGCGCATATATAAATGATTATTCTTAAGATATAACTCTCTAGGTAATGTTAATGCTCCAGACCAACCGTCATGTTTTTCAGGCATTTCACTTTCCCACATAGCCATCCAACCAATAAGAATGCGTCGACCATCAGGTGCTTGCATTGTTTGAGGTGCATAGAAGTCATGGCCGTGGTCTAGTTCTTTAAATTCACCTCTTGTGAATTTATGGCTTTCATAATCAAGTTCACCAACAAAATAACCATTTTGGAATAAATTTAAATATTGCTCTTCTTCAGCATCCATACCTTGAGGAGAAAATAAGAATACATATTTACCATCAACTTCAAACAAATCAGGACATTCCCACATATATCCTTCAGTTTGTTTCCCTTTTGATTCATTGACAGGGCCTAAATATTCCCATTTTAGTAAATCCTCTGAACGATACATGATAATTCGACCGAGTTCATCTTTGTTTTGACTACCAACAATCATATAATAGCTATCACCGTGTTGCCATACTTTAGGATCTCGGAAATGATGTGTATTATCTTCAGGTGCTTGAGGAATAATAGCGTTTTTTTCATATTTAATAAAATGAACCCCATCATCACTATAAGCAAGATTTTGATTTTGCCAGAAGTGCTCTGGATCATTATCTCCATAATAATGATGTCCTGTATAAAAGAGGTATAATCTATCATTTTTCTCGATAGCTGTACCTGAAAAGCAACCGTTCTTATCTTCTTCGTCACCAGGAGTTAGTGCTATTGGAAGTGTTTCCCAATGGACTAAATCTTTACTTCTTGCATGTCCCCAATGCATAGGGCCCCACTCTGGCGCATATGGATAATGTTGATAAAAAATATGATAGTAGCCATTATAATAAGTAAAACCATTAGGGTCATTAATCCAACCTGATTTTGGCATTATGTGATAGCCTAAACGATAACGTGCGTTAGTTACTGTAATTGGTTCTTTATTCATTCTTTTCTTCCTTTCAATTATATTTGATTTTTTATAAAGGGATCACCATATACATATTCGTCATCTTTTCTTAAAGTGATGAAAGCAAAAATACCAGCCAGTAATACAATGAATGAGATAACAAAGAATGTCGGTTGATAACCGATATTATCTCTTAATATTCCAAGTGGACTTGACAAAATAACTTGCCCAATTTGAGCAGATACTTGATATCCAACCATGTAGATAGTAGCTGAGACTTTAGTGTCAAAATGTAGTGTTATGTAACGAAATATTGGTAAGACAAATAATGGTACTTCTAGGGCATGAAACATCTTAATAAATGAGATGCTTATTGGACCTTGAGCAATTCCACATAAACCTATTCTTAAAAACATTACGGATGCACCTAGTAATAAGGTTTTTCTGACGCCAATTTTTGACATAATGATTGGAACAATACCCATCATCAGTGCTTCAAAGAAAACTTGTACAGAATTTAATACACCGTACGTTTGTTGTCCTACACTAGGATTCTCAAATAGTTTAGTGTAAAATTCTGGAAACATTTGTTGGTCGAAAATTGTATAAAATGACCATGAAAAAGTAATGAAAATAACAATAATCCAAATGTCTTTCACTTTTAATAATGCCAACATACTTTTGATAGACGGAACAGATTCTTCTTCATTTTGTTCAATATTATGCTTGGCACGTTGCTCTGCATCAGTCTTCCAAAAAATTAAGACAAGTAGTAAAATGGCACCTAATATTGAACCTAGCCAAAAGTTTAAGTGAGGGTCAATGACAAAAGTAAATCCAGCAACTAATGCCATAACAGCATAACCAAATGAACCCCATGCTCTCGATTGACCATAATTAAAATTAAAAAATCGGCTAAATCTTTCTCCAACTGCTTCATAAGCACCAACGGCAGCCAAAAATCCACATGATAAGAAAATGGCACCAATAATCGCACCTAACCAAAAATTTGATTGAATAAGAGGCGCATAAATCCAAATGAAAAATGGTCCAACAAACGTTGAGAATAAAGAACAAAAAATTAATAGTGTTCTCTTGATTGCAAGTTTATCTTGGGTAACGCCATATACAAACATTAAAAGCAAAGTTACAAATGAATTTGCTGAGTAAATGGTACCTACTTGGCCACCAGTTAAGCCTAAACCATTATCTTTAGAAGTTAACCATATCTGGAAAAATGACCACCATATACTCCAAGATGCGAAGAATAACATAAAGATTAATGACGTTTGTAAATAAGATTTGTTTTTAAAAGGACTAATTAAATGTGACATATTCATAATATCTCTCCTCAATATTTGAAAACGCTTTCTTAAATTTAATTAAAGTTTATATTCAATATCCTTTTATGTCAACCGGTTGTCATAAAGTGTTTAAATTTTATTTAACACATTTTAATTTCTCTCCAGTACCTTGACTTTATAGCCGAAACTCGTTAAAGTAGTAACATATTATTCTGACAATTCTGATAGGTATTAGATTAATAAATTTGTGAAATTTTAGGGGGGACCATAAGTTTATGTCAGTACCGGCAATTACATATGAACATTTTGAGGGTGACCCTTTCATTGATACGATGTCTACTGATGACGCTACGAAAGGCGCGTATCAAATATTAGAATGGGCGTATCGCACATATGGTGATTCCATTGTTTATTCATGTAGTTTTGGAGCGGAAAGTATGGTGTTAATTGATTTAATTTATCAGATTAAGCCTGATGCACAAATTGTTTTTCTAGATACGGATTTACATTTTCAAGAAACGTATGACTTAATCGATAATGTGAAAGCACGTTTTCCAAAGCTTCGAATTGAAATGAAGAAGCCTGATTTAACCCTTGAGGAGCAAGCTGATAAGTATAATCCTGCATTGTGGAAGAATAATCCTAATCAATGTTGTTACATTAGAAAGATTAAACCTTTAGAAGAAGTGTTAGGTGGAGCTGTGGCTTGGGTTTCAGGTTTGAGACGCGAACAATCGCCAACACGTGCGCATACCAATTTCATTAATAAAGATGAGCGTTTCAAATCAGTTAAAGTGTGTCCATTAATTTATTGGACAGAAGATGAAGTTTGGGATTATATCAAGCAGCATGAGTTACCTTACAATGCATTACATGATCAACACTATCCTAGTATTGGTTGTATTCCATGTACGTCGCCTGTATTTGATTCGGATGATTCTAGGGCCGGACGATGGTCTAATTTTGATAAAACAGAATGTGGCTTGCATGTTGCTGATAAACCATAATGCGTATGGGTAAAATTTTTTAAACATAAAACATAGTATTCTGATATGTTTTATGTTTAAGGTGACAAAATATGCCTGGTAATAGTGTACAGATGGGCATATTTCTTACATAATAAAAGTAGTATAAAGCTATTATCAAATAATTGTTATTTTACGGAATAAGAGGTGGATGCAATTGAATTTAAGTGTTACAAATAGTCCTTTTACAGAAGGGCAAGCGGCACAAATTAATGAACTATTACAAACACTTACGCCTGAACAAAAAGTATGGTTAAGTGGATATTTAGTAGCTAACCAACAATTAACATCAAATGGAGCGATACCATCACAAACTGCTTCACAGTCAGCTAATCAAGACGGGTTGACGGAAGGTACAGAGGCGATGCTCCAACAAAATGAACCTGTGATTACACCAGAAAAAAGAGCAATCACACTCTTATATGGCTCAGAAACAGGTAATGCACAAGGTTTAGCTGAAATATTTGAAGAGCGACTATCAAATATCGGTCATAACGTGACATTGAAGGCAATGGATGATTTCAAACCTAAGCATCTTAAAAATGTTGAAGATTTATTCATTATTACGTCTACGCAAGGTGAAGGAGATCCGCCTGACAACGCAGCAGAATTACACGAGTTTATTCATGGTCGTAAGGCACCTAAGCTTGAAGGCGTGCGCTTCTCAGTGCTTGCTTTAGGTGACCAAACGTATGAATACTTCTGTCAAACAGGTCGCGACTTTGATAGAAAGTTAGATGAATTAGGGGCAGAACGTATTTATGATCGTGTTGATTGTGACGTAGATTATGAAGAAGACGCTGAAAAGTGGATGGCCAACGTTATCAATGCAATCGATACCGCACCGGAAGGCACTCAAAATGAACAAATTGTGAGTGAGTCTATTAAATCAGCGAAAGAGAAGAAATTCTCTAAAGCTAATCCGTATCAAGCAGAGGTCTTAGAAAACATTAATCTTAACGGCCAAGGGTCTAATAAAGAAACGCGTCATATTGAATTTCTATTAGATAACTTCGGTGAAGATTATGAAGTCGGTGACTGTTTAGTCGTGCTACCTCAAAACGATCCGGCATTAGTTGATCTACTAATAAGCACATTAGGTTGGGACCCGAATGATCAAGTTCAAATTTCGGATGAAGGTGACACACTAAGCTTGGAAGAAGCGCTAACGTCTCATTTTGAAATTACGAAGTTAACGAAACCGCTTCTAATCAATGCGGCAGCATTCTTCGAAAATGACGAACTTAAAGAAAAAGTCAATGATAATGAATGGGTTCAAAATTATATTGCAGGTCGTGACTTAATTGATTTATTAAATGACTTTGCGACAACAGAATTACAACCTGAAAATTTATATCAATTATTAAGAAAATTACCACCTAGAGAATATTCAATTTCAAGTAGCTACGAAGCGCTACCAGATGAAGTGCATATTACAGTTGGTGCTGTCAGATATAACGCGCATGGTCGTGACCGCTCAGGTGTATGTTCTGTTCAATTTGCTGAACGTATTCAACCAGGTGACACCGTACCCATTTACTTAAAACGTAATCCAAACTTTAAGTTCCCTAAAGAGGGCGATACACCAGTAATCATGATTGGTCCTGGTACAGGTGTTGCACCATTTAGAGCTTACATGCAAGAACGCGAAGAACATGGCTTTAAAGGTAATACGTGGTTATTCTTCGGAGACCAGCATTTCACTACAGATTTCTTATACCAAACAGAATGGCAAGAATGGTTGAAAGACGGTGTGCTAGGTAAGATGGATGTGGCCTTCTCACGTGATACAGATGAAAAAGTATATGTCCAACATCGTATTGCTGAACATAGTAAAGAATTTAATGAATGGCTTCAAAATGGTGCTTCAATTTACATTTGTGGTGATGAAAAACATATGGCGAAAGATGTACATGAAGCTATCCGTAGCGTTCTAGTGAAAGAACAACACTTATCTGAAGCGGATGCTGAAGCATATCTTAAACAAATGAAGAAAGACAAACGTTATCAACGCGATGTGTACTAATAGAAAGGGTGGTACTTAATGGCTAAGACAAATAAGCAAATGTCAGATGAACTGGATAAGAAGCTAGATGCTTTAGAATATTTAAAAGACGAAAGTAATTATTTGCGTGGGACAATTGAGCAAGGCTTAGCAGACCCACTTACTGGTGCCATTTCAGATGATGACACTAAACTATTGAAATTCCATGGTAGTTATCAACAAGATGATAGAGATTTACGCGATGAACGTCGTAAACAGAAGTTAGAACCAGCCTATAGCTTTATGATTCGTGTACGTCTACCTGGTGGGACTGCGACACCTGAACAATGGATTGCCATGGATGATATTTCAAACAACTACGCAAATCATACATTGAAATTAACGACACGTCAGACGTTCCAATTTCACGGCATTTTAAAAAGAAATTTAAAAACATCTATGAAGAAAATTAACGAATCAGTACTTGATACGATTGCGGCATGCGGGGACGTGAATCGTAATACAATGTGTAATCCTAATCCATATCAATCACATATTCATAAAGAAATTAACGATTATGCAACTCAAATCAGTGACCATCTATTACCTAAGACGAATGCCTATCATGAGATTTGGTTAGACGGCGAAAAAGTATTAGATTCTTCAGAAGAAATCGAACCAATGTATGGTAAGAAATATTTACCACGTAAATTTAAAATCGGTATCGCACTTCCGCCATCTAATGATATTGACGTGTATTCTCAAGATATCGGGCTTATCGGTATTGTTGAAGATGAAACACTTATCGGATTCAATGTCACAATTGGTGGCGGTATGGGTATGACGCACGGTAATACCGATACGTACCCACAAGTTGGTCGTTTAGCTGGCTTTGTTCCTAAAGATAAAGTCGTTGATGTTTGTGAGAAGATTTTAACCATTCAACGTGATTATGGTAATCGTGAAAACCGTAAGAACGCACGTTTCAAATATACAGTTGACCGCTTAGGCGTAGATAAGGTTGTCGAAGAATTGAATACGCGTTTAGGTTGGGACATTGAAGATGCGCGCGACTTTGAATTCGAGCACAATGGTGACCGTCTAGGTTGGATAGAAGGTGACGAAGGTGTTTGGAATTATACGTTATTCATTCAAAATGGACGTGTGAAAGATACAGAAGACTATCAATTAAAAACGGCATTGCGAAAAATTGCAGAAACACATACGGGCGACTTCAGATTATCTCCAAATCAAAATTTAATTATTGCGAATGTAACTCCTGAGAAAAAAGAAGAAATTCAAAATCTCATCGATCAATATGGTCTTACAGATGGTAAAAATTATACAGGATTAAGACGAAACTCTATGGCATGCGTTGCATTCCCAACATGCGGTTTAGCTATGGCTGAGTCAGAACGTTATTTACCATCATTAATTTCTAAGATTGAAGATTTATTAGATGAAGCGGGTGTGAACGATGAGGAAATCACAATCCGTATGACAGGTTGTCCAAATGGTTGTGCAAGACCAGCACTTGCAGAAATTGCATTTATTGGTAAAGCACCAGGTAAATATAATATGTATTTAGGCGGTGGCTTCAAAGGTGAACGCTTAAATAAATTGTATAAAGAGAATATTGGAGAACAAGAAATTCTTGAAAGTTTACGTCCAATTCTAATGGACTATGGTAAAGAACGTCTTGAAGGTGAACATTTCGGTGACTTTGTTATTCGCTCAGGTGTTGTAGCCAAAGTTCATGGCGGACAAGATTTCCATAGTTAAAGTTTGAGATAAGTTGTTTTAAACGGGGTGACAACATGGGGAAAGTTTATTTAGTAGGTGCAGGACCTGGCGATCCTGAGTTACTAACGATTAAAGGTATGAAAGCCATTCAAACGTCAGATGTCATTTTATATGATCGCTTAGTTAATAAAGATATTTTAGAATTAGCTAAACCTGGGACGAAGTTCTTCTATTGTGGTAAAGATCCAAATAAACATTCCTTGCCACAGGAAGAAACCAATCGTATGTTAGTCAATTTAGCGAAAAAAGGTCATGTTATCACTCGTTTAAAAGGTGGTGACCCATTCGTCTTTGGGCGTGGTGGTGAAGAAGCGGAAATCTTGGCACATCATCAAATTCCATTTGAAATCGTGCCAGGTATTACATCCGGTATTGCTGCACCGGCTTATGCAGGTATTCCTGTCACGCATAGAGATTATAGTTCGTCAGTAGCATTTGTAACGGCGGTGAATAAACCAGGTATGTCTAAAGATGATTATTGGGCACATTTAGCACATGGCCCAGAAACACTGTGTGTGTATATGGGCGTCAAACGCTTACCTGAAATTTGTCAATTACTCATAAATCATGGTAAATCCATAGACACACCTGTGGCGCTCGTACATTTAGGTACGACATCGTCTCAAAAGACCATCGCTGGTACATTAGGGAACATCGTAGAACGCGCTTCAGAAATTCAAAATCCAGCTATGATTATTATTGGAGATGTTGTCCAAATGCGACACAAAATCAGCTGGTTTAAAGAACAAACTTCAGATTTAGAAATGACATTACCTTAATTTTAATAAATAAAAAATGAAACATCATTAATGTTCAAGGAGGAAGCAATATGAGCAGTATGCCACTTATGATTGATTTACAAGATAAAAAGATTGTCATTGTTGGTGGTGGGAAAGTAGCAACGAGACGAGCAACATCTTTAGTAGAATACGGTGCCCATGTTCATATTGTTAGTCCTTCAATCACCACAGAATTACATACATTACTGCAACAACAACGTGTCACGTGGTCTGAAAAAGGTTTTGAACCACAAGATATACGTCATGCATATCTAGTCATTATTGCGACAGATCAACCAGAAGTAAATCAATACGTTAAAGATAGTTTGCCAGAGGGTACGCTATTAAATCATGCGGCTGATGCTTCTGCTGGTGATGTGACGTTTCCTAGTGTGCTGAAACGTGGCAAGTTAACCATTAGTGTATCGACTGATGGTGCAAGTCCTAAATTAGGACGACAAATTATATCGACATTGCAAGATACTTATGATGAACGATATGAAAACTATATCGATTTTTTATATGAAAGTAGACAACGTATTAAAGCGTCAACGATAGAGCCATCTAGAAAGCAAGCATTATTACAACATGTATTGTCTGAGGACTATTTGGATGAGGAGAAACAAATTGAATTCATGCGATGGCTTCAATCACAAGTTTAATGTCAGGGGGCATGTGATATATGAGGAAATTATTTATATTTGCATTAGCTGGTTTTTTAGCCCAACTTGTTGATGGATCACTAGGAATGGGATTCGGTGCCTCATCATCTTCCATATTATTAACTTATGGTATTGCACCAGCAATTGTATCGGCGACGGTGCACTTTTCAGAAATAGCGACGACTGCTGCATCTGGAACATCACATTGGAAATTTGAGAATGTGCATAAGCCAACGATGTTAAAGTTAGCAATTCCAGGTGCCATCAGTGGCTTTATTGGTGCGGGTCTACTGACTCAAATACATGGAAATTATATTAAACCATATATCGCATTGTTCTTACTTTCAATGGGGTTATATATTTTGTATCAATTTTTATTTAAAAGAAACAAAGAAATCCATACGCATGTTGGTAAGTTAAGTAGCTTTAAGCTAGTACCTCAAGGTGCCATCGCTGGATTCTTAGATGCAATTGGTGGCGGCGGTTGGGGACCTGTTAATACACCTTTGTTATTAGCGAGTCACAAGATACAACCACGGTATGCGATTGGTACAGTATCCGCGAGTGAGTTTTTTGTAACATTATCAACGTCATTAAGTTTCATCATCTTCTTAGGTATTACACAAATTAATTGGTGGTTTGTGGTTGCATTAAGTGTTGGTGGCATGGTGGCAGCACCTATTTCAGCTTACTTAACTAAGATATTACCTATTAATATTTTAGCCATTTGTGTGGGTGGATTAATCATCTTCACCAATAGCAACGCATTAATGACGTATTTTGTACATGATGACACAATTACAAATGTTGTAAGATTCGCAATTATTTGTGCGATTGTGATACTTGTTATTATCACTGTCATTCGCAACAAAAAATTGTCTTTTTCTTATAAATAAAACCGAGTAAACTAATCTAATTAATTGGAAAAGGGGTTATCAATAATGGCAACACATGAACAGATTATTAATTATACGATTAAACCACATGGTGGCGAGTTAATTAACCGTGTAGTAGAAGGCGAAGAAAGAGCTCATCTTCTTGAAGCAGCACAATCTTATAAAGTGATTACGTTGAATCCTTGGTCAATTTCTGACTTAGAATTAATCGGCATTGGTGGTTTTAGTCCATTAACAGGATTTATGGGCGAAGCGGATTATACTAAAGTAGTTGAAACGACACATCTTGAAAATGGATTAGTGTGGAGTATTCCGATTACATTACCTGTTACTGAAGAAGAAGCGGATAAATTAGCTATTGGCGATGACATCGCTTTATATGGCGAAGATGGCGAATTATATGGCACATTGAAATTAGAAGAAAAATATACGTATGATAAGACTAAAGAAGCGCAAAATGTCTACGGTACAACAGATGACGCCCATCCAGGTGTTAAAAAAGTGTATGACAAAGGCAATGTGTATCTAGCAGGTCCAATTCAATTAATCAATCGACCTAAACATGATGAATTCTCTGATTTCCATTTAGATCCAGCAGAAACGCGTCAATTATTCCATGATTTAGGATGGAAGACTGTCGTAGGTTTCCAAACAAGAAATCCTGTTCATCGTGCACATGAATATATCCAAAAATCTGCATTAGAAATTGTAGATGGTCTGTTACTTAACCCATTAGTGGGAGAAACGAAAGCAGACGATATTCCAGCAGATGTTCGTATGGAAAGTTATCAAGCTATCTTAAAGAACTATTTCCCTCAAGATAGAGCGCGTTTAGTCATTTATCCAGCAGCAATGCGTTACGCTGGACCACGTGAAGCGATTCTACATGCGACCGTACGTAAGAACTATGGTTGCACACACTTCATTGTAGGGCGTGACCATGCAGGTGTAGGCGATTATTACGGCACATATGAAGCGCAAGAATTAATTTCTCAGTTTGAAGATGAATTAGATATTCAAATATTGAAATTTGAGCATGCCTTTTATTGTGAAAAATGCGGCAACATGGCTACAGCTAAAACTTGCCCACACGACGCATCAGAACATGTTCACTTAAGTGGTACGAAAGTAAGAGAAAAATTAAGAAACGGTGAATCATTACCTACTAAATTCTCTAGACCTGAAGTAGCGGAAGTCTTAATTAAAGGTTTAAAACAAAATTAATTCGGAGGGGTTAACATGAGTCAATCAACGAATATTACATGGCACGATTCTGAAGTTACCAAGTCAGATAGACAACAACAAAATGGTCATAAAAGTGTAGTGATATGGTTTACAGGATTATCAGGCTCTGGGAAATCAACCGTATCCGTTGCACTTGAAAAAGCATTGTTCCAATTAGGGAAGCATTCCTATCGCTTAGACGGAGATAACGTCCGTCACGGTTTAAATAACAATTTAGGCTTTAGTCCAGAAGATCGAAAGGAAAATATTCGACGTATCGGTGAAGTGAGTAAATTGCTTGTAGATGCAGGTACAATTGCTATTACAGCTTTTATCTCGCCGTATAGAGCCGACCGTGATGACGTTCGTGCGATTTTAGAGGATGGCGAATTCATTGAAGTATATACAGCGTGCAGCGTTGAAGCATGTGAGCAACGTGACCCTAAAGGCCTTTATAAAAAGGCGCGCGCTGGCGAAATCAAAGAATTTACAGGTATTAGTGCACCATATGAAGCACCACATCAACCAGAAATTACAATTGATACTGAACATCAAAGTGTAGACGCATCAGTTAATACGATTATTGAATACTTGAAAGAAAAGCAATATATTTAATGAAAGCAAGCGTATGAGTCTGGAATATAATGATGATATTTTGGAAATTTGCAGTAGTTGACTGAACTGAGAATACGCTTAAATCATGCCTTTCTCAGTTCTAGTCATCCTTGTGGGCGAGCCTTAGCAAAGAGAATTTCACAAAGACATGATACAAGCAAATCAAACTGGGAGTGGACGACGAATTTAAAAAATTCTGTTCCACTCCCGTTTTTTGACCTATCTCTTTAAATAAAAGACTGATTTTTGGTAAAATTATGAAAACGTTTTCTTTAAAGTGGGAAACGTATTATAAAAATAAGGGGGATTTCACATGCAAGGGGATAGTGTGTGGTTAACAATAATGGGAATATTGATTATTGGCTCAATAGTTGGACTGTTAATCGCTAAAAAGATTAGTCCAGTTGTTGGTATGATATTAATTCCTAGTATTGGCGCTTTACTATTAGGCTACGGTGTTAAAGATTTGGTTAAATTCTTTAATAGTGGTTTAGAATCTGTAATGAGCGTCGTCATCATGTTTATTTTCGCAATTATATTCTTTGGTATTATGACAGACAGTGGGCTCTTTAAGCCTATTGTTAAAAGACTGATACTTATGACACGTGGTAATGTCGTTATTGTCTGCATTGTAACAGCGTTGATTGGTATGTTTGCACAATTAGATGGTGCAGGTGCTGTGACGTTCTTATTATCAATACCTGCATTATTACCATTATATAAAGCGTTAAATATGAATAAATACTTATTAATTCTATTGCTTGCAATTAGTGCTGCAATTATGAATATGGTGCCTTGGGGTGGTCCAATGGCGCGTGTTGCTTCTGTACTCAAAGTGAAAAGTGTCAACGAATTATGGTACGGCATCATTCCGGTACAATTAATTGGTTTCGTGTTAGTTCTTATCTTTGCAACATACTTAGGATTTAGAGAAAAGAAGCGAATTAAAAAAGCAATTGAAAAAGGTGACTTACAACCTACATTAGACATAGACATTCATCGTTTAGTAAAAAACTATGAACGTGATCAAGACATTAAGTTTCCGGTAAGAGGTCGAGCATTGAAACATGGTTGGGTTATTTGGGCCAACGTGCTTTTAACGGTTATCGTTCTTGTCATGATGTTAGCTAATATTGCGCCACCTGAATTTGCATTTATGATTGGCGTTGCACTTGCGTTAGTGATTAACTTCCCTAATGTCGATGAACAAATGAATCGGTTAAAGGCGCATGCACCAAATGCATTGATGATGGCTGCAGTAATCATTGCAGCTGGTATGTTTTTAGGTGTTTTGGAAGAAACAGGGATGTTAAAAGCCATTGCATTAAGTTTCATTAAGATTATTCCTGATGCTGTAGGACCTTACTTACATATTATTGTTGGTTTCTTTGGTGTGCCACTTGATTTACTTACAAGTACAGACGCTTATTATTTTGCATTACTTCCTATAGTAGAACAAACAGCAAGTCAATTTGGTATTAATCCAGTTTCGACTGCGTATTCAATGGTTATTGGTAATATTGTCGGAACGTTTGTAAGTCCATTCTCTCCAGCCCTGTGGTTAGCGATTGGTTTGGCTGAAGCCAATATGGGCACATACATCAAATATGCCTTCTTCTGGATTTGGGGCTTTGCGATTGTGTTATTGGCTATAGCAGTTTTAATCGGTACAGTTACCATTTAATGCTAGGTATGTGCAAAATGGTATTGTTGAGATATAAATAGAAATTTTGAAAATGGATAATTAAAATACGCATCCCCTTGTAAGTTGACTAATGAACATCTTATAAGGGGATTGTTATAAACGTTAGTATTTGGAAGCATTACAAATTTTAAAAATATATCGCGGTATGGCTCTCTTTTACAGTGAGTCTGGGACATAAATAATATAATAATGCTATTTAGCAAATTAGCAGTAGTTGACTGAACTGAGAAGGCGCTTAAATCAAGCTTTTCTCAGTTCTAGTCACCTTTGCAAGGGTGGGACGACGAATTTAAAAGAATTCTGTCCCACTCCCTGTTCTAATGCTTATGATTACATATCATCCACTCTAAAATGGCTTCCCGCTATTATGAGAAAACGCTTTATACTTCCCACTTTTCATGAAATAAAACATGTCTAAAATAATCAGATAAATTACAAAGCGTGTGAATACACTGTTGATTAACGTGCTATAAGTCTTGGTATAGGCGCGTTTTACAAGTTGTAATATAAGTCTATGTTTATTACATACGAAGTAAAATTATTATGATTCATTTACAAAGCCTTAACATTCCACACAAACCCTTGTGTGTCTGTTAGAGTATGTCTTGTCGTTAATTAACGAAGAAAAAATTACTTAAAAACATTTTGAATTGAATGATTTAAAATTTCTAATATGTCAATTGCAGGTAGCCACGAGATAAAAAGCTTTAAACATTCTAGGAGGATATTTAATTATGAAAAAGATCGCTACAGCTACAATCGCAACAGCAGGTATTGCAACATTTGGATTAGCACATCAGGATGCAGACGCAGCGGAAAATAATAATGGATATAACCCTAATGACCCATATTCATACAGTTACACATACACAATTGACCAACAAGGTAATTATCATTATCAATGGCAAGGTAACTGGAGCCCAGCTCAAGCGCAACAAAGTGGTCAACAATACACTGGCAACCAAGCAGTAAACAATACACAATCATACAATAACTACAATTACAACTACAATAACAATCAATCTAGCCAAAATACACAATCTTACACAGCAAACAATAATGCTGGTGGCGGTTTAGGTGCTAACTATTCAACTTCAGATCGCAACGTTAAAGTAACAACTCAAAACGCACCAACTACTCAATCAACAAGCTCAAGTAGTGCAGCATTATCAGGTAAATCAAGTGGCGGTGCAAACTTATACACTGCTGGTCAATGTACGTATTATGTATATGACAAAGTAGGCGGTAAAATTGGTAGCACTTGGGGTAACGCAAATAACTGGGCAACTGCAGCTGCTGCAGATGGCTATACAGTTAACAACACACCTAAAGCAGGTGCAGTAATGCAAACATCTCAAGGTGCATACGGTCACGTTGCATATGTTGAAAGTGTTAATGCTGACGGTTCAGTTAAAGTTTCAGAAATGAACTATAACGGTGGACCTGGTGTAGTATCATCACGTACAATCTCAGCTAGCCAAGCTGGTTCATATAACTACATTTCATAATTTGAAATCATTTTAACCACGATGCCTAATCTAACGGCGTCGTGGTTTTTTTCTTTTTGGAAAAAGGCATGTCAAGATAGCGCATCGTGTGATTGAAGCGGAGGTATAACGGGAAACATAATAATAAGTGGAATTAATATTAGATTGTATATGTAAATCGTAAAGGAGGGTGACTAAAGATGACGTTTGATGTAATAAAATGGATTATATTAGCATTAATTATCATCGTAACGATTGCGGTGATATGTGGCCTTATTTGGGGATCATTACTAGAAGAACGTGCGTATGATAAGCGTTCAAAAAAAGAAAAGCGTAAAGAAACTGAGAAAAATGTAGAAATGGCTAAAGGTCATACTGAAGATAAAGAAATCGAGGGTGATTACGAAGCGGCCCCAATTAAAAAAGGAACACTCAAAGATGACCATCCAAAATAATGGATAATATCGACCTTGAAAGATGCTAGAAGAAGCATACTTTCAAGGTTTTTTAGAGTGGGATAATATTTAATTGGAATGGGTATGTCAGAATGTAAGTTCACATTTTATTTACATTTAATATTTTAAATTATCTACAATTCTATACTTTTGACATCTTCAAGTGATAAACTATTTATGTTAAAAAAATCACAATAATTTTCAGAAAAGTTAGGAGCTTTCATCATGCTACTGTTTGTAGTAGAAATCATCATAATGATACTAGCTATATTATTAGGGCTTCGTGCGGCTGGTGCATTAGGGTGTGGTATCTTCGCCATTGTGGCACAACTCATAATGATCTTTGGCTTTCAATTGCCCCCAGGTTCAGCGCCTGTTACTGCAGTATTAATTATTTTATCCATTGGTATCGCTGGTGGTACCTTGCAAGCTACAGGAGGCATTGACTATTTAGTCTTTCTCGCTTCCAAAGTGATCGAACGCTTTCCAAGATCAATAATTTTTATAGCGCCAATGATTGTCTTTTTATTTGTGTTTGGCGTAGGTACAGCAAATATTGCGTTATCCTTAGAACCTATTATTGCCAAAACTGCGGTTAAGGCTAATATACAACCTAAGCGACCGCTTACTGCTTCTGTATTGACTGCTAATTTAGCTTTATTATGTAGTCCAGCAGCATCAGCAACAGCCTACATTATTTCGGTAATGGCAGGTTATCATATATCGATGGGACAATATTTAAGTATTGTATTACCTACAGCGATTATTACAATGCTAATGTTAAGTGTCTTTTGTACGTTTGTCGGTCGAAAGACATCAGTTACGCCGAGTGAAATGGCGCATACACCTGAAGTATCTGTTAAACAATCATTTTCAACTAAAACTAAATTAGGTGTAGTTAGCTTCTTACTGTGTGTGGCAGCAATATTAACATTTGGTATCTTTCCAAATTTAATGCCAGCCTTTAACGTCGATGGCGAACAAGTTAACGTAACAATGACAGAAATTGTACAGTTCTTTATGTATTTGAGTGTTGCTATTAATCTATTAATGATGAAGATTAATACGAGTGATATCTTGTCTTCCCATATTGCACAATCCGCTATTGGTGCACTCTTTGCAGTACTCGGACCTGGCTGGTTAGGTGCAACTGTATTTAACGCACCTCAAAACTTAAAAATCATTCAAGACGATATCGGACAAACCATCCAATCTATACCTTGGTTAGTCATTGTCTTAGTTGCTGTAGTGGCGATGATCGTCATCTCTCAAACTGCAACCGCATCGATTATGGTGCCAATTGTTATGAGTATGGGCGTTCCACCAATGTACTTTATTGCAATGGTACAAACGCTTAACGTCAACTTCGTTATTCCGGCACAACCAACGTTATTATTTGCGGTTAATTTAGATGAGACTGGACGTACACGAGCGACAAGTTTCATTATTCCAGGCTTCTTTGCGATTGGCGTATCAATTATAGTTGGATTCTTAATAAAATCGATATTAGGATTTTAGATATAGAGACTACAAATTTTAGGGCGACATGCTCGATGATTTGTAGTCTTTTTTAGGAGTAAAATGAGAAATTTAAAAAAATGCTAAATAAATATAAATTCATTATGAGGGTATGATTATGCAAAAATAATACAAAATAAAATTTGTTAAATACGTTAAGTTTAAATTTAACACTGTTGTTATAGCAATTTCTAAAGCTTTAAAATATGTCTGAAATATATATTTATTCAATAAACTGAAAAGTATAATTTGAATGTAATTTGCATTTTTATTTAATTTTAGATATCGTCAATATGTGAATAAACCGTGACAAGAAAGTGGTTTTTAATTTTTATCGAAACAACTATTTTGAGGAGGAACATAATTGAAACGAGAAAAAATTATGGATTGGCCGACTTTTATAGGGACGGTAGTCGTATTACTTGTGGCTGTTACACCGATGATGATTTTTCCGGAAGCCAGTGAAAAAGTAATTACTGATATCAACAGTGCGATATCCAATTCAATTGGATCAGTGTATTTATTTATGGGATTAGCCATTTTATTCTTTGTATTATATATTGCGTTCGGACGCTACGGCAATGTGACGCTTGGAAAAGCAACGGATAGACCTGAATTTAATAACTTCAGTTGGGCGTCTATGTTATTCTGTGCAGGTATTGGATCAGACATATTATATTGGGGTGTCATTGAGTGGGCGTTCTATTATCAAGTACCACCAAATGGTGCAAAAGCGATGTCAGATGAAGCACTTACATATGCCACGCAATATGGTATGTTCCATTGGGGACCAATCGCATGGGCGATTTATGTCTTACCAGCACTACCTATTGGTTATTTAGTATTCGTTAAGAAACAACCTATTTACAAAATTAGTCAAGCATGTCGTCCAGTTCTTAAAGGACAAACAGATAAATTTTTAGGTAAATTAGTAGATATA
The DNA here is from genome assembly GCF_017893165.1 of Staphylococcus sp. GDX8P54P. Classification (NCBI taxonomy): domain Bacteria; kingdom Bacillati; phylum Bacillota; class Bacilli; order Caryophanales; family Staphylococcaceae; genus Staphylococcus; species Staphylococcus sp. GDX8P54P. Next base: position 108,385 of record NZ_JAESMM010000010.1, read on the forward strand.
TTATTCATTTTCGGACTACTTGGCGGGGCTGCAACATCACTTGCCCTCGGTGTTCCTATGATTTCTGCAGGTATTGAGAAATTGACAGGTATCGATGGCGAAAATATGGTTGTACGTTCAATTATCTTATTGACAATCACAGTTGTGTTTGCAGTAAGTTCTTATTCTGGTCTGAAAAAGGGAATTCAAAAATTAAGCGATGTTAACGTATGGTTATCATTCTTATTACTAGGATTTGTGTTTGTCGTGGGTCCTACCATTTTCATAATGGAAACGACAATTACAAGTTTTGGTAATATGCTAAGAGACTTCTTCCATATGGCTACTTGGATGGAACCTTTCGGTGGAATTGAAGGACGCAAAGAAACTAACTTCCCACAAGATTGGACGATATTCTATTGGTCATGGTGGTTAGTATATGCACCATTTATCGGTCTGTTTATAGCGCGTATTTCAAAAGGACGACGTCTTAAAGAAGTTATTTTAGGTACAATTATTTATGGTACATTAGGTTGCCTATTGTTCTTTGGTATCTTTGGTAACTATGCAGTGTACTTACAGATTACAGGCGAATTTAATGTGATTAACTTTTTAAATACGCATGGTACTGAAGCGACGATTATTCAAGTAATGCATCAATTGCCATTCTCAACATTGATTGTTGTATTATTCTTGATTTCTGCCTTCTTATTCTTAGCAACAACATTTGATTCAGGTTCATATATTTTAGCTGCTGCATCACAGAAAAAAGTTGTTGGCGAACCATTAAAAGCCAATCGTCTATTTTGGGCATTTGCGTTATGTTTATTACCTTTCTCACTGATGTTAGTTGGGGGAGAACGTGCACTTGAGGTATTAAAAACTGCATCTATCTTAGCGAGTGTGCCATTAATTGTGATATTTATCTTTATGATGATTTCATTTATTATTACGCTCAATAGAGACCGGATTAAACTGGAAACAAGGGCAGATAAGCATAAAGAAATTGAACGACGTTCATTACGTATTGTTCAAGTTAAAGAAGAACCACATGATGATAACTTATAAATAATAAAAAGCTAGAAGATTTTCGANNTCGAAAATCTTCTAGCTTTTTTAAATATCTTCTTTTTCTGGAATTGGGTAATGTTCGAAGATTTGGCCACTTTCAATCGCGTTACTTAAGTTTTCAAGCCATTTACAATATTGCTTTGTATGATCCAATTGTGCTTGGATTTTATCAACTTCTGCTTTAGATGCTTCGTCTAAGTCAGCGTTTTTTAATGTTTCATCTAACAATAATTGCGCTTTTTCAACGGCTTCTAAGTTCGTGTCAACTTCACGTTCCCATTTTTGTGTAAAGAAGTTTCGGAAAAAATGGAAGAAGTTCTTCTCTGCAATGAAGTGTTGCTTTCTGCTGCCACGAGTGAATTGCTGTTTCACAATATCAAATTCTTGTAGTTTCTTGACACCAGCACTCATGCTCGGCTTGCTCATTTGCAAATGTTCACGCATCTCATCAAGCGTCATACTGCCTTCAAAGACCATTGTGCCATATAGATTACCGACGCTACGGTTTGTACCATACAAATCCATTGTTTCACCGATTGAATTGATAACAAGATCTTTTGCTTCTTCAATTTTTTGGTCATAATTCGTTGAACGTGCCATGGTGCACCTCCATTGTTACTTATTAGTTTTTTAAAGAGAAATAAACGAAGACGTTCATTTTTCAATTCTAAATCATTATAAAGTGTTTGGTGAAAAGTTTCAAAATCGCATATTTATTATTAGCACTTTTGACACTGTATTTTCAAGTCTATCTCAAAAGTTGTGTCGTTTTATATCGTTTGCAAGGCTATGAAAAGTATGATAATCTAGTTCTGTAAAATTCGTTAAATAAAAATTTAACAAACTTAACGGAGGTCGTTTGATGGAACTTGTAGAGAAATTGTCTAACCGTCAGTATATCGATGGTGAATGGGTAGAAAGTTCAAATAAAAATACAAGAGATATTATTAATCCTTATAACCAAGAAGTTATCTTTACGGTTGCAGAAGGTACTGCTGAAGATGCAGAAAGAGCAATACTTGCAGCACGTCGCGCATTTGAAGATGCCGAGTGGTCATTAGAAACAAGTGAAGTCAGAGGTAAAAAAGTAAGAGCGATTGCAGATAAAATTACAGAGCATCGTGATGAATTAGCTAAATTAGAAACATTAGATACTGGTAAAACATTAGGAGAATCATATGCAGATATGGATGACATCGCCAATGTATTTACTTATTTCGCTGGATTAGCAGATAAAGATGGTGGCGAAATCATCAATTCACCAATTCCAAATACTGAAAGTAAGGTCGTTAAGGAACCTGTTGGTGTCGTAACACAAATCACACCTTGGAATTATCCATTACTTCAAGCTTCATGGAAGATTGCGCCAGCATTAGCAACAGGATGCTCACTTGTTATGAAGCCAAGTGAAATCACACCGTTAACTACAATTCGTGTATTCGAATTGATGGAAGAAGTTGGCTTCCCTAAAGGTGTTATCAACTTAGTATTAAGTAGTGGTGAAGAAATCGGAGATACACTATCAGGTCATGAAGAAGTAGATTTAGTTTCATTCACAGGCGGCATTGAAACAGGTAAACATATCATGAAGAATGCTGCTAATCATGTTACTAACATTGCATTAGAACTTGGTGGTAAGAATCCTAATATTATTTTTGATGATGCTGACTTTGAAGTTGCAGTGGATCAAGCCTTGAATGGTGGTTACTTCCACGCAGGTCAAGTATGTTCAGCAGGGTCACGTATTTTAGTACACAACAATATTAAAGACGACTTTGAGAAGGCGTTAATTGATCGTGTAGGTAAAATCAAACTTGGTAATGGTTTTGATGATGATACTGAAATGGGACCTGTAATTTCTACAGAACACCGCAGTAAGATTGAAAACTACATGGAAATTGCAAAAGAAGACGGCGCTACAATCGCAATTGGCGGTAAACGCCCAGAACGAGAAGATTTACAAGCTGGCTTGTTCTTTGAACCAACAGTAATCACTGATTGTGATACGTCAATGCGTATCGTTCAAGAAGAAGTATTTGGTCCAGTTGTGACTGTTGAAGGCTTTGATAGTGAAGAAGAAGCAATTAAATTAGCTAATGACTCTATTTATGGTTTAGCAGGTGCAGTCTTCACTAAAGATATCGGTAAAGCACAACGTGTAGCCAATAAATTAAAACTTGGTACAGTTTGGATCAATGATTTCCATCCATACTTCGCACAAGCACCATGGGGTGGTTACAAACAATCAGGTATTGGACGTGAACTAGGTAAAGAAGGATTAGAAGAATATTTAACTAGTAAACACATTTTAACGAATACAAATCCTGAGCCAGTTAACTTCTTTAGCAAATAACAAATCCATGCAAGAGCGATAGAGTCGTAATATAAATCAACTATACGACTCTATTTATTTGAGTTATAAAGTTGTACGTATCGAACTTAAAAGCATGAAATATAAAGACATCATAATCAATTTAAGGGAGGACGAATTTATAATGAGTAAAAAGAAATCATATGATTACGTCATTATTGGTGGCGGTAGTGCCGGTTCAGTATTAGGTAATCGTTTAACAGAAGATAAAGATAAAGATGTATTAGTATTAGAGGCAGGACGTAGTGACTATCCTTGGGATTTATTCATTCAAATGCCAGCAGCGTTAATGTTCCCATCAGGTAATCGTTTCTACGATTGGATTTATCAAACAGAAGAAGAACCACATATGGGACGTAAAGTAGACCATGCACGTGGTAAAGTTCTTGGTGGCTCTAGTTCAATAAACGGTATGATTTACCAAAGAGGTAACCCAATGGACTATGAAGGTTGGGCTGAACCAGAAGGTATGGAATCATGGGACTATGCACATTGCTTACCATACTTTAAACGTCTAGAGAAAACATACGGTGCTACACCATTTGACCAATTTAGAGGTCATCACGGTCCAATTAAATTGAAACGTGGTCCAGCAACTAATCCATTATTTAAATCATTCTTTGATGCAGGGGTAGAAGCAGGATACCACAAAACAAAAGACGTTAACGGTTATAGACAAGAAGGATTTGGACCTTTCGATAGCCAAGTGCATAACGGACGTCGTGTATCAGCATCAAGAGCCTACTTACACCCAGCAATGAAACGTAAAAATTTAACTGTTAAAACACGTGCATTTGTCACTAAAATCCATTTCGATGGTAACAAAGCAACAGGTGTAACATTTAAACGTAATGGTAGATACCATACGGTTGATGCAGGTGAAGTTATATTATCTGGTGGTGCGTTCAACACACCTCAATTATTACAATTATCAGGTATTGGTGACGCAGAATTCTTGAAATCTAAAGGAATCGAACCACGTATGCATTTACCAGGTGTCGGAGAAAACTTCGAAGACCACTTAGAAGTATATATTCAACATGAATGTAAAGAACCAGTATCATTACAACCAATCTTAGATGTTAAACGTATGCCATGGATTGGTTTACAATGGATATTTGCACGTAAAGGTGCTGCAGCATCAAACCACTTTGAAGGTGGTGCTTTCGTAAGATCTAACAACCAAGTTGCTTATCCAAACTTAATGTTCCACTTCTTACCGATTGCTGTAAGATATGATGGACAAAAAGCACCTGTAGCACATGGTTATCAAGTGCACGTAGGACCAATGTATTCAAACTCACGTGGTAGCTTAAAAATTAAATCAAAAGACCCATTTGAAAAACCAAGTATTGTCTTTAATTACCTTTCAACAAAAGAAGACGAACAAGAGTGGGTTGAAGCAATTCGAGTAGCTAGAAATATCTTAGCGCAAAAAGCAATGGATCCATTCAATGGCGGTGAAATTTCACCAGGACCATCCGTACAAACAGATGAAGAAATCTTAGATTGGGTACGTAAAGATGGTGAAACAGCATTGCATCCATCATGTAGTGCTAAAATGGGACCTGCATCAGATCCAATGTCAGTTGTAGACCCATTAACTATGAAAGTTCATGGTATGGAAAATTTACGTGTTGTTGATGCATCAGCAATGCCTCGTACAACAAATGGTAATATTCATGCACCTGTATTAATGCTTGCTGAAAAAGCAGCAGATATCATCCGTGGTAGAAAACCATTAGAACCACAATATGTTGATTATTACAAACATGGTGTGAGTGATGAGAACGCTGGTGCAATGGAATTTGATCCATATTATCAACATTAATTGTAAAACAGTAAATTAATACTAAAAAAACGAGAAAAAGAAGATAACTTAGGGAGCGGGACGATGAATTCAAAATGAATTCTGTTCCGCTCCCAATTTGCTTTTTAATACCTTATTTAATCCGTTCGGTATCGCATCTCATGTTTTCAATCTTCATAGCTATTGAATTTTGATATGATAGTTAAGAAGAAGTGGTTTAGAAGGGTGGATGAAGACCTCTTGAATACAAATTATGAAATCACGTTCGACACGAAAAAAGAAGATGTCGCTTCTGATTACTTATCATTGAACTTAATATTAAAAGGCAATGTTACTTGTCAAAGTGAGAATCAAAATAGACAATATCACGTTGGCGATTTAATTTTAATTAATAGCTATCAAAATTTTTTGATTCTAGATGATACAGATGTTAGCTATATGTCACTCCGACTGTCAAATAAGTATTTCTCTCATTATATTGAAGATAAGAATATTTATTTTCACTTTGAAGAGGTATCTCAGAAAATACATAATGACATTAAAACGTTATTGGCTAAAATAGGCATTACCTATTTAAGAAAAGGAAAGTTTCATCAACTGCATATGGATCAAATGATGATTCAATTAATCGAGATGCTAGTGAAATTTATTCCGTATCAGTCAAGACAAGAAATGATACATGAGCAAAATAAAGATGACGTTTTTGCTAGTCTTGCCTCAGAATTTATTAATCAACATTACATGGAACATATCGGTTTAGATGATTTAGCAGACTATATCAATTTATCTAGTTCATATACGTCACGTTTATTTACAAAGAAATTAGGAACGTCGTTTAATAGTTATCTTAATAAAGTTAGAACGAGAAATGCTGAACATGATTTAAAATACACTGATATTTCAATTACCGATGTTGCTTTGGGAAATGGATTCTCCAATTCGACATCTTTAGCTAAAAACTTTAAATTATGGTATCACATGACACCAAGTGACTATCGTAAGCAATATCATGTTGAAGATAGCCACCAATCGGATAACAAACCAATGAATAAGCAAAGTATCAGACGGTATATTCAATATTTATCGTCGTTTGTGAATAATCAAATGGATGTCGTCATTCAATCAGCAGAACCTCAAAAGGATATTGACATCCAGTTAGATGACAGTCTTGGGCACTTAAATAAATATAACCATATCGTTCAAATAGGGAGTATTGTTAATTTGCGGGTACATCGCTATAGAGAACAGTTATTAGAAGTGAAAGATAGAATTGGATTAGATACGGTTCTTGTACAAGATTTAGTTAACGATAACGCTTGGAGAGAGCATGTTGTCGCATCAGATGAAATTATTCCGCATAGCCATCAATATATGACGTTAGATGAATGTTTATTATTCCTAATGAATCATCAAATACATTTGAGTATTCGTCTGAGACCGCCACGTAGCGCTTCAGCATTTCAATCGTATTGTGCACATTGGATAGAGATTCTTAAACATTTTATAAATATGACCACACGCAGTAGTAGCATGCAACTATCAGTGATTATAGATGCCATTGCGTTGAAACAATATGTACAATTATATGATGTATTTAAACATTATATTTCTAACGTGAAATTTATTGTGCATGACCAAGACGTCAGTGATAATAAGAATAATTTGAAACAATTATTTAAAGATCACGCTGAAAAGGTGCATATGTTAGCGATTGAAGCCAATCAGAATGACGTCGTTAATTTAGAAGTGTCTGAAGATATACAGTATCAATATGCGAAAAATCATATTAACGAGACAGTAGAAGCCTTACTCGAATGGCTTCCAGCCAATCATAAAGCCATTCCACTTATGTTGCTGAATTGGAATACTTTAACCGGCAATTCTAATTTGACAAATGGCGAGTATTTTAGAGCAGGTATTATATTTAAACAGTTATTAGATATCAATGAGAAAGTGTGTACAGTAGGCTATTGGTTAAACTACGAATTACATCAAAAGTACGGTGTCATGAATGAACATCGTCTAATGGGAATTGATTTATATCATCAATTTGATGGCAAGCGACCTGCATTCTTTACAAGTAATTTCTTTAGAATGTTGCAATCTCATGTGAGATTCCGCAATGAGGAATGTATGGTTGTGGGGGATGATACGCATCTTCAAATCGTTGTGTGGGATGCAGATCATTATAATCCATATTACACAATTTCAGAACAGCCTAATGTAATGGAGAAACGGAACTTTAAACTTGAAATTAAAGACCTTCAAAGTGGTCTATATAAAGTTAAACACTATACGTTAGATAAAGAGAATGGCGCGTTATATCGTGTATGGCAACAACATAATACAACGTATGGTATGGACCAAGAAACGATTGATTACGTGAACCGTATTTCATACCCTAGATTAGATATTTCAGAAGTAGAAGTAGCGCAAACACTAACGTATCATTTAAAAGTAATGACGAACTCCATCCATATCATAGAAATAAATAAATACGTATAATTAGGAGAATGACAAAAATGTATCATTAATTTTTGTCATTCTCCTTTTTAAATTAAAAAATCAAACAATTTGGTGTCTAAGAGGACATAAATTAACTATTAAATTGAGAGATAAACGATACAATTATAGGTGAGGAGAGATGAATTATGAATAAACAATTAATTAACACTTTACAAGAAAAAGAAGCACGTATGATTGAAATAAGAAGATATTTACATGAACATCCTGAGTTATCATTCAAAGAAGAAGAAACACCAAAATATATAGCGGATTTCTACAAAGATAAAGATTGTGAAGTAGAAACGAATGTAGGGCCTAATGGTGTTAAAGTGACGATAGATAGTGGCAAACCTGGTAAAACGATTGCGATTCGAGCAGATTTTGATGCTTTACCAATTAAAGAAGCTACAGGTTTACCATTCGCATCAAAAAATGAAGGCGTGATGCACGCTTGTGGTCATGATGCGCACACAGCTTACATGCTAATTCTAGGTGAAACGTTAATAGAAATGAAAGATCAATTTAAAGGTAAAGTTATTATTATTCATCAACCAGCAGAAGAAATGCCTCCAGGTGGCGCACAAGGCATGATTAAAGATGGCGTACTTGATGGTGTGGATCACGTGTTAGGTGCGCATGTGATGAGTACGATGGAAGCCGGTAAAGTCTTCTATAGAGAAGGATTTGTTCAAACTGGACGTGCCTACTTCAAATTAAACGTACAAGGTTCAGGTGGTCATGGCTCTTCACCACATATGGCTAATGATGCGATTGTAGCAGGTGCTCAATTTGTTACGGAAGTACAAACTATTGTATCTCGACGATTAAGCCCATTTGAAACAGGCGTGATTACAATCGGTTCATTTGACGGCAAAGGTCAATTTAACGTGATTAAAGATGCAGTAGAACTTGAAGGTGATGTTAGAGCGTTAACTGATGACACACGTGACACAATTGAAAAAGAATTAAGACGCTTAGTTGAAGGTCTTGAAGCAACATTTGGCGTAACGTGTGATTTCGAATTTAAAAAAGATTATCCAGCATTATATAACGACCCTGAATTTACACAATATGTTGCACGAACAATTCAAGACGCGGATGCAGATGATATCAATGGTATTGAAGTTTGTGAACCTCAACCACCATCAGAAGACTTCGCTTTCTATGCAGCAACATTACCAAGTACATTTATTTATTCAGGTGCTGCACCAAAAGATGGTAAAATTTATCCACATCACCACCCAAAATTTACAATTGATGAGTCATCAATGTTAGTAGCTGCAGAGGCAGTAGGGACAGTCGTGTTAGACTACTTAAGTTAAGGAGAGAGCATTATGGAAATGAGACAACAACAATTCACTGGAAATAATAAACTTTTATTAGGTATTGTACTTGGAGTAATTACATTTTGGTTATTTGCGCAATCACTACTTAACTTAGTACCAACCATACAACATTCATTTTCAAGCAGTATTGGTACAACGAGTATTGCGATAAGTATTACGGCATTATTTAGCGGGATGTTTGTCGTTGGTGCGGGTAGTTTCGCTGATAAATTAGGCCGAGTAAAAATGACATATATTGGCTTAGTATTGAGTATTATTGGGTCATTATTAATTATAGCGACACCATTTACTTCAATGTTAATTCTTGGACGTATCATTCAAGGGTTATCAGCGGCGGCGATTATGCCTTCTACTTTAGCGATTATTAAAACGTATTATCAAGGTTCAGATCGACAACGTGCGTTAAGTTTCTGGTCGATTGGTTCATGGGGTGGTTCAGGGTTCGCTTCTCTATTTGGCGGTATGATTGAAACGGCAATTGGTTGGCGTTGGATTTATATTATTTCTATCATTGTAGCGATTGTAGCGATTCTTCTAATTAAAGGAACACCTGAAACAAAATCGAATCAAACAACAAATACAAGATTCGACTTTTTAGGTTTAACATTGTTTGTCATTATGATGTTAAGTATTAATGTGGTGATTACACAAAGTGCTAAATTAGGGTTATTCTCGCCAATCATTTTAGCGTTAATTGCAGTATTTATTATTTCAACGATTATCTTTGTACGTGTAGAAATGAAAATGCATCATCCATTAATTGATTTTAAATTATTTAATAATAAAGCGTATACAAGTGCTACAATTTCTAACTTTATGCTTAATGGTGTTGCTGGTACGTTAATCGTTGCGAACACATTTGTACAACAAGGTTTAGGTTTTTCAACATTCCATACAGGATTACTTTCAATTACGTATCTTATTACAGTATTATTGATGATTCGTGTTGGTGAAAAAATCCTTCAAAAAGTTGGTGCAAGAAAACCTATGTTACTAGGTACTGCACTCAATATGGTAGGTATATTGTTAATCTCATTTACATTCCTATCTTCACAAATGTATGTAGTCGTTTGTGTTATTGGTTATTTATTATACGGTTTAGGCCTTGGTTTCTATGCGACACCTTCAACAGACACTGCCATTTCAAATTCTCCTGAAGATAAAGTGGGTGTAGCATCAGGTATTTATAAAATGGCATCTTCACTTGGTGGTGCGTTTGGTATCGCATTATCAGGTACGATATATGGTATAGGTGCAACCATGGTTAATATTAATTTTGGTGCCATGTTAGGATTGTGGTTGAACATTTTAATGGCAATCATTTCATTTATTGTCATACTCATAGGTGTTCCTAAACAACAATCTAAATCATAGAGTGATATTTAATGAAATAGAAGCGTATGCAAGAATTCTTTGGAATTTGCATATGCTTCTTTTTTTCGGGAAGAGAAGACCATACAGAGATGTGAAATCAAAAATGATTTAAGTTATAAGAAACCGTAGCGCAACATTGAAAATAGAGAAAAGCATATAATGAGAAAAAAGGAGTGGATAGAATGACGAAAGATTTAGTAAAACGTCTACAAGATAAAGAGGAAAAGATGATTGAAATACGTAGACACTTACATGAGCATCCAGAATTATCATTCCAAGAATCAGAAACACCGAAATATATCGCAGAATTTTATAAAGATAAAGATTGTGAAGTAGAAACGAATGTTGGCCAGAATGGTGTAAAAGTGACAATCGATAGCGGCAAACCAGGAAAAACGATTGCGATTCGAGCAGATTTTGATGCTTTACCAATTCAAGAAGATACAGGCTTATCATTTGCGTCTAAAAATGACGGTGTCATGCATGCATGTGGACATGATGCGCATACAGCGTACATGTTAATCTTGGCCGAAACATTAATTGAAATGAAAGATCAATTAAATGGTAAAGTGATTGTGATCCATCAACCTGCTGAAGAAATGCCTCCAGGTGGCGCCAAAGGTATGATTGAAGATGGCGTGTTAGATGGTGTCGATCATGTACTTGGTACACATGTGATGACTAATATGGAACCTGGTAAAGTGTTCTACCGCCCTGAAAATGTGCAAACAGGTCGTTCATACTTTAAATTAACGATTCAAGGTGAAGGAGGTCATGGCTCATCACCACACACTGCCAATGATGCGATTGTTGCTGGTGCAAACTTTGTTACAACTGCGCAAACGATTGTTTCACGTCGACTCAACCCATTTGAAACAGGCGTTGTAACGATTGGTTCATTTGATGGTAAAGGTCAATTTAATGTGATTAAAGATAAAATTGAACTTGAAGGTGACGTTCGTGCGCTAACAGATGCTACACGTGATCGCATTGCTGAAGAATTACAACGCATGGTTGAAGGTCTTGAAGCCACATTCGGTGTTAAATGTGACTTTGAGTTCAGTAAAGATTACCCTGCACTCTATAATGACCCTGAATTTACGAATTATGTAGCAGAAACAATTAAAAATGCTGATTTAGATGACGTAAAAGGGGTAGAAGAATGTGAAGCACAACCCCCATCAGAAGATTTTGCATTTTATGCTAAAACCTTACCAAGTACATTTATTTACTCAGGTGCTGCGCCACAAGATGGTAAAGTGTACCCTCATCATCACCCTAAATTTAATATTGATGAGAAAAGTATGTTAGTCGCAGCAGAAGCTGTAGGTGCAGTTGTGTTAGATTATTTGACTTCTAAATAAATCCAATTTTATTTCACTTTAGCCAACAAAACTTCAAAAAGTGTTGGCTTTTCAGTACTAGTGTAATACTACGTATCATGATAGTATAAGCGTATATCTAAACACTGGGGTGAGATAATGAGTTTTTACGAGTTTATGCAAGGATTTATTGGTGACCAAACCCCTTTGGGAGAACTTGCACATTGGATTAGTCAAGATCAACATTTTCCTAAGTATGAGCGTATCTCTGATAATATACTTAGTTATTTTACGACAATTGCAACATTGGACCATGAATTTTTAGAAATCGTGAAGCGATCTATCTCGCTTTATGAACAAAGCCAATTATAATGACCGAATGAATATAGATATACAAATTAAATCGTAGCTCAATGCTAGTTTAGAAATGAAGGATAAGAATCATGATTTTAAAAGACAGTTATAAAACATATGTAGTAGAAGAAAAGGGCGACAACATTATCTCAATAAAGAAAAATAACGATGAACATCAATACGATGTATTAGAGGTAATTGATGATTTATCTAATGATTCTTTTTGTGTTTTAAATCATTTGTACGTCAATGAAGGTATGGAGGATGCATTTGAGAAGAAATTCTTAGAACGTCCTAAATATTTACAAAATGTACCAGGATTTAAAGCTTTAAGATTTTTACGTCCGCAAGTAGCAGGACGACACTATATTATTTTAACTTTATGGGAAGAACGTCAGGCATTTTATGATTGGCAAAATTCCAATGAATATAGTCAAACGCATAAACATAGAGGCACTGACAAAGGTGTTGATCGTGACATTGTAAATCGTGATTTATCATATAACGTGCGAATTGAGTTAGCAGGTTTAGAATCAAAATTAAATTTGAGCAATATTTTTTAATATAGATGTAAAGATTAAGCCATTTGTCGTTATTTTTCGGCATCTGTGCTTAATCTTTTTCTTTTTACAACGTAGGATTAAAACGTTTACATAAAGGCTTTTGATTTCATCGGGCTAAAGCGTTTGATAAGATAATAAATAAGGTCGAACTGAAAGGGAGTATAGTAATGGATAATTCAAGTTTATTGGCACCAGAGACTTACAATATTGTTTCTGAAATTGAGAAACATGCTTCTAATACATCTAAGAAAGCCCTCATTTATGAAAATGGGGTAGACGAACCAATTACAGTGACATATTCAGAACTAATCAAAAATGCAAATAAAGTGGGACATGTATTATTAAATCATGGACTTCAAAAAGGCGATAAAGTATTAATTATGATGCCTCGCGCAATCATGACATATGAACTTTATCTTGCTGCTCTAAAATTAGGTATCGCGATTATACCTAGTTCGGAAATGTTAAGAACAAAAGACTTACAATACCGTATTACACATGGTGAAATTAAAGCCGTGATTGCCAAATCAGATTTCATCGAAGAATTTAAAGGTATTAAAGAGTATGACACATTAACAAAATTTATTGTTGATGGACATGAAGCGGGTTGGACAAGCATCGAAGACGAAAAAGCATCTCAAAGTGATGTACTTGATATAACGCGTACATCAAGAGACGATCTAGCAATTCTATCGTATACGTCTGGAACAACAGGTAATCCTAAAGCTGTTACACATTCTCATGGTTGGGGCTATGCACATATGAAAATGGCGCCAGAACACTGGTTATGCATTAGAGAAGATGACTTAGTGTGGGCAACTGCTGCGCCAGGTTGGCAAAAATGGGTTTGGAGTCCATTCTTATCCATTATGGGATCAGGTGCTACAGCATTTGTTTATAACGGTAAATTCAACCCTTCACGTTATCTTGAATTATTACAAGATTTTAAAATTAACGTCTTATGTTGTACGCCAACAGAATATCGTATGATGGCGAAATTGGATCATTTACAAGATTATAATTTAGACCACTTACATAGTGCAGTATCAGCAGGAGAACCATTAAACCGTGAAGTGGTAGAACAATTCCGCAATAACTTTGATTTAACAGTTCGTGATGGTTATGGTCAAACTGAAAGTACATTATTGATTGGTTTCTTGAAAGACACTACATCACGACCAGGGTCTATGGGGAAAGAAATTCCGGGCAGTCGTGTTACGATTGTTGATGATGAAGGCCAACAGGTGGAAACAAATGTTAAAGGTAATATTGCATTACCGCTTGATTTCCCAGGTTTATTTAAAGGCTATTATAAAGATGAAGAACGTACAAAAGCAGCTCAAGCAGGTGACTATTATATTACTGGGGATTTAGCACATATTGATGAAGATGGCTATTTCTGGTTTGAAGGTCGCCGAGATGATATTATCATTAGTTCAGGTTACACAATTGGACCATTTGAAGTTGAAGATGCTTTAACTAATCACCCAGCAGTAAAAGAGTGTGCTGTTGTTGCGAGTCCTCATGAAATTCGAGGTAATATCGTTAAAGCTTTCGTTATTTTACAAGATAACTATCAAGGCAATGATGAACTAATTAAAGAATTGCAAACCTTTGCGAAGAATGAAGTTGCACCGTATAAATATCCACGTGCAATTGAATTTGTAACGTCACTACCTAAAACAAATTCAGGTAAAATCCGTCGTGTTGAATTACGCGATGCAGAGCGTGAGAAATATAATAAAGCAAACGGCTTTAAATAATAGAATATTTAATGAATGAAAAGACACCTCATCAAATGATTAGATCATTTAATGGGGTGTCTACATTTTGCGTTATAGGTCGCAATGATTATCTCGCTGTATAACCACCATCGACCGTTAATGCTGCGCCTGTAATAAAGCGTGCTTCGTCACTTGCTAAGAATAATACAGCATTTGCGACATCTATAGGTTCACCTAAATAGCCAATTGGATGACGTTCAGACATTTTGGCAGTATAAGCGTCTAAGCCACCTTCTGTTTCAGCTCCTAATTTCTTCACTAAAGGTGTTAAAATTGTACCTGGATGTACAGAGTTAACACGAATATGATCTTTACCGAAGCTGATGGCATCTTGACGTGTCATGTTTGTTACTGCACCTTTTGCTGCTGCATAAGGTGTTAATTCATCAGTACCAACTAATCCTAAAATAGATGAGAAGTTGACGATAGAACCGCCACCATTGTCACGTAATAAAGGCACCGCATGTTTTGTACAGAAGAATACGCCTTTTACATCAACAGCAAATACTTGATCCCATTCTTCCTCTGTGAGTTGGTCCGTCGTTTTATCTGCACCAGTAATACCAGCGCAATTAATAAGAATATCTAATTTACCAATGTCCTGTTTAATGTGTTTAAAGGTTGCTTCGACACTCGCTTCTTTAGAAACATCTAGAACATAACCATATACATGTTGATCTGTCGTTTTAGATAATGTGTCGACGGCTTGATTAACGATGTCTTCCTTAAGGTCTGAAATAATGACTGTTGCACCTTCTTCGGCGAAACGTTTAGCTGTTTCAAAGCCCATGCCACCACCAGAACCAGTAATTAAAGCAACTTTATTTTCTAATCTCATAATGATCCCCCTTTTTCAAAGCTGAAATAATTGCCATTACGATTTAATGGTAGCACCCGCAATAAATAATGTATAATTCATAATAATTATATTTTTATAACTTTAAGTTATGAAAAGAGGTGTAAGATATGGAAATGACTAAACTGAAATATTTTAAAGTTGTGGCTAAAATGAATAATATGACTGAAGCGGCTAAGCAATTAAATATTTCACAACCGGCCTTAAGTAAAGCGATAGCTTCAATTGAGGATGAATTAGGGGTAGCATTATTTGATCGAAAAGGACGACAAATCTATTTAAATCGTTATGGTGAATTAATGCTGAATTATGTGAATAGTGCAGTTAGGGAGCTTAATGAAGGTGAACGTATCATTAAAGAATTAATCGGTGTTGAAAGTGGTCAAGTTTCGTTTGCCATTACCTTTCCACATGTAATGCCATCGCTCATTCAAAGCTATGTGGCACTACATCCGAATATCAAGTTGAAACAGTATCAAGCTGTGTCTGAACGCGCTACACAATTAATATTAAATAATGACGTGGATTTTGTAATATCGTCATCTAAAATTGAACATAAAGATGTGATTTGGGAACCTATCATTCAAGATGACATTTATTTAACAATTAGTAAAGATCATCCGTTCGCTCAATATGACACTATTAATTTACAACAGATTAAAGACGAACGATTAATCGGTCAAATAGAAGGTTATGGTTTTCGGGATAGGATAGATTACATCTTAGAACAAGAAGGGATTGTTCCAAATTATCAAATCGAAGTTGAAGATTCGAGTGCAATTTTAAAATTAGTCGCGATGAATATTGGCGTTTCATTTACGCCTAAGCAAGCTTTAAGAGGACTTGATGAGCAAATTATAGCGATACCCATTGATAATGCACGTTGTTACCGCATGATTGGTTTGGCATATAAAAAAGCTCATTATTTTACAGAAGTAGCGGCATCATTTAAGGCATTTGTAACACATTATTTTCAAAACGATATCCAATAATCCATAACTATATAAATAGTATGACACAATTAAAACGTGTGAAATAGACATAATGGTACGTGTTCGAATGTCTATGTAACGCTTTAATTGTGTCTTTTTTATAAACCTTTAACATAAATATGATGTTTTTAATTGTATTTATATAGATTATATGACATACTCAATATTAATTAGTATGACATAATAATTAATTGAGGTGACATTATAATGACTAAATATATTTATGCTTTTGATGAAGGACAAAAATCGATGAAGGATTTGCTCGGTGGTAAAGGTGCCAACCTTTCTGAAATGAAACGATTAGGTTTACCTGTACCTGATGGCTTTACGATTACGACTGCTGCTTGTATTGAGTATTTACGTCAAGGCAAATCATTATCAACAGAAGTGAAAACACAATTAATTGATCATCTTGCTGCATTTTCAGAGAGAACTGGTAAACGTTTCTCATCTGATGCCAATTTATTACTTGTGTCTGTGCGTAGTGGAGCTAAAATTTCGATGCCTGGTATGATGGATACCATTCTGAACTTAGGATTAAATGATGATAATGTTAAAAAATTAGCTGATAAAACAGGCGATGCACGCTTTGCATATGATTGTTATCGTCGTTTACTTCAAATGTTTGGTGAAGTGGTGTACAACGTGCCACTGCAATCATTTGATACATACTTTGAGGATTACAAAGCACGTCATAATTTTGAGAATGATGCTGCCATTACAGCTGAAGGTTTACAAGAGATTTGTGAACGATTTAAAGAGATTTATGTCGAGGAAGTGTATAAACCATTCCCGCAAGAACCTTTAAAACAATTAGAAGAAGCAATCGAAGCAGTCTTTAAGTCTTGGGATAATGATCGTGCGCGTATATACCGTGATTTAAATGATATTCCTCATGACATTGGTACAGCTGTGAATATTCAAGAAATGGTCTTCGGTAATAGTGG
This sequence comes from Staphylococcus sp. GDX8P54P, assembly GCF_017893165.1. Lineage (NCBI taxonomy): Bacteria > Bacillati > Bacillota > Bacilli > Caryophanales > Staphylococcaceae > Staphylococcus > Staphylococcus sp. GDX8P54P. The sequence continues at coordinate 125,659 of NZ_JAESMM010000010.1, forward strand.
GGACAATAGTGGTACAGGTGTTGCCTTTACACGTAACCCGGTTAGCGGCGAAAATAAATTGTTTGGTGAGTACTTATTAAATGCGCAAGGTGAGGATGTTGTAGCCGGTATTCGTACACCTAAAGCTATTTCGACACTCCATGACCAAATGCCTGATGTACATCAAGAATTTGTAGATGTAACAAAGCAATTGGAACAACATTATAAAGATATGCAAGACATCGAATTTACAATTGAAAATGGCAAACTTTATTTATTACAAACGCGTAATGGTAAACGTACGGCACGTGCAGCGATTAAAATTGCAGTAGATTTAGTCGCTGAAGGTGTGATTAAGAAAGAAGAAGCAATGTTAAATGTTGATGTGAAATCAATAGATCAATTATTACATCCTAATTTTGATGACAAAGCGTTAAAAGAAGCTACTGAGATTTCAAAAATTGGTTTACCTGCGAGTCCAGGTGCAGCGACAGGACAAATTGTATTTTCAGCTGAGGATGCGAAAGTGCAAGCAGCATCAGGACATAAAGTCATCTTAATGCGTCCTGAAACATCTCCAGAAGATATTGAAGGTATGATTGCAAGTGAAGCAATTGTGACGACACATGGTGGTATGACATCTCATGCGGCTGTCGTTGCACGTGGTATGGGTAAATGTTGTGTGACAGGATGTTCAGATTTGGAAATTAATACAATGGCTAAAACGGTGTATTACGAAGGCGGAGAACTTCACGAAGGCGATACCATCTCTGTAGATGGTTCAAAAGGGGATATCTATATTGGTGAAATCAAAACAGTTAGTGCTGAGCATAGTGAAGAATTCAATCAATTTATGTCATGGTCCGAAGATATTGCACGACTAAATGTGCGCATGAATGCAGAAACACCGCAAGATATTAAAGCGGGTTATGAGTTCGGTTCGAAAGGTATTGGTTTAGTTAGAACTGAGCATATGTTCTTCGGAGCAGAGCGTTTAGTTGAAATGCGTCGCTTCATATTATCTTCATCCTATGAACAACGTGTTGAAGAGTTAAACAATATTCGAAAGTACCAAGTAGAAGATTTTGAAGCCATCTTTAGACTATCGGGTGAACGTCCGACGATTGTGCGTCTTCTAGATCCACCATTACATGAATTTTTACCTAATTCAGATGAAGATGTCGAACATGTAGCACAACAATTAAATATTCCTAAAGACGTGTTAAATAAACGTATTGTTGACTTACATGAAGTGAACCCGATGTTAGGACATCGTGGTTGTAGACTTGCAATCACGTATCCTGAATTATATGAAATGCAAGTTGAAGCCATTATGGGAAGCGTATTAAAACTTAAAAAAGAGGGTATAACATGTAAACCTGAAATCATGATTCCGCTCGTCTCAACTGTAGAAGAATTTACTACACTTAAAGACAAACTTGTTGAGACGATTCATAAACTAGAGAAAGAACAAGGGGACAGCGTACCATATTTAATCGGTACGATGATTGAAACACCGCGTGCATGTCTAATTGCAGATACGTTAGCGCAACATTGTGATTTCTTTAGCTTTGGTACAAACGATTTAACACAATTGACATATGGTTTCTCTAGAGATGATGCAGGTAAATTTATAAATGTGTATACTGAAAGTAATATATTGAAGCTTGACCCATTCCAAACGTTAGATAGAGATGGTGTCGGAAAATTGATTGAAATTGCAGTTGAACAAGCTAAGAAAGTGAATCCTAACATTAAAATCGGTGTTTGTGGTGAATTAGGCGGAGATGCTAAGTCTATTCGTCGCTTCAATCAGCTAGCGATAGACTACGTGTCATGCTCACCATTCCGAGTTCCAGGTGCAATTTTAGCAACAGCTCAGAGTCAAGCGGAGGAAAGCGAGCAATAACGTGAAAGAAAAGAATTCAAACGAACAAATGTTAAAGTTATTTATTGTATCAGATTCCATTGGTGAGACAGCGCAAAGAATGATTCATGCCACATTAACGCAGTTTCCAAATTTGCATAATGTAGAAATTAAGAAATTCCCATATATTAAGGATGAAGAGGAATTCTTAAATATTTTAAATTTGGCGCGTGAACAGCATGCGATTGTTGCAACAACATTAGTGAGTGAATCATTTAATGCACTGGGTCATGAATTTGCACGAGAGCATGATATTCCTTACGTTGACTATATGTCTGATTTAATTGGAATTATTGAAAAGACGGCACATAGCCATCCGTTAATGGAAAGTGGCGCTTTACGTAAATTAAATGATGAATACTTCAAACGGATTGAAGCCATTGAATACTCAGTTAAATATGATGATGGCAAGCATTTTACTGATATTGGCGAAGCGGATGCACTCATTGTAGGTGTATCAAGAACTTCTAAGACGCCATTAAGTATGTATTTAGCTAATAAAGGCTACAAAATCGCTAATATACCATTGGTGCCAGAAATTGAAATACCTGATAACGTGTATAAGCAAAAGGGGCTAAAAGTGTTTGGCTTGACTGCAAGTCCACAATATATCGCCAATATTCGAAAGAATCGTGCTGAGACACTAGGCTTGTCTAGTGAATCTCGTTACAATAACTTAGAGCGCATCAAGAAAGAACTGATTTATGCTGAAGAAGTCTTTAAGAAATTGAATGCGACTGTCATTAATACAGAATATAAATCAATTGAAGAGTCAGCATTTTATATTGAAAAGTTCTTACAACCTAAAATGCAATCATAAGGCCAACTCAATTTATCAGTCTAGTTAGAATGATGGAAATTAAGGGGAGCAGGACAGAAATAAAATTTTCCGAAATTTGTTTCTGTTCCGCTCCCCTCCTCTCATCGTTTGAGTTGCTTAATGATGAGAAAAAACACTTAGTGTGTATTCATTCGATTTTGTATAAAAAAATATTTTTAATTAAGTTTCTCCAATTTACAATTTACCATATTTGTTTTAACATAGAAATGAAAGGCTTAACAATCTTAATATAAAAAGATATTACTTGATGGTTAGGGAGAAAGAGTAGTAAGTAATAGCTTTTTAGTTGTTAACTAATAAAATTGGAGAGGTGTACAACCATGGCAGAATCAAAAGATGTCATTTTAATTGGTGCTGGTGTCTTAAGTACAACATTTGGTTCTATGTTAAATGAGCTTGAGCCTAATTGGAATATCAAGCTTTACGAACGTATGGATCGACCAGGTCTTGAAAGTTCTAATGAACGCCACAATGCTGGTACTGGTCACGCTGCACTTTGTGAATTGAACTATACAGTTCAACAACCAGATGGTTCAATTGACATTGAAAAAGCAAAAGAAATCAACGAAGAATTTGAAATCTCAAAACAATTCTGGGGTCACTTAGTGAAATCAGGACATATTGAGAATCCTAGAGAATTTATTAATCCTCTTCCACACATTAGTTTTGTTAGAGGCGTTAATAATAAAGAATTCTTGAAAAAACGTTACGAAGCAATGAAACAATCTCCAATGTTCGATAACATTGAATATACTGAAGACATTGAAGTAATGAGAAAATGGATTCCATTAATGATGCAAGGTCGCGTTGATGACGGCAAAATGGCTGCTAGTAAAATCGACGAAGGTACTGACGTAAACTTCGGTGAATTAACTCGTAAAATGGCACGTCACTTAGAATTAGACGAGCATGTTGAAGTTAAATATAGTCATCAAGTGCTTGATTTTGAACGTTTATCTAATGGTAAATGGCAAGTTAAAATTAAAGACCTTAAATCTGGTAACGTATTTGAAGAAGTTACTGACTATGTATTTATTGGTGCCGGTGGTGCAGCAATTCCATTACTACAAAAAACAGGTATCCCTGAAAGTAAACATTTAGGTGGATTCCCAATTACTGGTCAATTCTTAGCATGTACAAATCCACAAGTGATTGAAGCACACGATGCGAAAGTATATGGTAAAGAACCACCAGGTACACCACCTATGACAGTACCTCACCTTGATGCACGTTACATCGAAGGTAAACGTACGTTATTATTTGGACCATTTGCTAATGTTGGACCTAAGTTCCTTAAAAATGGCTCAAACTTAGATTTATTCAAATCTATCAAACCATATAACATTACAACAATGTTAGCTGCTGCAGTTAAAAACTTACCATTGATTAAATATTCATTTGATCAAATCATCATGACTAAAGAAGGTTGTATGAACCACTTACGTACATTCTACCCTGAAGCACGTGATGAAGATTGGGAATTATACACAGCAGGTAAACGTGTTCAAGTTATTAAAGATACTGAAAAAGAAGGTAAAGGATTTATCCAATTCGGTACAGAAGTGGTTAACTCTGAAGACCATTCAGTAATTGCTTTACTTGGTGAATCACCAGGGGCATCAACATCAGTATCTGTAGCTTTAGAAGTACTTGAAAAGAACTTCCCAGAACACATCGGTGAATGGAATGCTAAAATTTCAAAAATGATTCCTTCATATGGTAAATCATTAATCGAAGATGTTGAGTTAATGAGAAAAATACGTCGTCAAACGTCTAAAGACCTTGAATTAGGTTATTACGAAGACGCGAAATAAATAGAAGTTAATTAAAGCGTCTCCTGAGATTTTGAATCTCAGGAGACGCTTTTTTTAGCTTTCTATAGGAATAAAAAAGTTGGCATATTTGTAATGATAGACAATATTTGAATAATCGAAAGGTGTGCCTTTAGTGGTATAAAAGGTCAAATCATGACGCATACATGGATCATTTTGATTGAGATTTAAATGCTGTGCTTCCTGTTCAGAGAGAAAGTCGATATAAAAATAGATATCCGAGAAACCAATATTGATCTTAAGCTGAGACTGAAGGTAGTCGAATATTGAACGCTCTGCACTGGCAAGGTCAAGGTGCGTTACTAATGATTGATTGAAGTAGGAAGTTTCAATACATAGCGGGTTGTGGTCCAAATAGCGAATCCGTTCGACATAATAAACGTTAGTATCTTCGTCAGTTAAGCGTAAATGTTCTCTCACTTCATCATTTGGCGTGATAGATTTAAAAGTTAAGACTTTACTTGTGACTTGATGGCCTTGTAGATTGTCTGAGAACCCTTTTGTTTTTAACAAGTTAATATAACCTGATTTGTTTTTGTTTCGGACATAAATACCACTACCTTGTGTTTGGTAAATCATGCCATCTTTTTGTAGCATGCCTAATGCTTTAATGATGGTACTTTTACTTACTTGATATTGAGATTTTAATTGTTCTACACTAGGAAGTTTATCGCCAACTTTATACTCGTTATTTGAAATAGCATTTGTAATTTCTTGTGCAATTCGTTCGTACTTTAACATCATTTTACTCCCTTTATTTGAAATTCAAATATAGTATAGCAAATTTTAATACCGATTTGTAAATTGTACCGGTATAATTCAGAATAAATCATTTACAAATTGTACCGGTATAATTATAATAAGTTGTGAAAGGGTTTGCATTCTAATAAAAAATATGACAGTTGTTAAGAAATAAAAACGTATGAATAACAATTTGGAAAAGGAGTTTTAAATATGTCTAAATTACCAAATGATTTTTTATGGGGTGGCGCATTAGCGGCCAATCAATTCGAAGGTGGTTATGATCAAGGTGGTAAAGGATTAAGTGTGATTGATGTGATGACAGCTGGCGCACACGGTAAAGCACGTGAAATCACACAAGATGTAGAGCCAGGCAAATACTATCCCAATCATGTAGGTATTGACTTCTATAATCGTTATAAAGACGATGTGAAAATGTTTAGTGAGATGGGTTTGAAGTGCTTAAGAACGTCAATTGCATGGACAAGAATATTCCCACAAGGGGACGAAGTTGAGCCGAATGAAGAAGGTTTACAATTCTATGATGACTTATTTGATGAATTATTGAAATATAACATTCAACCTGTGATTACACTTTCACATTTTGAAATGCCATTACATTTAGCGCGTGAATATGGTGGTTTCAGAAATCGTAAAGTGGCAGACTTCTTTGCGTATTTTGCGGAAACGGTATTTAAACGTTACAAAGATAAAGTGAAATATTGGATGACATTTAACGAAATAAACAACCAAATGGACATCAATAACCCAATCTTCTTATGGACGAATTCTGGTGTTTCATTATCAGATGACGACAATAAAGAGGAAGTATTGTATCAAGTAGCGCATAATGAATTAATCGCGAGTGCCAAAGCGGTTAAAATTGGTAAAGCAATCAATCCTGACTTTGAAATCGGGGCGATGATTTCACACGTGCCAATTTATCCTTATAGCTGTAATCCAGAAGATATTATGGAAGCAGAAGTGGCAAGTCGTATGCGTTTCTTCTTCCCAGATGTACATGTTCGTGGTTATTACCCAGGTTATGCGACGAAGATGTTTGAACGTGAAGGCTTCGACATTGGTTGGCAAAAGGGTGATGACGTTATTTTACGTGAGGGTACGGTGGATTACATTGGATTCAGTTATTATATGTCTACAGTTGTAAAACATGATAATGAATCAAGTGTAGAAGATAATGTTGTTAATGGTGGTTTACCAAACTCAGTTGATAATCCTTATATTAAGAAGAGTGATTGGGGTTGGGCGATTGACCCAGTCGGTTTACGTTACACATTAAATGCCCTATATAACCGTTACCAAATTCCATTATTTATTGTTGAAAATGGCTTTGGCGCTGTAGATGAATTTGATGAAAATGGACAGATCCATGATGATTATCGAATTGAATATTTACGTGAACATATTAAGGCTGCTATCGATGCAGTAGATAAAGATGGTGTAGACTTAATGAGTTATACACCATGGGGTATTATTGATATTGTTTCATTTACAACTGGTGAAATGAAAAAACGCTACGGCTTAATTCACGTCGATCGTGATAATGAAGGTCATGGTTCATTAGAACGTACGAAGAAAGACTCGTTTGATTGGTATCGTAAAGTAATCGAATCAAACGGAGAAACATTATAACATTTAAGATGTATTATTGAGAATAGAATAATAATAAGCTTTCAATTACTCTAGCGTGTTGTCTTTATACTATAGAGTGATTGAGAGCTTTTTTAATATAAAGCGAATCAGTTTATTGATTATATGTGAGAGGGTAAGATGAGACTATAACTATCAGACAAGGGAGTTTCTTTATGCAGAAAGATATATTTAGTAATCAATATTGGGAGAAAGCGTGGGAAGACGACCCTAATACACAAGATAAAAGAATGAAACGTGCAGGTTTAGGAGATCCATCTGCACCTGGCTTTGAAAAGTGGGCACAACATTTTAATAAGCAGTCATTTACTCAAGAAAGCCAACAACGAACGAAACGTATTATGGATTGGATTGAAAGACAAACAGGTGCATTTAGCAATTTGAGTATATTAGATGTCGGTGCAGCCTCTGGTGTCTTTAGTGTGCCATTCGCTAAAGAAGGCGCAACCGTTACAGCGTTAGAGCCATCACCTATATTACATGAGATGTTACAGGAAAATGCCCACTATTATGGTGTAACGCTAGAAACCATTCATCAATCGTTTGAAGATGCTCGAAAGGAAGAATTAGGACATCATGATTTAGTATTTGCATCTATGTGTCCGGCAGTGACGACGTGGGAAGCGGTTAATAAAGCTATTGATATCGCTCAGAAATATGTCTATGTTAGTTTAATTGCTGGTCCTAAAGAGAATTCAATTGTTGATGAAGTTGTGGCATTTCTAGGGGAAACAAGTCAAGCTATGACAGCAGATATGTATTACTTATTGCAGTTATTATATGTCAATGATTTCACGTATGAGACGTTAATCGAACGACATACACAACACAATGATAAAACGCTAGATGATGTTATGCAGCAACTACCTCAATGGTTAAAAGAAGTTGAAGTGGAACTAGATGAACAACAACTGGCGAGTGTGAAACGCTATTTACAAGATCAATATGGTGATACGATACCTGTCATTACTGGTGGTAAATTTGGTAAAGTATTAATTCATGTTTAGAGCGGTGTATAAAATGGCGTACTATATCGTAAAATTTGAACACACGGATTTAAAAAGATGGAAAAAGTATGTTATTCCACACGTTTTATATTTAAATAGTTGATTAAGCAAGAGCATCTAATCATTTCTGGTCCAACTGTTGCTGACCGCAAAGATGTGAAAGAAGCTTATTTAAAATTAAAGTTAAAAATCGTGACATGTTAATGTGGTTACTTGAGAAAGATTCTTTTTGGTATCAAGACTTAGTTTCTCATTTTACAATTGAAGCGTGGAAACCATTATTCGGTAGTTTAGAACATCTTGAGAAAGAAGCGTTTGAAGATAATTAATCCCTTTGAATACTATTCTGACAGGCTTTGTTGGAATAGTATTTATTTTTATTTAAATTATTTCGATATATCGCTTTACATATAACGATATATCGTTTATTATATCGATATATCGAAAAGATAATCCAATAATAATTAAAGTAAAGGTGATTTCAATGATGTTTAGAAGACATATGCAAGATATGAGACAAGGCATGGATCGTTTCGAGCAATTTGGTGGAAGTAAAGGACCGCAAGGATTTGGTGGTTTCGGGCGCCGTGGTGGTGGTCGAGATAGATTTTTCAAAAAAGGCAATCTACAATTTATTATTTTACAAATGCTAGAAGAAGAATCACGTCACGGTTATCAAATCATTAAAGATTTAGAAGAACGTTTCAAAGGATTCTATTCACCAAGTCCTGGTTCAGTTTATCCTATTTTACAAATGTTAGAAGATAGAGACTTTGTATCAATTGCTAAAGAAGGCAATAAAAAAATCTACACTATTACAGATGAAGGTAAAACATTCTTAAAAGAGAATGTCGACCAAGATGCATTTACAAAACGTTTAGAACAATTTAAAAATGTAGATTTTGAACAAATGAAAGCATCTCGTGAACAATTACAAGAATTATTCCACGGATTTATGAAAGCAAGTCAAAGTGCATTACAAGATGAAAAAAAACAACAAGAATTAAATGCTTTTATTGAAGAAACAAAACAAAAATTAGAACGATTCTATAAATAATAAATATTAAAAAAGCCGACTGGTCGAAATAACCAGTCGGCTTTGAAACATTCGAGTGAAGTTATAGAGAACTTCGCCGGAATGATAAACGGGCTACAGTGAGCAGGTTTTTCGGCAGAAATACTCAAAGCTCGACAAAACTTGAGAAACAGTTTTGCTCACTTTTCGATTCTGCTCAAAACCTAAGCGCTCACTTTCGCACCTAGTTTTAGTTTTTGTTTACTGATGCGTCGTAGATTGAATCTACTGCGTCGCCTAATGCTTTATCGAATTCTTCTTGTGATTGGCTAGCGCGTAAGTCACTTGCTAATGCACGTGAGAAGCTTGCGATTAATTCATCGTTGTCTTTCAATAATTTGTTTGCTTCGTCTCTGCTGTAACCACCTGATAATACAACCACGCGTACAACATTTGGATGATCTGCTAATTCTTTGTATAAGTTAGCTTTAGTTGGGATAGTTAATTTTAACATCACTAATTGATCATCATTTAAAGCGTCTAAGCCTTTTTTAAGTTCAGCTTTTAATACTTCTTCGATTTCAGCTTTGTCTTTAGCGTTAATGTTAACTTCAGGTTCAATAATTGGTACTAAACCTTTAGCAATGATTTTTTTAGCGAATTCAAATTGTTGTTCAACAACGTCTTTAATACCTTGTTCGTTTAATTCTAAGATATTAGAACGCATTTTAGTACCGAAGATGTGACGTTCAACCGCACGGTCTAATGTATCGTCTAAATCATCGATAGGTTTCATTAATTGAACACCATTTTGTTGTTCAGCTAAACCTTTGTCGACTTTTAAGAAAGGAACAACACCTTTGTCAGCTAAGTAGTCGCCAGTGTATTTGCCTTCAACTTCACGATCCATTGTTTGTTCGAAAAGGATAGCACCTAAAATTTTGTCTGGAGAGAATGAAGGTGAAGTTACAACTCTAGTACGCATATCGTGTACAAGTTGGAACATTTCGTCATCATTACTATATTCGTCCTCGTTTACACCATATTCTTTTAATGCTTTAGGAGTACTACCGCCACTTTGGTCTAATGCTGCGATAAAACCTTTCCCATTTGTCATTTTTTCTAATTGTTCTTTATTCATTACTCTTTCCACTCCTTTAATTAACTTTCATATTCATTATGATAAAAAAGAAGTACATTCTCAAGTTATAAAACTTATATTTATTGAAAATTCTTATTTTACAGTTTATAGTTTCATAAATTGTACTTATTTCGTTGTATGACTCATTTTCAAAAAAATGCGAGGTAAAAAACATGGAACATCGTATCTTGATTATTGGTAGCCCAGGTTCAGGAAAATCAACGTTAGCAATGCGTTTACAACAGAATTATAAGATACCTTTGTATCACATCGATAAAATACAATGGCTTAACGATCAAGCGACTGTAACGCCGGAATCCTTGCACGCTCAGTTGAAAGAAATTGTAGCGACGCCATCTTGGATTATTGATGGTCATTATTCAAATACATTACTCATGAGACTAGAACGCGCAACGACAGTGATTTGGATTAAAGAATCGAGGTGGAAGTGTATATACCGTGTCATCAAGCGTTATCTAATGACTGTATTTAGAAAGCCAACAGTAGGTGGCAATCCTAAGAAAATAAGTTTATCCTTTCTCAAATATGTTTGGGATTTCCCTAAAAATAATTACGACAAAGTAGACGCCTATTATCAACAAACGCAACATCATACGCAATGGGTTATTGGAAATACGCAATCAATTTATTCAAAATTAAACCTATGATTACGAGATTTAATTTAAAATTCATTTAAAAACATACAAATATTAGATAATTTAATTTATAAAATTTTGTCTTAGTGAATATTTTTGTTAAAAATATGCTATTCTAAAGGAAAGTTAGGTTCTCTTATTTAGGATAATGAAACTCTTTAAATCGCTTACTATTCTAAATAATGAGAACCTAATTATACATATAAAGCATATTCGGAGGCTAAGGGAATGAAAAAAAACAAATTATTTGCTGTATTAACAACAAGTGCTTTGTTACTCGCTGCGTGTAGTAATGGAGATCATTCATCTAGTAGCGGACAAAAAGGGGACAGCCAGAAGAACGAACAGACAAACAGTCAAAGTGAAAAATTAAAACAGAATAATGATAAGAACAACAATGAGAATAAGGTTGACTATCCTAAGGATGGTGTCAAAGGGATTTATGTAACAAGTAATTCAACACAAGGCGATAAAATCGATGAGTTAATCAAATTTATTAAAGATTCCAATTTAAATACTATGGTTATCGATGTTAAAGATGATGAAGGTAACATAACAATGAATCTTAACACTGGCAACAAGCAAGTGGATAAAAACACATTAGACATTGTTGATGGTAAGAAATTACTGAAAAAATTGCATGATAACAACATTTATCCAATTGCGCGTATTGTTACATTTAAAGATTCTAAACTAGCGAAAGAACATCCGGAGTGGTCATTTAAAGAAAGTGATGGTTCAGTTTGGACAAATGGTAAAGGTGATAGCTTCGTTAACCCATTTATGAAAGAAGTTTGGGACTACGACATTGATGTAGCCAAAGCGGCAGCTAAAGCCGGTTTCCAAGATATTCAATTTGACTACGTGCGTTTCCCAGAAGGCTTTGAAAATGAAGCAGACAGTCTAACTTATAGTAAAGGTGACTATAAAAATAGCAAGTTAAGTTCTGGCGATCAACGTGTGGATACCATTACGAAATTCTTAGAACACGCTAATAAAGAGTTGAAACCGATGGGTGTTAATATATCTGCGGACGTATTTGGCTATTCTGCATTAGTTAAAAATGCACCTGGTATTGGTCAAAGTTTCCCTAAAATATCTGAAAATGTAGACGCAATTTCATCAATGATTTACCCATCACATTGGAGCAATGGTGACTTTGGTTTACAAGCGCCAGATACAGAACCATATAAAACAGTGAATCGATATATTCAAAAAGAAAATAACTTATTAGATTCACTTGGTAAGAAAAAACCAATTTCACGTCCATGGATTCAAGACTTTACAGCATCATACTTAGGCGATGGTAATTATATTGATTATGATGCGAAAGCTGTATCTGAACAAGTTCAGGCATTAAAAGATAATGGTGTAAATGAGTTCTTACTATGGAATGCCGGCAACGAATACACTGAAGATGCGAACTATAATCCTAAAAAAGGTAGCGCGAAAGAACGTGACCCTGAAGGTGTAGAACAAGACACAAAGCAGAAAGAGAAGCAAGACGACAATAAGAAAGATGATGACAACGAAAATAATAATAGCACTCAATAATGTTAAAAAGGGAGAGAGACAGAATTCTTTTAAATTCTGTCTCTCTCCCTTAGTAATATCTTAGTCAATGTTCTTATGCGTTTGTTTCGCTACGAATATGCTCCCCAATAATAAGCAAAGACCACCTAATAGTTGAGTGGATTGTTCATGATGCGATTGACCTGTTTCTGGTAAAGATGATTGCGTCGTCGTATGCTGGTTTTCTTGCTTTTGATCTGATTGAGACGAAGGTACTTCATTAGATTTAACGTTACCAACATAGTAAGTATTTAATTCACGTGCACAATCTACGGAATTGACTTTTGACGCTGCTTTTTGTCGGTCATCTAATTCAGCGGCATTCGCAATACCGTGTTCAACATATGTTTCTCCACTTTGAAGTCGATTGAAGTTACTGTATCTATCATTTTTATATTCGACTTGGCCATTTTTATAAACTTTATAGACACCTATACCAGCATTTGCCTTATTGTGGCTTTCAATTTTGAAATAGTCCCCTTTATCAATTGCTTTGTCAAAGTTTTGTAAATCTGGATTACCACCACTATTTGATAATGCTTCCGAAGCAATTTCTTGTGCATTGTCTTTCGTCACTACATCAGTTGCGAGTGCATGTTGTCCGTTAAAAGCAGATAATATTACCGTACTTGTTAAAAGTGTTGACGCAAATAGAGAAACCTTCACCACAATGAAAACCCCATTTCATTATTTATCTTTTACAACGTTAGTGTAACACTCAGATTTAATTAAAATAGGGGATTAAAGTAAACCATATTGAAACTTTAAATTAGCTTAAAGAACGGCGTATTTGTAAAGTTAAATTTACAATAGTGATGTTTTAATGACTATAAGCGATTGTTTATATAACATGCATAGTTATCAACTTACCATTTCTTTTTAGAAAAATAAGGAATCGACCATGCCATCAGTAAAGTGAATATCAAGTGTGCGACCATCCATAAGGCATACGCTACCCAATTAAATTGGAACAGTGAACGTTCAGCCAACGTAATAAGTAATGGGTATAAGATTAGAAAAATAATCATTAATAAGAGATAACTTAATTTGTATAAAGGTTTGAATAACAGATAAATGATTAGAAACGTTATGTAAATACAAAATCCAATAATGATATGAATTAAAAGTTCTAAAATAAGTGGTGTCTTATTAGGATCTGCGATGAAATCAATGTTGATTAATAGCAAAGTAAGGTGTGTCGTATGCATCACCACATCCATGACAAACATGATAAGTAATAATAAAATACTAATGAACAATGCACTAAGTAAGTGATAGCTGTAACGAAACATAATCATCAACCCTTCGAATGTGTTTAACAAGCTATTCCCTACAGTAAAACAACTTACACATTTTAAAAATTTAGAATATTTAAAAAATGATATTGACCCAAGCTTAATCCAATGCTAATATAATATCAATTCAATAAAACTTGTTAACTCTTATCAAGAGTGGTGGAGGGATGTGCCCTGAGAAGCCCAGCAACCGTCGTGTAACGAAATGGTGCTAATTCACATAAAGTAGACAATACTTTAAGAGATGAGAGAAAGTGTATCGATACTTTCTCTTAAATAATAGAAAGTATTTTTTTATGTCTTCTAACTATTTAAGAGTTGAAGTGTAGTTGAATCATTTTAAAAAAGAGGTGTCGATATACATGAGAAAATGGTTAAGTATAATCAGTATTTTAGTTTTAATTATCGTGTTAGCAGGATGTAGCAAAGATAAAGAGGATGATAAGAAAATCACAGTTGCTGCTTCACCTGCACCCCATGGAGATGTGTTGAAGAAAGCTAAAGAACAATTAAAGAAAAAAGGTTATGATCTAGAAGTTAAAGAGGTTAATGATTATAAAGTACCAAATAAATTATTAGATAAAGGCGATGTAGATGCTAACTTCTTCCAACACGTACCGTATCTAAAAGCTGAGAAGAAAAGTCATGGCTATAAAATAGAAGAATTAGGTAAAGTATTTACAACGCCAATGGGTGTCTATAGTAAAAAATATAAACATTTGAAAGATATTCCTGAAGGATCAACGATCTATGTTTCAAATAACCCTGCAGAGGAAGGACGATTTTTATCTTTCTTTGTAGATGAAGGTCTGATTAAGTTGAAAAAAGGTGTCAAAATTGAAGACGCCAAGTTTGAAGATATTGCAGAAAATAAAAAGAATTTAAAATTTAATCATCAGCAAGGGGCTGAGTTTTTACCTAAAACATATAAAAACGGTGAAGGTGCAGCAGTTATTATGAATTCTAACTATGCCATCGATAATGGTTTAAAACCGTCTAAAGATGCAATTGTAATGGAAGGTAAATCATCACCATTTGCCAACATTATCGCAGTTCAAGAAGGACATAAAAATGATAAGAAGTTCCAAGAATTATTAAAAGTCATGCAATCTAAAGAAATTAAAGACTATATTAAAAAAGAATATGGAGACGATGTCATTCCTTACGAAAGTAAATAATCCTATATCTTTATTGGGGGAGTGGGACGACGAATTTAAAAAGAATTCTGTCCCACTCCCTCATTTTTTTAATAAATATGTATCATCAAAAAAACTAAAAATAGCAAATTATAATTATTTTTGATTATTCAGAAAATATTTACAAATCTGACAATTATTAGTAAGATATTGAATATTATCAATGAAACATTGTTTATTAAGATGGCCGGAGACTTTTCAAAGAGAGGGATGTAAAAGGGATGGTCGATTATGGGAGGATGAGTCAATATGAGTAAAGCAGAGGAATTAATACAAGAAGATGGGAAGTACTTTGCGGCATCAGGAAGAATTAAATATTACCCATTAGCCATTGATCATGGTTACGGTGCGACACTCGTAGATGTGGATGGTAAAGAATACATTGATTTATTAGCAAGCGCGAGCTCGCAAAATGTAGGGCATGCACCTAAACCGGTAATTGAAGCGATTCAGAAACAAGCTGAGAAATTGATTCATTATACACCTGCATATATGTATCATGAACCAGCAGTGAAATTATCTAAGAAACTATGTGATATTGCGCCAGGTGATTATGAAAAACGTGTGACGTTTGGATTGAGTGGATCTGACGCCAATGATGGCATTATTAAATTTGTAAGAGCGTATACTGGTCGACCGTATATCATTAGTTTTACAAATGCATATCATGGTTCAACATTTGGGTCACTATCGATGTCAGCCATTAGCTTAAATATGCGCAAGCATTATGGTCCTTTATTAAATGGCTTTTATCATATTCCATTTCCAGATAAGTATAGAGGTATGTATGAACAACCTAATCCTAATACAGTAGAAGCGTATCTTGCACCACTTAAAGAAATGTTCGCCAAATATGTGCCAGCAGAAGAAGTTGCATGTATTGTCGTAGAAACGATTCAAGGTGATGGTGGTTTGCTAGAGCCAGTAGACGGTTACTTTGAGGCGTTAGAAGCATTATGTCGTGAACATGGCATTTTAATTGCAGTAGATGATATCCAACAAGGACTAGGGCGCACAGGTACATGGAGTTCAATTGATCACTTTAATTTCACACCGGATTTAATCACATTTGGCAAATCATTAGCTGGTGGGTTACCGATGTCTGCGATTGTTGGTCGCAAAGAAATCATTGATACGCTTGAAGCACCGGCGCATCTATTTACCACTGGTGCCAATCCTGTAAGTTGTGAAGCGGCTTTAGCAACATTGAAAATGATTGAAGATGACGCATTACTAACTGCTAGCTCGGAAAAAGGCGCCTATGTACGCAACCGAATGGACAAATGGGTTGATAACTATCAATTTGTCGGAGATGTACGTGGTAAAGGTTTATCTATTGGCGTTGATATTGTGTCAGATAAACAAATGAAAACGAGAGCCTCAGAAGAAGCGCTAAAGATTTGTAATTATTGCTTTGATCATGGTCTTGTACTGATTGCAGTAGCTGGCAATGTACTTCGTTTCCAGCCACCATTAGTCATTACGTATGAGCAATTAGATTATGCGCTAGATACAATAGAAGATGCGTTACAAGCATTACAAGATGGACAATTAGACAACTATAATATAGATGGACAAGGATGGTAATAAGAAAAAAGGTGTCAAAATGGGAGTGGGACAGAATGCTTTTTAAATTCGTTGTCCCACTCCCAACTTGCTTTGCTTGTAGAATTTCTTCATGAAATTCTCTTTGCTGGGGCTCCGAACCCCAACTTGCTTAGCTTGTAAAATCACTTTCGTGATTTTTTGTGTTGGGGCCCCGCCCGCAAGAATGATTAGAACTGAGAAAAGCTTGAATTAAGCGCCTTCTCAGTTCAGTCAGCTACTGCGAAGGCACAAAATAGATTCATTATATTATTTTTGTCCGGACTCATTTAATGTAAAAATCAAAAGAAGCACCTATCTCATGAAATTAAATGAGATAGGTGCTCTATGTTATGGCTATATTAATCTTTCGGTACGATGTACTCTTTTTCTTCATTTTTCTTAGAATGTCGAACACCATAACTTAAATAGATGATGATACCAACGACAAACCAAATTAAAGTATAGAGTTTAGCGTCGAAGCTTAATCCCCAGAATACAAGTAATACTAAGATGAATGTAATAATTGGTAGTACTGGGAAGAACGGTACTTTAAATGACGGTACGGGTAAATCTTTACCTTCACGTTTTCTTAGTCGATACATTGCAAGAGATACAAACATGAATGCAACTAATGTTCCGGCAGAAATAAGTTGTGCTAAGAATGCGAATGGGAACATTGAACCAATTAATACACCAATAATAGTAAGTATTAACAGTGCTCTGTTTGGTAAGTGCTTATGGTTTAATTTAGATAACCATGATGGTAATAAACCATCACGACCGAATGAATAAAGTAAACGTGATCCTGCTAACATCATACCAATTAAAGCGGTGAACATACCTATTACTGAAATTGCTTGAATGACAGCCGCGATAATACCATGACCACTTTGACGTAGTGCCCAACCTACAGGCTCTGCATTGCCAGCATATTTAGAGTAGTGGAACATACCTACTAATACTAATGCTACACCTACGAATAATACAAGTGCGACAGCTAATGAACCAAGAATACCACGTGGCATGGTTCTTTGTGGATTGATTGCTTCTGCAGAGTTAGCTGCAATAGAGTCAAAGCCGATATAAGCTAAAAATATCATTGAAACCCCAGCATAAATACCTTGCCAACCACCGAAATCACCATTTTCAGTGACTTTATGTTCTGGGATAAATGGTACATAATTGGATGCTTGAATGGCTGTTAAACCTACAATAATGAATAATACAATTGCTAATACTTTTAAGATAACTAAGATGTTCTCAATACGTGCAGTCTCAGTCATACCACGCGATAAAATAATTGCAGTAATAATGATAACTACAGCCGCGATAATGTCTATGACGCCACCATCTGCGCCAAACGGATTGGATAAAGCTTTAGGCAATACAATACCTAAAGGGGAGATCAGTCCTCTTAAATTTGCTGAGAATCCGGATGCTACAAAGGCAACGGCAATAAAGTACTCAGCTAAAAGTGCCCAACCTGCTACCCAACCTGAAAATTCGCCAAATAAAACGTTAATCCAAGAATACGCAGAACCAGCGAAAGGCATAGTTGATGCCATTTCAGCATATGAGAAGGCAACTAAACCTGCTACAATTGCTGCTAATAAGAATGATAACGCAACGGCAGGACCTGCATGTTCAGCTGCAACAACACCAGGTAATGTGAATATTGCAGTTGATACAATTGTACCAACACCTAATGCAAGAAAATCTCGAACACGTAATGTACGTTTCAAGTGCCCATCTTTATTTTGATAGATTGTGGGATCTTCTTTTCGAGTTAAATTTTTGAAAAAACTGGCCATAATCATGAACCTCCACTTACTTAATAAAATGAGTTATAAGATTAGCTTGTTAGCTCTAGAATATTTATTATCTTAGCATAAAACTTTATATTTTTGTCTAAAATTTCTGAAAATTTTAAGTTTTCTCACTTTTTATAAAATGACAGAGTATAACAAGGAAATTTTAAATGATAGATTTGATTATAACAGATTAAAAAGAAATAAAAACAACTAAAAAGAGTAAAATGATACTTAAAATATAAAAAGGGGTCTTTTGACTGAGAATAATATGCTAAAAACTTAGAATAAGTCAAGTAATTAGACCTTTTTTTAGCTACTTTTTACTAAAAAATTAAACTTTGTTGACCTATTCCATTATGGAATAGGTTCTATCGAAAATATGTATTTTATTAATAGTTACACACATACTATAATGAGTCATGTAATAAAGTTACATCATATTCAAATGCTTCTATTATGTGTAATAAATCCATCCCCTTATATTGAATCAACGCTTAAGTGTTGAACTTTATGATTTGTTACACCTCTTGACATAAATAGAAGACTCCCATCTCGCATTTGAATATGCATCCCTAACTGAGATTACTAGCAACAATGAAATAATGAAGTAACTTTAAATATAAAGAAGCCACAACTCATGTAACTAAGTCTTTCCCTCTTTTTCCCTTAAAAATAGACATGTATGTGGCTTCTTTTTAATATTAAAAAATAATTGGACTTTGAAAGGATATGAATTTAGATGACTAAAGAAAACTACTCTGCTGCAGATATGGTCATTGATACTTTAAAAAATAATAATGTGGATTATGTATTTGGTATTCCGGGAGCAAAAATCGATTATCTCTTTAACGCACTTGAAGATGATGGTCCAGAGCTTATTGTGACACGCCATGAACAAAATGCTGCTATGATGGCGCAAGGAATCGGACGTTTAACTGGTAAACCAGGTGTGGCATTAGTTACAAGTGGCCCAGGCGTGAGTAACTTAACAACTGGATTATTAACTGCTACATCAGAAGGAGATCCAGTGTTGGCTATCGGTGGCCAAGTTAAACGTAATGACTTATTACGTATGACACATCAAGCAGTAGATAATGCTTCTCTTTTAAGATCATCTACAAAATATAGTGCAGAAGTACAAGATCCTGAGTCTCTTTCTGAAGTAATGACAAACGCTATCCGTACAGCGACTTCAGGTAAAAATGGTGCAAGTTTTATCAGTATTCCGCAAGATGTTATCGAATCACCTGTAACATCTAAAGCAATTGATTTATGTGAACAACCACAATTAGGTGTTCCAAATTTAGAAGACATTCAAGATGTAATTAAAGCGATAAAACATGCTAAATTCCCAGTGTTGCTAGTAGGTATGAGAAGTTCAAGTGAGAAAGAAACAGAAGCCATTCGTCAATTAGTTGCGAAATCAAATTTACCAGTTGTTGAAACATTCCAAGGTGCAGGTGTGCTTAACCGTGAGTTAGAAAATCACTTCTTCGGACGTGTAGGATTATTCCGTAACCAAGTGGGTGACGAATTATTAAGAAAAGCTGATTTAGTCGTCACAATAGGGTATGATCCAATTGAATATGAAGCAAGTAACTGGAACAAAGAACTTGAAACAGAAATCATTGTTATTGATGAAGTACAAGCCGAAATTACAAACTTCTTACGTCCTAAAAAAGAATTAATTGGTAATATTGCAGGTACGATTCAATTATTATCTGAGAATGTGCATGAACCAATCATTAATCAAAGTCGTTTAGATGACTTAGAACGTTTAAGAGCAGATGTTATTGAAGCAACAGGTATTAAATATACTCATGAAGATGGTGTGATGCATCCATTAGAAATTATTGAAACAATGCAAAACACATTAACTGACGATACTACAGTTACTGTCGATGTGGGTAGTCATTATATTTGGATGGCACGTAAATTTAGAAGTTATAACCCAAGACACTTATTATTTAGTAATGGTATGCAAACACTTGGTGTTGCTTTACCTTGGGCAATTGCAGCTGCACTAGTACGTCCAAATACACAAGTTGTGTCAGTAGCAGGAGATGGTGGTTTCTTATTCTCAGGTCAAGATTTAGAAACAGCCGTACGCAAAAAATTAAACATCATCCAATTAATTTGGAATGATGGTAAATATAATATGGTAGAATTCCAAGAAGAAATGAAATATAAACGTTCAGCTGGTGTTGAATTTGGACCAGTTGATTATGTGAAATATGCTGAATCATTTGGTGCTAAAGGGTTACGTGTTACTAGCCAAGCAGAATTAGAAGCAGCATTAAAAGAAGGCTATGAAACTGATGGCCCAGTATTAATTGATATTCCAGTTAATTATAAAGATAATATCAAGTTATCAACAAATGTATTACCGGATTCTTTAAATTAATTTTTAGATAAACAAACTTAGGAGTGAATATTCAATGAGTCACGTATTATATCAACATGGTACGTTAGGTACATTAATGGCAGGTCTATTAGAAGGAACTGCATCTATCAATGAACTATTAGAACATGGTGATTCAGGGCTAGCGACATTAACTGGTTCTAATGGTGAGGTTATCTTTTTAAATGGTGAAGCATTTCATGCCAATGAACATAAAGAATTTAAGAAATTGAATGGCGATGAAATGACACCATACGCAACGATTACACGTTTTGAAGCAGACCAATCTTATCAAACCTCAGATAAGGATTCTGAAAACGTATTAAATGAAGTTAAGGAACATATGTTAAGTGATAATCTATTTTCTGCAGTGAAAATAAGTGGTACATTTAAAAAAATGCATGTACGTATGATGCCTAAACAAGAGCCACCGTATACTAGATTGATTGATTCAGCACGTAGACAACCAGAGGAAACACGTGAAGATATTAAGGGAACAATCATCGGTTTCTTCACACCTGAGTTATTCCATGGTATTGGGTCTGCTGGTTTTCATATTCATTTCGCTAATGATGATCGCAACTTTGGCGGCCATGTATTAGATTTTGAAGTGGATGATGTCACAGTGGAAATTCAAAACTTTGAAACATTCGAACAACATTTCCCAATCAATAATAAAACATTTACAGAAACAGAAATTGATTATGCGGATGTTGATGCAGAAATTAGAGAAGCTGAGTAACTAATAATCATACCTAAAGAAGAAAGATGAATTCATCTTTCTTTTTTAATTTATAAAATATAATATATGACACAATATAAAATAATGGTATAATGACTTAGAATTTTATATTTATGGAGGTAGCCCTAATGCAATGTCCAAATTGTGGTCAGACATATCAACCAGGAGATCAATTTTGCGGTAGTTGTGGTAAGAAATTAAATGATTCAACGCTCCAATCAACGCAATCAGCAACAGAATCAGTCAATTCGGAGATTCAATCTACAACGTATTCTAAAACAGTTAAACAAGAAGGTTTCAATGAAACACAACGTGATAATGCGTATGAACATGGTGAATTTGCACATAGATATATGTCTTATGAACACCGTTATGCTGAAGGTCCATTCACACTGAAAGTGAAAACAACATTTAATGAAAGTAAGTCATTTTTTAAACAAGCATTTACTGCTCATGATGCTGTAATTAAAGGGAAACATTCATTTAGCCATACGTTACTTGCTTCATTAGTCGTTATTGGTTTGATCATATTGGGAATGTTTTTACACATATTTTCAGCAAGTTTATTTGATGGTTATTTTGTTGATACTGCAACAATTATCTTGAAATTTGTATTAACACTCCTGTTAGCACTTGTGTTTTTACTTGTCGTAACATTTGGCGTTATTCGCTTAATGATCGTAGAACGTATTTTATTTAAAAAGGTATTATCAGATTATATATTCATCAATACACTGTCAGTCAGTGTGCTGTTTTTAGGACTTGTTGTGTTTTTCCTTGAGTTCTATATTTTCAGTGGTATATTGATTGCGTTCTCTATGATTTTACTTATAACATCATCAATAGTCTTAATTTCGAAATATAGTGTGAATCATACACTACGTATAGCGAGTTTTTATGGCATCATGATTTTCTTTGTCATTATAGCCTTCGCCATGCATTTGTTCGGATCAACGCTTGTTCATCATTATGATGATTTAGGTATTGTACATCAACTGTTTTGGCGTTGGTTATAACGCGTTGGGACATGCAAGTCATTCATATTAACAATAAAAGGGAGTCGGACAGAATGTTTTTAAATTCGTCGTCCGCTCCCATTTTGCTTTGCTTGTAGGATTTTTTAGTGAAATGCGCTTTGCTGGGACACTAGATTATAACTGAGAAAAGCTGGGTTTAAGCGTCTTCTCAGTTTAGTCAGCTATTGTAAATTTCCAAAACAGTATCATTATATTATTTATGCCCAGATACTTTTTATCCATTGTTATTCAATTACAGGAATGATTAAGTGTGAATCATAATTGTCGCCAGTATATACAAGATGACGACCTTTGTTTACTGTATCTTCATGTTCATAGCGTGTTTTCATATTAGGTAAAGGTGTGCTATTATCTTTGATAATTTCGTTACCTTTAACAATAACTACTAAAGATTCACCTTTTTTAAATAATGTGCTTGATGGTAATAATTCTATTTCAACTGGCACGATTTCATTTGGGTTAACTTTTTGTTCGTGTTCATGTGTATGCCATGGTTGGGTAATTGTACGAAAACCAACAAGGTCGGTATAATTGTACAAAAACAAACATGTAAAGTGAGGTCTATAAAATGACTCAAGATCGTAGAATTAGGAAATCACAACAAGCGATTAAAATGGCATTTATCAATTTATTACATAAATATGATTTCAATGATGTAACTGTACAACAAATTACAGATTTAGCTGATATTAATCGCGGTACGTTTTATACGCATTACTTAGATAAATACGATTTGCTAGACAAAATGGAAGACGAACACGTAGATGTAGTGCGTACGTTTATTAAAGAAAGCAAACAAAGTAGTGGCGGGAAGTTCTCAACAGAGGATTTAAGACACATCATGGAATTTCTGATTGCACATATTGAGGATAATATAGCATTTTATCAATTAATGTTCAAAATAGGGACAGCGTCTAAATTGCATGAAAAATTATATGGCTTGCTAACGAACTATTTAAATAGTTTTACAAATACACAGGGTGATATTAGTGGTATTCCATTTTCTTATTTTATGAGTTATGTATCAGGTGCAGGATTATCATTCTTAAGACATTGGGTTGAGGATGATAACCGTATCCCTAAAGAAGATTTAATTCAATATTTTTACGATATTGTTAATAATGGACCAGCTACAATTATACAAAGAGAGATTAATAAATAATGTATGGCTTCTAATTACTGATATTAGTGATTAGGAGCTTTTTCATTTAACTGACATTCTATGTATCTTGGGTTATACATATATTTTAATATTTAAAATTAAGCATAAAAATAACGTTTTCTTAAGCCACAATTAAGAAAACGTTAGCCCAATAATAGAAATTGGAGATACATATTGGCTTACCTATAAGTCAGTAATATGTCCTTTATTTTTACACCTAGTTCCAAATCTCAAACGATCTAGGTGTTTTTTATTACAATTATTGTAGCATAACACTTGATGTTAAGTAATCTAAATAGAATCTTTGTGTCGTCTATATTTGACATATACAGAAATGTCGTTTATATTTTACATATACCGTAATTAATAATCTTGAGGTGATCAAAGATGACCAATTTTCGAGATAAAATGATTAATCGACTCATCGGCGTAATGACTGAACGTGATGAGCGAGAAAAAGAAATGCTATACGCACATGTTACGACAACTTTTGTTATTACTTATTTTGGCTTGCTTATATTAGCTTTCATTAGTTTAATCAATGATTATGTTGTGCAGCGTGTTAATATACCAACCATTGGTGTATTCGTTTTGTTCTTTATTGTGAATATATTCTTATCGATAGGTATTCGAAAACATCATTTAGATGAAAATCGAGTTTATACTAAAGAAGCCTATCAAAGGGTGTTAAAAAAGCATAAGTTAAGTTGTTTACTCGGTGGTATCATGTTCGGTGTCATTATGAGTTTACTTAATTTAACGCGATTATATTTTTCTGATCAAAAGATTGAATTAGGATTTTTTATAACGGTTAATTTGATGGCATCTTTAATTTTCGGTTTAGTCAGTTATTTTGCTGGTAAGAGTAAAATTGTTAAGGCATACAATGAAGGGGCGTATAAAGAATGAATAAATTTAGTAATGCGTTATTCAATTGGTTTACACAAAATCCTACAGGTCGAGATGAGCGTGAACAAGGTGTCCTTGAACATAAATTAGCGGTTATGTTTTTAATAACCTATATATTAATAGTTATCTTAGGTACAGTTAGTTTGATTATAGATATGATGAGAGAAACAGTAAGCTTCGGAACGGTGTGCTTATTAGTATTAAGTGTTATTTTAACGTTTGCCTCTCTATGGATTAATAGAAGAAATCGTTTAGATGAGTTAAAAGCGACTTCTGCAGAAGCGTATAAATATTGGGTGAAGAAACTTGCATTAAAATGCGCGTTTTTAGTTGTTTATTTTGCAGTGATGATGTTTATTATTACAGGCGTTATCTTTCCGTATATTTTTAATGACGGGTTTGACTTTAAAGCACAATTCATCCGATGTGTCATCTCTGGCGTGCTATTCGGAGGCTTCATGTTTATTTATTACATGATGATGTTGAAAAAAGAATATTAACGATGATTCGGCTCCTTAAGTATTATATAATAAATTTATATAATACTTAAGGAGTCATTTTTATGTTAAACGCGGATCCAATTATTGCTAAAATGAAAAATCAAAAAATCAACTATGATCGAGTACTGAAAAAATTAATTCATCAATGGGAAAGGGAAGGATTGAGACCTAAAATCTTGCTACATAGTTGTTGTGCGCCATGTAGCACTTACACGTTAGAATATTTAACAGAGTATGCTGATGTGGCGATTTACTTTGCTAATCCTAACATCCATCCTAAAAATGAATATTTAAGACGTGCTAAGGTTCAAGAACAATTCGTTAAAGATTTTAATGAGAAGACTGGAAAGCAAGTGGAATATATTGAAGCGGAATATAAGCCGCATGAATTTATGAAAATGGCGAAATCACGTGGACTTACTGAAGAACCAGAAGGTGGCTTACGTTGTACTGCATGTTTTGAAATGCGTTTAGAGCTTGTTGCTGAAGCTGCTGTGAAATACGGCTATGATTACTTTGGTAGTGCCCTTACATTATCCCCTAAAAAGAATGCGCAATTAATTAACGAGTTAGGGATGGAAGTACAACATTTATATGATGTGAACTATTTACCAAGTGACTTTAAAAAGAATAAAGGATATGAACGTTCAATAGAAATGTGCAATGATTATCACATTTTTAGACAATGCTATTGTGGATGTGTCTTTGCTGCGATGGCACAAGGGATAGATTTCAAACAAATCAATCAAGAAGCTAAAGATTTCTTACAACAATTTTAATTAAAATGACTCCTAATTTGAAGTTGAAGCATTTCAAATTAGGAGTCTTGTTTTATAATGTTCGATTAATAAACCGTATAATAGCTAAGACGGCAATCACAAATGCAGAAAGAAAACCTGCAATTTTTAATCCTTTTTTCTGTTTCTCAGGTTCTGGATCTTCATTTTCCATCATTTCAAGCAACTCGCGTTCGATTTCAAGATCAAGTGCGGTCTTCTTTTCGCCATTATAGCCAATGCTATTATCATCATTTGATGATTGATGATTCGGTTTAGATGATTGCGTTTGGTTTTTAGACGCTTGGTCTGCATTGTGTTTAGTATCTTTATCTTCTGCAGTCATACGCATACCCCTCCGGTAAACTAGTTATCTTTGGCTTTAGTATAGTACTTTTTAAAATTAAGTAAAGCCATATCACCATTATTATTTGGCATCTAAACCAATGATATCACTTACATTGTTGTATTGATGTTGTTTTAAATATGCAGCGATGTCTTTATTAATCTTCTTAGTTAATCCAGGACCTTCGATAACTAATGACGAATATATTTGAACGAGAGAGGCACCATTTCGCATCATTTGAATGGCATCTTTAGCGCTAAATATACCGCCTGTGCCGATAATTAAGAATTCACCTTTAGTTTGTTGGTATGCCCATTTCACTAATTCTAAATTTCTTTTGAAAAGGGGGCGCCCACTTAAGCCACCGTCTTCTACTTTATTCGCAGATGTTAAACCATCACGTTGTCGTGTTGTATTAGCGAGAATCATACCATCAAATGTTTCTGTAATCGCTGGTAAAATCGTTTTAAATCCATCAAGCTCTAAATCAGAAGTTAATTTTAAGAAAATAGGGACATTTACTTCTGTATGCGCTTTGAAATTTTTTAATGCGTTACATAACATTGAAAATTCATCTTTATCATGGAAACTTTGTAAGTTCTCAGTGTTTGGTGAACTAATATTGACTGTAAAGAAGGATACATCTGCTTTAAACGTATCAATCACTTTAATGTAATCTTGATAGCGATCGTTGTATGGCGTCGTTTTATTTACGCCAACGTTTAAGCCAACAGGAATCGCGTATGAATGGCGACGTAAATTCCATAACGCACGATTCATACCAATATTGTTAAAGCCCATACGGTTAATTAAGGCATTATCTTCTACTAGACGATACATACGTGGTTTCGGATTGCCATCTTGAGGTTTTGGTGTAATACCACCTAATTCAAGTGCACCGAACCCAACATTTTCAAGTGCTTTAGGGACTTCACAAGATTTGTCAAAGCCTGCAGCTAAGCCGATTGGATTGTTAAATGTAATACCTTTAATCGTTTGCGTTAATGATGGGTCTTCATAATTAAATAGTTTATGCATCACAGGTAATAAGAAAGCACGCTTCTGTGCGAGTTTCAAAGCGTCGATCGTCATACTGTGTGCTTTTTCAGGGTCAAATTTAAATAATAGTGGTTTAATTAGTTTATACATAATAATGCTCCTATTTCATTGTATTTGAGGCTTACTATCCTCATTTAATATCATTGAAAAAACATTCCTCTCTAAGACTAGCATGTTCAACCATAATTGCATAGTTAATTTAAAGACTGTTTGAAAATTTGCCTTAACTAAAATCGATATAAGGACGTACGATTAGTTAACGCATTTTCAGGAAATATAATATAGTAAGAAGATGTATGCGAAGGAGGAATCATCATGAAGAAAGATTGGCAAGCACAGCTACCATTAGACCAAATCAGTGATATTTCACCAGTCAGTGGTGGAGATGTCAATGAGGCATTCAAAGTAACGACGAAGGATGATGTGTATTTCTTGTTAGTTCAGCGTAATCGAGATAAGTCATTCTATGCAGCTGAAATCGCTGGACTCAATGCATTTGAACAAGCAGGTATAACGGCACCACGTGTCATTGATAGTGGTGAAATCAATGGGGATGCTTTCTTGATATTAAGTTATTTAGATGAAGGAACAAGTGGTAGCCAGCGTGAATTAGGTCAATTAGTAGCAAAAATGCATAGCCAACAACAACAAGATGGTCAATTTGGGTTCGATTTACCACATGAGGGTGGAGATATTTCATTTGATAATTCATGGTCAGAGTCATGGGTTGAAATCTTTGTCGAACGTCGCATGGATCACTTGAGAGATGAACTGATGCGTAAAGGGTTATGGCATGCCGAAGATAATAAAGTATATGAACAAGTCCGTACTGTGATGGTAAATGAATTAGAGGATCATCACAGTAAACCATCGTTGTTACATGGAGATTTATGGGGTGGCAATTACATGTTTTTAACGGATGGACGTCCAGCGCTATTCGACCCGGCTCCGTTCTATGGAGATAGAGAGTTTGATTTAGGTATTACGATGGTATTCGGTGGCTTTACCCAAGCATTCTATGATGAATATGAGAAACATTATCCTTTAAGAAAAGGTGCACGTAAACGTTTAGAATTTTATAGATTATATTTATTTATGGTTCATTTACTTAAATTTGGTGGAATGTACGCAAGTAGCGTGAACCGATCAATGGATGAAATATTGGCATAAACAATAAGCATAAATGGCACCGGTACAGTGATACCGGTGCCATTTATGTTTATTATTTTTCATTAATTGATTTTAATAATTGTTTGCCGTTATCATATAACATTTTTTTTAGTTCATGTCGTGAGATGAATTCAGTTGATTCCAATTCATCTGCTAACATTGTAACGACTTGATCTGTTGTATACGGTGCATCTGAACCATATACAATTTTATTCATATCTACACTTTGAGCAATATTTGGAAGCTGATAAGGTAAGACTTTTCCAGCTAAATCAAAATATAATGTTTGCATAACTTGTTCTAAATCATCAGGTTGACGCGTACTACCAAACATCTTATTACCCATTGCGACACGTTGCGCAATGACAGGCAATAATGCGCCACAATGCGGAATAATCCATTTAATATTTGGATACTTGCTAAACACATTATTTTGGCTCATATAAATGACTGTGCGTGTGGTATCAAAGATAAACTCCATTAAAGGTGCAGGAACAACGTCGCTCATTGCTTCGATATTAGGCTTAGGCTCATTTGGGTGCAGTGCCACAACGGCATGACGTTCATTTAATTTAGCTAATATGTTATCCAAACGGTCATCACCAATATAAATACCTCGTGCATTTGTAGGTAAGGTGAAACCTAAAGCACCTTGTTGATCTAATGCAGTATTAATCGTTTCAATGCTTTCATCCACTAATGGAAGTGGTAACGTCGCAAAGAAACCTAATTGCTCTGGGTATATGTGTGTAAATTCAGATGCATACGCATTGACTTCTTTAGCTAAGTCAATCATTTCTTCATCTGGTGCCACACTGATATGTGGGCTCGAAATAGATAGCACACCATATTCAATGTCCATACGTGTCATTAATTCTAAATAACTTTCAGGTGAGAACTTCGGTGTTGCTACGCCATCACCTTTGCCATCGAAATAATCATCTAGAAACTTCGAGAATCCAGGTGATATATAATGTGCATGTAAATCAATTTTCTTCATATTTTATTACGCTTCTTTCTCTTCTTCTTTAAAAGTTAGCCAATCATCAATTTCATCATAATAGGCATTGACTTCGTTCGGTCTATCAATGCCTTGTAACTCACTGTTCACATCATAGCCAATAGCATTTAATGCATAAGATAAGCAAGCATAACTTGGACGATAATCTGCAAAGTCATTCTTTGGCAAATTAATCGTCGTTGGTTTAACCGGTGTTAGGCTATCTTTCTCATATATACATTCAAGACGTGTAATATACCAAACGCCTTGATTATCTTGTTCGAGACAATATACTAATTTGGCATCTGATTGTAATTCCATTTCAACATTTTGAATTGAAAGGCGTGTTTGAATGGTCGCTTGCATAATTGCTACAGCACGTGTGTCATTAATCCAAACTTGGGGGAGTGGGACAGAATTCGTTTTAAATTCGTCGTCCCACCCCCGCAAGGATGACTAGAACTGAGAAAAGCTTGATTTAAGCGCCTTTTCAGTTCAGTCAGCAACTGCGATTTTGCAAAAGAGCATCATTATATTATTTATGTCCTAGGCTCCTAGATGAAGCGACAAACTCACTACCATTACCTTTAAACCATGAAATATTGATATAAGAATCATTTGCGAAACACGTTTTCATGCTCTCCCATAGGGCATTGTCACGACAGAAACGTTCAAATTGAATAAGCTCAAGAATATCTTCTTTAGCGAGTAACGTTTCGTTAGTATAAGGTTTATTTCTCGTGAAAAGCACTAAAATGACACTCCTTTAATTCAAATTAATCCCACATTTCAAGTAATACATTAGCGAAACCTTCAGGTTCTTGAACGTATCCTAAGTGACCCCCTGGAATGTCGATGATGTTGATACCAGTTTCTTCAGAAATGAAGAAGTTAACTTCTTGAGGGAATGAACCTTTTGAAGCTGTACCATTTAATAAAGTAATGATGTCATTATGTTTATTAAAATCATCAATTGAAATATCGGATTCTGTATATTGACGAATTTCATATTTGAACCAACCTAACATTTCATCGAAACGTTTTTTACTGTCAGCATCATTCTCAGCTTGAGCTGGTTTTGACATGTATTGTTGGTCTAATTTACTAATTTGTAACGTTTCGCCAAATAATTTCATTGCTTGAGGCATACCTTCATTAATTGCAATATCAATGATTTCAGCATTTTTATCTTGCCAATATGTCGCATCTGGTAAAAATGTGTTAATTGGTGGTTCGTGGAATGCGATTTTTTTAACGACATCTGGATGTTCTTTTAAGACGTGCATTGCCACGATTGAACCTGAGCTTGAACCTAATACATAGACAGGTTCATCACTTAATGATTTCGCTAATTCAGCGATATCTTGTGCGTCACGTTTAACACGGTAACGACTATCTGGATTGATTGCTTCTTCAGGTAGTGGTTCAGTTAATTCACTTTGACCATAGCCACGGCGATCTACAGCGACAACTGTGAATTTATCTTTTAATTGTTGTGCAAGTGGCATGAAGATATCTCCAGTTCCGTTTGCACCAGGGATGAAGATGATAACAGGACCATTGCCCACTTTGTGATAACGTAATTTAGCGCCTTGTAATTCTAATGTTTCCATTTATAAAACCTCCGATTAAATTTGTATGATTTAGTCTTTAATTGTAGTTATATGACTATTTATCTAAACCCAACAATTTAGCACCATTGGTATAACTCATTTTCTCTTGTTCTTCTTCAGTTAAACCTAGTTCACTTAAGAATGTGCCTAAATTTTCCGGTTCAACATAAGGGTAGTCAGCTGAATATAGTATTCTATCAATACCGACTTCTGCTTTGATTAAATCAAATTGTGGTTTCGTTAACATACCACTTGGTGTAATGTAGAAATTATTTTTGAAATAATGACTAATTGGATGTTGTAAGTGATCTGCAAATAAAATAGAATCCATTCGTTCTAAGAAGAATGGTACAAATTCACCCCAGTGTCCAATAATAATATTTAAGTTTGGATGACGATCAAATACACCTGAAAGCACTAAATGAATCGCGTGAATACCTACATCAACATGCCAGCCATAACCGAAACATGCGAATGTAGCAGCTGTTACGTCTGGATAGTTCCCTTTATAGTACGCTTGATATACATCACTTTGTACTGGAGATGGATGTAAATAGATTGGCGTGTTTAATGCTTCAGCGGCGGCGAATAATGGTTCGTATGCATCTTGATCAAGGAAACCGTTTTTAGGATGTCCCATAATTAAGGCACCTTTGAACCCTAAATCATTGATACAACGTTTGAATTCTTCCACTGTTGCTTCTGGTTCATTAATTGGTAACGTCGCAAATCCAACAAAGCGTTCTGGATATTTTTCAATATATTCTGCTAATGTATCATTCGCTTTTTTACATAAATCAATTGCGCGTTGTCCTTCTAGGTTTGATGGTGCACCATTACCATAGGATAATACTTGCATTTCAACATCATGTTTATCCATAAATTCAATACGTTTGTCGTGATGTGATATTTCATCTGCATCAGTGAAACCTGATTTTTGTTCAAGACCTTCTAGCATTGTTTTCATTGGCACGCCCTTAGGGTCAGCGGACATATGTTCCATTGTTTCCTTTTGAATTTCTTCTACAACATAATGTTCTTCAAAGTTAATACTTTTCATTAGAAAAGCCTCCTAAAATTTAAATAATTATTCAAAATTACCAAGGCATAGTGCCATTGCCATCAATAAAGGTACTTGTAGGGCCATCTGTATCAATAGTTGCAAGTTGAACAATAGGGATGATACCTTCAGATGCAGGTTTAGAATTGTTACTAAAATCTCCAACTAAATCCGTGTTGGTTGAACCTGGATCTGCAGCATTGATTTGCATATGCGGTAATCCCTTCGCATATTGTACGGTCAACATCGTTACGGCAGATTTTGATGAACAATAAGCTAATGAATTTACTCTAGATTCTTGTGTATCAGGGTTTGTTACCATGCCGAATGAACCTAAACCACTACTTACATTGACTACAACAGGTTGGTCAGATTGTTCAAGAAGTGGAATGAAGGTGTTCATCATACGTACGATACTAAAGACGTTTGTGTTATACACGTTCTCCACGTCTTCAACAGTTAAATCTGCAGGTTTAGCGAAACCACCTGAGATACCAGCATTATTGACTAATACATCTAAACGTCCTTCTTGTTCTTGAATGGTTTTAAAAGCATTTTGGACTGAAGCGTCATCCGTAACATCTAGTTGCACATAATCTATGCCAAGTGATTCAGCAGCTTTTTGACCGCGTGCTTCATCACGAGAACCAATATAAACTTTATGTCCTTGTTCCTTTAGTGCTTTCGCAGTTTCAAAGCCTAACCCTTTGTTGCCGCCAGTGATTAACGTGATTCTTTTCATTATTTCGTCACCTCTGTAGGTAAATATAGTTTGATTAAATTATTTCTAAATGTTTCATTAGAAAGTTGTCGTTCGTTTTTTTGAAATTCAAAGGTCTCAGTTGTTAAAGATTTTAATAGCATATCTGTTTTAAATATTGCCCAAGATTCGTCTGTATAATCATTAAATAAATCAAAGTAATATTGATTCAAATGTTTGAAGAAGTCACTTTTACGGAACAACTGGGCATTATCTTTACCTTCAATACAATGTAATAAACCACTATTATCCGTTTTGAATTTTAAAAATATATCCAGCGAATGGGCCATGATATCAGTTTTAGACGCATAGTGTGATTTGATTTCTAGCATTTGCGTCATAATGTCATCGAAGTCATGTTCGATAATGCGATAGCATAGGTCACTTTTATCTTTGAAGTGACGATAGAGTGTCCCCATACCAATATTCAATTCCTTAGAAATTCTATTCATACTTACATTTTCAACGCCTTCGGAATTAAATAATTCTAGTGCTTTGTCTTCAATACGTTGTCGATTCTTTAATGCATCCTTACGCATCATATCACCTCTTAAATAGATTTCGTTGACAAACGGATAATTGTCCGTTTATTATAAATCTTGTTAATGATGAATACAAATATAAAGGGTTAATTAATTTATTTTTTGAAAAGAGGGTAAATATGTCATTAAATAAACATCAAAGACACGTGACGAGTGAAGAGTTGAAAGCACATTTCCATGAATCAACATTAAGTATTGAAAATATTGCTCAAGAAATGAATATTTCTATTGAAGAAGTGGAAAGGGTATTAGACATGGATGCGCCAAATGGTTTCTTTGGCAATAAATTGCAAACATTTATACACTTAGTGTGGGATGTTCGTGATTTAATTAATGACAACATTAGACAAAACGGCAATCAACCTAAAGACTATACGTATTTAAAAGGTGACAAAGAAGATTATTGGTTTTTACAATAGGAGAGATAAATAATGAGTAAAAGTATATTAGTTATTGGTGCTACAGGTAAACAAGGTAACGCTGTAGTAAAGCAATTATTGAAAGATGATTGGAAAGTTCGTGCTTTTACACGTAATCAACATAATGAAACGTTGACTTCAATCGATAGTGACCATTTAGAGATATTTGAAGGCGATTTAAGTCATCAAGATAGCTTATCAAAGGCTATGGAAGGACAATATGGTGTTTATAGTGTTCAACCTATTATTGTAGACAATGTAGAAGAAGAATTACGTCAAGGTAAGATGATTATTCAAACGGCGGAACAACAAGGTATTGAATACGTTGTTTACAGCACTGCAGGTGGTGTGAATCGTGATCGTACAGGTCCTCACTTTGAAGCACTTGCTGAGATTGAGAATGAGCTTAAAGCAAGCGCGTTAAACTACACAATTATTAAACCATCATTTTTCATGGATAATTTCTTAAGAATTACTAAAGTAGAGAATGGCGAAATTGTAATTCCTGAATTTATCGATAGAGATGTTAAATTTGCGATGATTTCTTCAATCGATATCGCTAAAATTGCAGCCAATGTGTTTGCGAACAATGAAAAATATAACCACCAAGCCATTGAAATCGCTTCTGATGAACTTACGTTAAAAGACGTTGTGAAGACATTTGCTACGGTGACAGGTAAACCTACAGAAATTAAAGGGTCATTTTCAAGTGGTACTGCCGAACGTGGTTGGCTTGAAGAAAAAGGGTATGTGATTGATTTTAAACAAATGGATGACATTAATCCCAATCGCTTAACGTTAGAACAATGGATTAGTGAAGTGAACTTTTAATTTTTTTTAAATGAGGGGGAAGACTATGATTCAGTCAATGTGGTTTAATTTACATGTCGAAGATTTAGAACGTAGCGAGCAATTTTACAAAAATTTAGGCTTTGAAATCAATAAGAATCCAGATATGCTAGACAAAATGGTTGGTATTACAATCGAACAAACGATTGTGATTTTAATTGAAAATAACCATTTTGAAAAAGTGACGCATGAATCAGTTTCAAAACAACCTAATGAAGTCATCATATCTTTAGGTGTAAAAACGACTGATGAAGTGGATGAGTTAATGCATAAAGTGGAAGTGCTAGGCGGTAAAGTGATTGATGAGCCTGGGACTTATCAAGGATATTACGGTGCAACTTTTGCAGACCCAGATGGACATAAATATAATTTCTTAGTTTGTTAGTTCAATTAATTTTATAAAATACGCTAATTAATATACGCCCCAAAGTTAGAATGAGATCTAATGTTGGGGCGCATTTTTAATGAAAAAGTGATCATGAAGACGTTTTTTTATCTTTATATAGGTTCATATAAATGATAGAAATAATGATTAAAATCGCACCGGTTATGAATTTAGGTGTTAATGGTAAAGGGAAAAACGGGAAAGAAAATATAAACACAAATATAGGATTGAGGGTTCTTATAATATTCGCTTCACGAAACGAAATGTATTTCAAGCCTTCATAAAATAATAAAAGTCCTATTACACCACTGCACAAAGCAGAAAGTAAAATAGAGAACAAACCTATGCCTATATGTATGGTATGTAAATGATTAGTCACAATTAATATGATACCTAGCAACAAAGTAGAAGTCGCCTGATTGTATAGTAAGATGGTTTTAGAATCAATGTCTTTAACGGTCTTTTTAGCTAACATATTCGTTAGCGCAAAAAAGAATGTATAAGATAGGGCGGCAATCACACCTAATAAACTGTTAAAATCACCTGAAAAATGAGTAATCAAGAATGAACCTATAACAGCAAAAATTATAGGAAGGGTATCGTGTTTGCACAACGTTTCATTTAGAAAGAGAACTGAAAGAAACAACGCAAATATAATATAAAATCTTCCTAATAATCCAACACTAACTGGATCTAACAAACTTAAACTTACATATTGGAGTAAAATACCTATTGTATTAGTAATACCTAAGAGCCATATAAATTTGTTATGATAGATTTTTATTTTACTTTTATCGAATAATACAGTGATTAATAATATTAAAGTTGAAAACAAAGCATTAAAAAAACTTGCTTGAATAGGTGATAAATCAGTGAGTGAAAGTTTGTTTAATATTGGGGTTAAAGACATGATTGCTACGGAAATAATATTAAATAAATACCCTTTTTTAACCTTATTCATGGTATGCTCCTAAATATTTAAAAATTTCTTCATATAACCCATCTTGAAATGATAATAAATTTTTGTCTAATGGTTCTTTCGTAAGTATTCTTTCAGTAGTTTCTGAATATTTCGGTATATCTTTAAAATAGCTTACTTCAGCTTTTGTAATTGTAGTGGTATGGCCATTTGGTAGTATATAGTAACCTAAATAGTCTATATCATTTTCAGTGATGACAGCGCCAGACTCTTCATAAGCTTCTCTGATAGCTGTCTCATTCATCGTTTCATTATGGTTTACCTTACCTCCTGTTAATTCCCATGCTCTTTTTTTATTTTTAACAAAAACAAGATGTCCTTGATAGGTTAAAACAATTAAAACAGAATCATATTTTGTAACTGTCTCATTAAATTGAAGTTTGATTTGGTCTATGTTCATTTTCTTGAACCTCCTTTATAAAGTAATCTATAACTCACACTGATCAATAAAGAAATATTATTTTATATTTATATAATAATAAAATTAATTATAATCCTTTTTCATTGAGAATGAAACTTCTCTAAAAAAAAGAGTTGTGACAATTCGCTCTATATATAGAAATATTTATGTAAGTATACTAGCAATATGTGAAAGTAAACGAGTTAAATAAGTAGTTATTTGAGAGATAATGAAACGTAGTTGCGTAGACTCCTAGGGGAGCTTTAATTTTAATGAACCTAAGTGCTATAACACTTAGGTAAGTAGTTCTAATGATTAAAAACAAAGAACTACTTTAGAGTCTTTCCCGCAAGAAAGCGTCGCAACAAATTGAGTAAATATTCATCTAAGAATTTCTTTACGACCCAGCCCCCTAGGCAAGCGTCTCAACTTAAGTGAAATGAAAATCCATTTAAGAACTACTTTAGAGACAGCACCCCAGGAACGCGAAGCAACTTAAGTGAGTGAATATCTATCGAAGAACGTCTCTATAATATTCCAAGTTCAAAATTTTCCTATAAGAACTATGTACAGAAAAAAGGCTGTTCTTAAAGTCGAAACCTTTAAGGGCAGCCTAAGTCTTAATAATATGCTTTTAATTTTCTTGAATATTGCCGTATTCTTCTCTTAAGTCATACACTTTATCTGGTGTAACGTCTTGTCCAAGTGGGTCTAAAACTTTCATAGTAGAGAAAGTATGAAGTACTTGACCTCTTATCATACCTAAATATTCTTGTCTTAATTGATGTTGTTCTTGTTTTTCTTCAACGCTCAAACTTTCAACTTTTTCTTTATTTGCTAATTGATTAATTCTATCTAGTAATTCTCTCATTATTTATTCCTCCTAATTTGTATGTGCTGGGAAGTGGGGTACAATATACGTTCCAACTTCTTCTATGAGTTCTTCGATATCACGATCATCATTTGTAAATCTTAAGATAATATGATTTGTATTAATTGATTCATAAGCTTTTAATATTTGTAATAAATTTTTACGTCCAGTACGGAAACCACCTTTGATCGGTTTAACTGTTTCATTTGGATTTCGGGATAAATTAATCATTAAGATATTCATAAACGGTTTGAAACGGTCGGTACCACTGTGCCAAGCTTCAACTAATTTCTTTTGATCTTGAAAAGATTGGGCGTAAAATAACCAGCCATCCATATGTTGTTGTAACCAGGACATAGACTGTCTTGAGTAGCCTGTACCAAACATAGGAATTGTATGATACTTAGGCAATGCTTGTAACCCTGAATCCTCATATAATTCAAAAATTGAATTTGAAATGTTGGGAGAATGTGATTGCCAAAGTGCTCTTAATGATTGAATGGTTGTTTGATAACGTTCTGTTAATTCACTTTCATCTACTTTAAATGCAGGGAATTCGAAAGAACGATCACCGGTAGCCATACCGAGTAATAAACGTTGATTGGAAATAAGATCAAGTGAGGCTGCTGATTTAGCAAGGTGAATGGGATGTCGTAAGGTTGCTACGGTACTACCCGTACCTAGTGCAATTTTAGAGGTAAAGGCACTCAGATAGGTTAAAAAGACGAACGGATCATAATTCGTTGTAACCTTGCCTAAATGAGGACTGTACAGTGGATTATCTCTCACAGATAAACTTGCAAACCCCAAAGACTCTGCCTTTTGAGCGTATCTCACTTGTTCATCAAAATCTATATTATTTTGTTGTTTATTATCAAATGGTATGGATAAACCTAGCGTCAATTTATTATTTTTGAACGTTCGTTTAAATCCCTCATGTTCATCGATATCTGACATGTCTTTCCCTCCTTACGTAATTAATGTTAAAACAACACATATTACTTAACTAACACTTGTTGTATAAATGTAATATACGCCCTATTTGATTAACATGCAACATACATGCTTATGAAACATGTTGTTTAGACAACAATGCTCAGTATTTGTTGATTAGATTAGCTTTTTCCATAAAAAAACTTCCAAGGCTATGCCTCAGAAGTTGAATTATAAGTGTGTTATATGATGAATTAAGAAAGGTAAATTTTTATCTATAAAAGCTTCAGCTGAAAGTGAACTTGTATCGAGCCAATGTCGGGCGAGACCACATAATCCTGAAGCTAGAAAGCTCGCACTGTTAACGAGTATGTCAATATCATGTTCAGGATAGCTATTGCGAAGCATAATGGTAAAAATATCCTCTAATTCATTATTGATACGTTGATGGGCTTGGTTACAGAACGTTTCACTATTCATTTTGCATGAATCTTGTACTTCAACCATATAATTGGCAATAGATATAAATAGATTAGTAATGACGGTTTCATTAATCATATCAGAAATAGCTAACGTGTCATTTAGATCTTTCAGAATCGTTTCAGATAAAGTGTAATCGAGAATATCATATTTATCTGTAAAATGTGCGTAGAAAGTAGCACGGTTGACTGTAGCACGTTCAGTAATATCTTTAACCGTTATTTGCGACATCTTTTTCTCTCGGGAAACCTCTTGAAACGCGTCTACCAGTAGTTTCTTTGTTCTAATAATACGCGGGTCTACCTTAGTCGTAGTCATTATAGGCACCTCCCTTATTGACTTATTACTTACATTAAATTATCTGTCGAAAAGAGAGGGTTGTCAAAGTTCACGCTTGTTGGTTATTTAAGCATTTCTTTAACTTGTTTTGTAGCAAGTCGTTGTTTTTGATCGTTAATATAATTTTCAAGTTCTTTCTCAGACGCTTTAGGATGTGATTGTTTATACGCTATCATTTTATTTTGCAGTTCTTTTTTAATTCTATTT
The DNA here is from genome assembly GCF_017893165.1 of Staphylococcus sp. GDX8P54P. Classification (NCBI taxonomy): domain Bacteria; kingdom Bacillati; phylum Bacillota; class Bacilli; order Caryophanales; family Staphylococcaceae; genus Staphylococcus; species Staphylococcus sp. GDX8P54P. Next base: position 164,869 of record NZ_JAESMM010000010.1, read on the forward strand.
TGTGATTTTGATGATGCCATTTGATTTTTTTGAAGTTGCTTTGCTTGTTTTGCATCTAGTACGACCCATGTATCATTAGGTACTGTAACAATCGATGTTTGTTTGATAAGTTCTTTTTTATTGTTTCCAAAATCAAACAAATAACGGTAAAAGTCATTTTTCCAAGTCCAATATGTTTTAGTTGTTTTAACTGTCGCTTGGTCTACATCTGCTGTTCTATAGAAAGCGTGTTTCTTTATTGAATCTGATAAATCTTCTTTATTAGTACTAGGTTTAAAATGTGCAGATGGTTTGTCATCATTCTTATTTTCTTTATAAACCATGACATAATTATAAGAATTGTTACCTATTTCATTCGCAATTAACATGTTTGTAGGAGATTTTGATGAACCAGCAGCATAAATTTGTTTTTCGGGTTCAGTGATTGTTTCTTTCTCCATACCAAAATGATGCGTCATGTTTGCAACAATGCCAATGATTAATACTGTAAATAGAACGGTGAATAATGAACCGATAACATAACGTGTTAGGCGATGTGGAATCAGTGTCCATGATGCAAATACGGCAATAGTTAGAATAATAAGTATAATCATCTAATTCTCCTCGCTTTCTGAGTGATTCATTTTCAAGAAAGGAACGATAATTAATCCAATGACTGCAAATGCTACGCCAATTAAAAACGCAGTATTAAAACCATCAATAGATGCTTGTTGTGCATGTTCGGCATAAAGTAATGGATTTGCATCTTTTAAACTTTTAGCTGGCATATGGTTGTTAATCATATTTTGCGTAATAGATGTTAGCAATGCGACGGCTATAGAAGATGCAACTTGTCTAGCAGTATTGTTCGCTGCTGTACCGTGTGTACCCATTTTAGTTGGCAAGGCATCCATTGCATTTGTTGTTAATGGCATCATAATTAAAGCTACATCAAACATACGTACTGAGTATAATACTAAAATGAGCGTCGGTGATGTCGTATCCGTTAAAAAACCAAACGGTAATGAAGCTAATGATAAAATTAAGAATCCAACAAAAGCTAAACGTTTAATACCTATTTTGTTATACAGTGCACCAGAAATAGGCGAAATAAACCCTAACATTAAAGCACCTGCAAGCAAGGTTAATCCAGACTCAAATGGTGAGAACCCATGAATATTTTGTAAATAAGTAGGTAGCATCATTTCCACACCATACATAGCCATTGTCACAACGATAAGGCCAATCGTTGCAATGACAAAGCCTTTGGATTTAAATACACGTAAATCCAAGAACGGGTCATCTAATTTAAACTGACGCATACAGAACCATCCGATAAGAAGGACGCTAATGATAAGCGGTAGTATGACATAACTAATACTTCCCCAACCCTCGCTAGAAACATTTGAAAAGCTCCATAAAAATAAACCAAATCCTAAACTGGATAAAATAAGTGACCACATATCTAGTTTAATCTTTCTATTTGGTATGACATCTTTCATAAAAATGAAACTTAATATAAAAGCAATCGCTACAATAATAATTGGGATCACAAAAATGTTACGCCATGAATCGCTTATTGTGAGACCAAGCATCGTATGATCTTTATTTAATATCCAACCAGCAAATGTTGGTCCAAGTGCTGGCGCTAATCCAACGGCTAAACCACTCAATCCCATCGCAGTACCACGTTTGTTTGGTGGGAACATGTTAATGATGATGATTTGCATCAAAGGCATCATTAAACCAACAGCGATTGCGGTAACAATTCGACCGAATAAGAAAATAATCCAACTATCGCTATTTGACGGTGCAATAGCAGTTAGTATTAAACCAATTAATAAAATGGCATATGCAATGACATGTAACCATTTCGTTGAAAAACGAGTAGCTAAGTAGGCAGATAATGGAACCATTATGCCGTTAGCTAATAGAAACCACGTAGTTGCTTGTTGTGCAGTACTAAAATCAATATTAAAATCTTTCATTAATGTAGGTAGTGCTGTGCCTAATGACGTTTGCATTAAGGCACCAGCAAATGTTGCAAGTAAAATGACAACCATAACCATCAATTTATTATAAGGTTTGCCATGTTCATCTAAGTCAAATGTAGTATTTATATTCTCTGACATAATAAGCCTCCTTTAAAAGTACTGGTTAAATGTAACAACTTTTAAAGAGAAAAAGGAGAACAAAATAAAATGTGATGTTTAAAATAATACACTATGTATCAAAATGTATTATAATACGATGCGAAAGGGTGATGAGATGGCTTATAGTAACAAAACACAATTGACGCAACGTCTACTTAGAGAAGCACTAATCAATTTATTAGATCACAAGCATTTTGAAGCAATTACGATTAATGAAATTACTCAAGAAGCGTATGTAACAAGAAGTACATTTTATAGATATTATGATGATAAATATGAACTGTTATCGGAAATAGAAGATGATGTTTTAAACTTTATTAAAACACAAAGAGAATTTAATGTAGAAAATGAAGATATTTTAGATGTGGGTAGCATCGCAAACTTATTCAAAGCGATGGATCCGTATTCAGAAGTATTAAAGGTATTGTTGACGAATGAAGGAATTCTAAGTTTCAAAATGAAAATTAGAAATTTAGTGTCTAAGCGTTTCGAATTTATAAATCATATTTCACAGGGTTCGAATCTTAAAAGAGAATTAGGTAAAGAATATTTAATAACGATCATTGTAAATACCTTTGAATATTGGTCAAAACATAAAAATGAAATCAATGTTGATGAAATAGCGCAATTTATTGTCGAAGTATATAAAGGTGGTATTTTTAATGCGTTAGATTTGGAAAAAGAGGATATTGAGCGATTAAAACAATAAATAATGACATTTTAACAGGTCTCTAAGATAGAAAATTATGGATAAAGGTGACCATACGAAACGAGTTTCTACTATTATAATAGTCAATTTTGTTCATTATCTAGTCAATTAGTCTGATTATAAGCAAAGTATACGCGCTATCAACGCTAGATTTGTTAATATACATGATAATTACAAATTGTAGAGGAGCGCGATGTTTGAAACACTTGATTAAAATAGCTATCACAATATTAGTGTGTGTAAGTATCGGTATATTCGTAACATATGTTATACGTGAAATAGATGACCAGTCATCCCATATGTCTTTAAATCGTGATGGGCGATTAACACATGGTTATGGCACTTATAATCATGGATTAGAATTTGAAGGTAATGACCGACACTATGGTAACGACTATGATTTACCTGAAGATACTGAAGTGCTAGCAGCAACAGATGGCGTTGTCACCAAATTATTTGAAGATGAATTAGGTGGGAAGGTCTTACAAATCTCAGAATCAAACGGACAATACCATCAGTGGTATATGCATTTAAATGATTTTAAAGTAACTCAAGGTCAAAAAGTAGCGGCTGGAGATGTCATTGCTTTATCAGGTAATACTGGAGAACAGACAACAGGGTCACATTTACACTTTCAAAGAATGAAAGGTGGTATAGGCAATGATTATGCTGAAGACCCACAACCTTTTATTGAGCAACTGCCCGAAGAAGAAGAAAGTTTATTTAATATTTAATACGTCAAACGAAATGGATGGTATAAAAATCTGAAGCCTACGTCGTGCTTCAGTTTTTTTAGTTTTAACATTGCTTGCCATATTACAACGGGTAAATGTTTGGATATAAGGATAATCATTAATTGTTACTTTTTAGAGAAAAAAACAAAAATAATATTCTGAAAATTTAGAATTTGTGATATAGTAAAATCTATCATTACTTATATACGTGATTGCCATGAGGAGATGTTGAAACATCATAGCAATAACTCATAAGTAGGTTGATCAATTTAATAAGTGTGCAGAACAGACAACAGGAGGTTTTTTACATGACATCAACACTTAGAGAAATAGGCGTTAAAGATTTTACATTTAGAGTGCTATCGGGCGTAGCCATAGGTATCGTGGTGGGCTTAGTACCCAATGCCATTTTGGGAGAAATCTTTAAAGCGTTAATGCATCATCATCCATTTTTTGGGACATTGTTACATGTTGTACAAGCAATGCAATTTACAGTGCCAGCTTTAATCGGCGCACTCATTGCGTTGAAATTTGACATGACACCATTAGCCATTGCAGTGGTTGCTTGTGCCTCTTATGTAGGTAGTGGAGCCGCACAATTTAAACATGGCGCATGGGTGATTGCTGGTATTGGAGACTTGATTAATACGATGATAACAGCAACGATTGCTGTAATATTCATCTTATTAATTGAAAAACGTGTCGGCAGTATGGCGCTCATTGTATATCCAACGATTGTAGGTGGATTGTCAGCTACGATTGGCGTATTCATTTTGCCATATGTACACATGATTACAACTGGCATTGGTAATATGGTTAATAGCTTCACAGAATTACAACCTGTATTAATGTGTATGCTCATTTCTATGGTCTTCAGTTTTATTATTATTTCACCGTTATCAACAGTTGCGATAGCTATTGCAATAGGGATTACAGGTCTTGCGGCAGGATCAGCTTCTATTGGTATTTCAGCTACTGAAGCAGTATTGCTTATTGGTACTAGCAAAGTGAATCGAGTTGCAGTACCGATTTCTATATTCTTTGGTGGTGTGAAAATGATGATGCCTAATATGGTTAAATATCCAATCATCATGTTACCAATCCTTATAACTGCTGGTATATCAGGAATTGCAGGAAGTTTGATTGGTATTGCGGGAACGAAAGAATCGGCAGGATTTGGTTTCATTGGTATGATTGGTCCAATTAGTGCTTTTAAATTTTTACATATTGATTCTGCCTTAGTGAGTGTCTTACTCATTATTTTAGGATTCTTTGTTGTGCCATTAGTAACTGCATTTGTTTTAGATATTATTTTCCGAAAAGTATTACGTCTATATACTAACGACATATATAAATTTATGGGTTAACGTCCTATTAAATAGGAATTGATAAAGTGTTGAATGTCGCATTTTATCAATTCTTTTTATTTATAAAGATTGAGAAAAAATAGAAATAAATCGTGTTACAATAAAAATGAAATGATACGTTACAAAAAGGGTGAATGGTTAATGGCTAATAAAATCGAAAAACTAGCACTAAAGACAGCAGAACTTACAAGACAAACACATGATTTGGGTATTCCAATTATGATTTTATTTGAAGGTGTCCCAGCCTCTGGAAAAACACGCTTATCAAATGAATTATTACTTAACTTTGATGCGAAATATACACATTTTATTGCAACACAGTCACCTCAAAAGGATGATTTAAGATATCAATTCTTACAAAAATATTGGAATACATTACCTAAAAAGGGTGATATCAATGTTTATTTTAGAAGCTGGTACTCTCACTATTTAGATTATCGAGAGAATGAAATTAAGCATGATAGATACAAAAACTATGATGTCTTAAAAGAACAAATTGCGTCTTTTGAAGATATGTTAATCAAAGATAATTATGAAATCATTAAATTCTTTATTGAAATTAACGAAGATAAAAGACAAGAACATATTAAGCAAACGAAAGAGAATCCATTAATGCGGTGGAAAGTTCAAGAATATGGTAGCGTCTTATCAACAGAAACATATTTAGAGGATATGCATCAATTTATTAAACAAGATCAACAATGGCAGATTATTGATTATACAGAACGACAATCAGCAATCGAAAAAATGTATGAACACATTATACAACGTTTAGAACAAGCCATTGCCAAACATCATGCTCAAGATAATGAACGTGATGGTGACTTTACTGAGCACTTTAGTACCAAAATGTTTGATATCGAAGTAGATAAAGTATCCAAAGAAGCATACAAATCATTGATTAGCGAATTACAAAAACGCATGCGAGAAATACAATTCGCATTATATGAGCGGAAAATCCCACTCATTCTTGTGTTTGAAGGCATGGATGCAGCCGGCAAAGGTGGTAATATCAAACGTATTAGAGAAAAGCTTGATCCAACTGGTTATGAAGTCAATGGCATTAGCGCACCTACTGACGTTGAATTAAAACATCATTATTTATGGCGCTTTGCAAAAGATATGCCACGAAGCGGACACATCGAGTTATTTGATAGAAGTTGGTATGGCCGTGTATTAGTTGAGCGTATTGAAGGATTTGCAACGATGAATGAATGGCAACGTGCTTATGAGGAAATTAATGCATTTGAAAAAATGTGGACAGATGAAGGTGCAATCATCTTAAAATTCTTCCTTACATTAGATAAAGACGAACAGTTGAAGCGTTTTAAAGATCGTCAAAATAACGTCGATAAACAATGGAAAATCACGGATGAAGATTGGCGTAATCGTGAAAAATGGGATTTATACGTCGAAGCAAGTCATGACATGGTTAAAAAAACACATACAACCTATGCACCATGGTTAGTTGTACCCGCCGACCATAAGAAAACATCAAGAATAGAAATTATGAAATATATTATTCGTAAATGTGAAAAAGTATTATGGGGCGTTAAAGATTATGAATGAATATGATTAAATAATAGGAACCAAGAAACGGTAGAAAATCATAGCGTTTCTTGGTTTTTTTAAAGTTATATAGATAAATTGAATAGTTCGGAGTTGTTAGAAATATTACGGTATTGTAACAAAACGGCAATTTGTAATATTACAGACAATGTAAAACAGTTGTAAATTTCTTAAAAGAGTATTGTAAATCCTTATTTCATAATGAAATTTTAAACTATTTGTTCAAAAAATAATTGTTACAAAGCGAAATACTTATATTTCAATGTTACAAAATAAGATGTCTATTGTAATTTTTTGTAAGAAAAGCGTAATACTACTGGCGTTTTTTTATGATATAGTACTTATTGTCAAAAGTTAAACACAGAGCAAAACACAATAACTAAAGAATATAACATAACGAAAATATAAACTAATTTTTTTGGAGGAATTTTTTATTATGAAAAAAACAGTAATCGCGTCGTCATTAGCAGTAGCTTTAGGAGTAACAGGTTATGCATTAACTACAGATAACAGTGCACATGCATCTGAATCAACTACTAATTATGCACAATTAGCTAACTTAGCTCAAAACAACCCATCTGAATTAAATGCGCACCCAGTACAAGCTGGCGCATACAACATCTCATTCGTTAAAGATGGTTTCAAATATAACTTCACTTCTGATGGTCAATCTTGGTCTTGGAATTACACTTACGTTGGTGGTGCTGACACAGTAGCAACTACACAAGCTGCTCCAGCTGCTCAATCAACTGATTACTCAGCTTCTTACAGCAACGAAGCATCATCTCAATCAGTAAGCTCAAACCAACAATCAAGCAACACTAGTGTTAGAACAGTTTCTGCACCAACAACTACTTCATACTCAGCTTCATCAGCTTCAACTGGTGGATCAGTTAAAGCGCAATTCTTAGCTAACGGTGGTACTGAAGCTGCTTGGAACGCTATCGTAATGCCAGAATCAGGTGGTAACCCTAACGCAGTTAACCCAGCTGGTTACAGAGGTTTAGGTCAAACTATGGAATCATGGGGTACTGGTTCAGTAGCACAACAAACTAAAGGTATGATTAACTACGCTAACAGCCGTTACGGTTCATTAGATGCAGCAATTGCATTCCGTAATAACAACGGTTGGTGGTAGGATTTACTCAGATAACTGGATAGCACATCGAGTTATCGAGGAAAGAGGTCGACATGATGGTCGGCCTCTTTTTTTGTATTTTAATAGACACTGTAGCATAACGTTTACCGATGAGGTTTATAGGGAAGATATTAGAACAATTATTATGTCGAAAGTGTTGAATGTTATGTCATTATGGAAAGTATTGAAATTAGGCTTAATACATAGTGTGTTTTGGACAACCACACAATTATCAATATCTCAGTTGATGGTACGATGCCCGTCATCCTTCTTTGTGAAATATGACAAGGTTTTTACAATATGGTCGTGGGAAAAGAATGGCGCTTTATGGAATACACTATTACGTATTAATAAGTGGAAACGCTTCATTCCAGAAGGTGCTAGATTCAATCATCATATTTATAATAAAAAGAAACTAGCTTCTTTTAAATTAGAAGACATACATATAATGATTGTAGAAATGCGTCGGGCAGAACTTGTGCATTGGTTATCAATGATACCAGTGATTATTTTTGTAAAAGCACCTAAATATATACAATTTATCAATATGAGTTATGTTATTTGCGCTAATTTACCGATTATACTGACGCAACGTTACAATCGTCCAAGATTAGAATTGTACTATCAACGCAGAGTGAAACGGAGTGAATAGACTTGTCACATAAAAACATTATCGTTATCGGCGGTGGATTAGGCGGTATATCAGCAGCGATTCGTCTTGCACAAAGTGGTTTTAATGTCACACTTTACGAGCAAAATGATCACATCGGTGGTAAAGTCAATCGACTTGAAGCAGACGGATTTGGTTTTGACTTGGGTCCATCTATTTTAACGATGCCATGGATATTTGAAAGATTATTCAGCTATAGTAAGAAACAAATGAAAGATTACGTTACGATTGAACGCTTACCTTTACAATGGCGTAGTTTCTTTACAAATGGTAAAGTTATTGATTTATACGAAGATTTAGAACAAATGGGCCTTAACAACAGTCAACTCACGGATGAGGATATCAAACAATTGCACCAATTTATGGATTATGCAGCGCATATTCATCGTTTCACTGAAGAAGGTTATTTCGCACTTGGGCTTGATACGGTTTCGGAAATTATCAAATATCAAGGTCCATTGCGTTCAGTCAAAGGTGTAGATTACTTCTCAACAATGCAACAAGCAATCAATCGTTACGTCGAAAAGCCAGAGTTAAGAGATATGCTAGGTTATTTCATTAAATATGTTGGTTCGTCATCTTATGACGCACCAGCCGTGTTAACAATGTTAATCCATATGCAATATGAACAAGGTTTATGGTATGTCAAAGGTGGCATTCACCACCTTGCACGTGCATTGGAGCGATTAGCTGTTGAAGAAGGTGTGACAATTCATACTGGCAAAGATGTACGTAGTATTGATACGTATTTTAATCATGTCACAGGCGTTAGATTAGATGATGGTTCACATGTAAGTGCTGATTACATCGTTTCTAATAGAGAAGTCATACCAACTTATCGTGACTTACTACACTTTTCAAATAAGCAATTAGCGCAATTAGAGAAGGTTTATGAGCCCGCAGCGTCCGGATATGTTATGCATTTAGGTGTAGACAAAACCTATCCTCAATTGGCCCATCATAATTTCCTTTTCTCTAATGATTCAAAGCGCAATTATCGAGAAGTGTTCCATGACAAAGTCTTACCACAAGATCCAACTATTTATTTAGTAAACTCGAATAAATCTGATCCAGCGCAAGCGCCAAAAGGATATGAAAATTTAAAAGTGTTACCACATATTCCGTATATTCAAGAGCAACCATTCACTGAAGAACAATATAATGATTTTCGAGCACGTGTCTTGGATAAATTAGAGCGTATGGGGCTTACAGATTTACGTCAGCATATTGTATATGAAGATATTTGGACACCGCATGATATTGAACAAACCTATCACTCGAATAAAGGTGCCATTTATGGGGTAGTGGCAGATAAGAAGAAAAATAAAGGATTTAAGTTTCCTAAACAAAGTCAATACTTTGATAATTTATTCTTTGTCGGAGGATCCGTTAATCCTGGTGGTGGGATGCCGATGGTGACGTTAAGTGGTCAACAAGTCGCGGATAAAATTAATGCACTTGAACGTGCGCTTACGAATGATTCAGAGGATTAGAGGTAATACAAGTATGACAAAATTAGCGTCACTGTTTCATGGAAGTATAGGTTTATCGTTAGTCAGTGGTTATTTAATGTATAATCGCCGGCATCTATTGTCATTTGATAAAACACGTGTAGGGGACTTTAGACAAAGCATAAGTGTGATCATTCCAGCGCGTAATGAAGAAAAAAGATTGCCAAAGTTATTACATAGTTTGTCACAACAGTCACTACAAGTTGAATGTATCGTCATGGATGATGATTCAAATGATAGCACTGCTGAAATTGCGCGAAAAATGGGCGCAAACGTGTATAATGTGACATATGATAGCAATGAGCCTACATGGGTTGGTAAGTCATATGCATGTTATCAAGGTGTTAACCACACAACATCAGATATCATTATATTTATGGATGCAGATGTAACATTACAAAATGATGATGCATTAGAAGCAATTATTCAGACCTATGCACAACAACACTATCGTGGTTTACTAAGTATTCAACCGTATCACAGTGTGCGGAAACCTTATGAACACTTATCAGCAGTGTTTAATCTAATGACAATTGTAGGTACAAATACATTTTCAACTTTAGCTAAAGCAAAGGGTGATGCATTAGCATTTGGCCCGGTAACCGTCATGAACAAAGCGGATTATATTAAGACACAAGGCCATAAAAACGCTGCGTCACAAATCATTGAAGGATTTGCTTTAGGCAAAGCGTTTCAACGTTGCCAGTTGCCAGTGACTCAATTTGAAGGTCAGGGCTACGTTAATTTTAGAATGTACGAATCAGGCGTTCAAACGCTCATAGAAGGATGGACGAAGCACTTGGCGGTAGGTGCATCGTCAACACAACCGCATATTATGATGTTAATCATGTTATGGATGATAGGTAGTATCACTTCATTCAGTGCATTCATACTCAGTTTATTTAAACAAGGATTGTCATTTAGACGAGCGCTACTATCTTATGGCTTGTATACACTACAATTCAGCCGTTTACATCGTAGAGTAGGTAATTTTTCGCTTTTAGTCTTGATTTGTCATCCAATATTATTTTTAGTGTTTATTTTAATTTTTATCAATTCATTTCGTCACATCCATTACACAAAACAGGTAAAATGGAAAGGACGACGATTTAATATTAAATAATATTTAGCAGGGGGTTCTCCATGAGCACATTAGAAGAAAATTATCAATATTGTCATCAAATTATGAAAGATTACTCTAAGAGTTTCTCATATGCTTTTGATATGTTACCTGAGCAACAGCGACGCGCAATATGGGCAATTTATGCTGTTTGCAGAATCGTTGATGATAGTATCGATGTACATCAAGACGTGGATTATTTACATAAGATTCATCGTGATGTTGAATCTATTGAACATCAAACAATAACGACATTTGAAAGTGATGCACGCATTATGACGGCTTTTGCTGATGCAGCGACACATTTCCAAATGAATTACCAAGCCCTCTACGACTTAATTGATACCGTAGAAGCCGATCAACACTTCGAGATGTTTGAAACAGATTGTGGTCTACTCGATTATTGTTATGGGGTAGCAGGAACAGTCGGCGTATTACTAATTCCTATTTTGGCAACGCCACCGTCAGACGAAGCTTATGCATATGGTAAGCAATTAGGTGAGGCGCTTCAACTAACGAATATACTACGTGATGTTGGTGAAGATTATCGAAACGGGCGTATTTACTTTAGTAAAGCACGTTTAAATGAGTTTAATGTTTCAATTGCAGATGAAATGGAACGCAATCAACCCTCTGACAATTACATCAAAATTTGGGAATTCTATGCGACACTAGCGGATAATAACTACGATATGGTATTGAATCATCTCGATGTTTATAATGAAGAATCTCGTATGATTATTGAGTTAGCAGCTCAAGTCTATCGCGGTATACTAACTGAGGTACGTAAATCATCATATTCATTGAAAGAACGCGCATATGTTTCTAAATGGAAAAAACATAAAATCTACCGCAACTTAAAGAAAAAATATAAAGATTAGGTGAGATGTATGAACATAGCAGTAGTAGGTGCTGGTGTTACCGGCTTAGCAGCTGCCGCACGATTGGCCGCGCAAGGTCATCAAGTAACCATTTTTGAAAAGAATGAACAAGTCGGTGGCCGTATGAGTCAATTTAAGAAGGATGGTTTTACCTTCGATATGGGACCGACCATAGTGATGGTTCCAGATGTTTATAAAGCAGTATTTGAAGAATGTGGTAAACGTTTCGAAGATTATGTCGATATGAAACCACTCACACATATTTTTGATATCTATTTCTCAGATAAAGATAAAGTAAGTGTATCGACGGATTTGGCACAACTAAGCCAGACGCTAGAAGAGATAGAGCCAGGCTCAACGCAAGGGTTTATGCAGTTTTTAACGGATATATATAAACGATATGAGGTAGCGCGTAAATATTTCCTTGAGCGCACGTTCCGTAAGCCAAGCGAATTTTATAATCCGTTAACGTTATATCGTGGACTTAAATTGAAGACGTTTAACAATGCGGATCAATTAATAGATAATTATGTATCTAATGAAAAAATACGCAAGCTACTTGCATTTCAGACATTATATATCGGTATTGATCCGAAACAAGGCCCATCAATTTACTCTATTATTCCTATGATTGAGATGGTTCATGGCGTCCATTATATCAAAGGTGGCATGTATGGCTTAGCCCAAGGCTTATTACAGCTTGGTCAAGACTATGGTGTCAATGTTGAACTCAATGCAGACGTGCAAGAGATCATCATTGATCCTAAATTTAAGCGTGCAGATGGCTTACGTGTTAATGGTGATATTCGACGTTTCGATAAAGTACTATGTACAGCCGACTTCCCATATGTGGCACAACATCTCATGCCTCAGCACGCGCCATTAAAGCGCTATTCTCCTGAAAAGGTGGATAACATGGATTATTCATGTTCAGCATTTTTAATTTATGCAGGTATTAATCGTCAATTACGTGATAAATTGCATGTCCATAACGTGGTATTTGCTAAAGATTTTAGAGGTAATATTGATGATATCTTTAGTGGAAAGATGCCAGATGATCCATCATTATACCTTTACTTCCCATCTGTAGAAGATGCAGCATTAGCACCTGAGGATCAGACAGGCATGTACGTATTGATGCCAGTCCCAGAATTAAAAACAGGCCAAATTGACTGGCATGACCCTACAATAGTCGAGAAGGCGAAAGACGTCATCTATAACAAACTTGAAACGATTGAAGCACTTAAAGATGTCCGTCGAGATATCGTATCTGAAACAGTTTTTACACCGCTTGATTTTGAGCAACGCTACAATGCTAAGTTCGGTTCAGCATTTGGACTCATGCCAACGCTGACACAAAGTAATTATTACAGACCAGCCAATGTTTCAAGAGACTACAAAGACTTATACTTTGCAGGTGCAAGTACACATCCGGGGGCAGGTGTACCAATCGTTCTAACGAGTGCTAAAATTACGGCAGAAGCAATGCTTGAAGATATTAATCATGGTGTATAATCTCCATAAAGTAAATGAATCAGAAAATTATAAATATTGACAATCATTATTGAACTGATACAATAAATATTAATTCAATAGACTTATCCAGAGAAGTGAAGGGATTTGGCCCGATGAAACTTCAGCAACAGACTTAAAAGATAAAAGTACTGTGCTAATTCCAAAGAGGTATACCTCAAAGATAAGTGTCATAGTTATAAACTAAGCTATATGTCACTCTCTTTTGAGCGTGATATATAGCTTTTTAATTTTGTAAGGGGGTAAATCATGACAATTTCAAATAAGCTAGCGCATATTCCAGATAGTTACTTTGGTAAGACAATGGGACGCAAAGTTGAACATGGTCCATTGCCGTTAATCAATATGGCAGTGGGTATACCGGATGGTGAAACGCCTAAAGGTATTGTTGATCATTTTGCAGAAGCAGTTCGAATTCCAGAGAATCAAAAGTATGGTGCCTTTCATGGTAAAGCATCATTTAAAGAAGCGATTGTTAATTTTTATCAACGCCAATACGGTGTCACGTTAGATAAAGAAGACGAGGTGTGCATACTTTATGGTACAAAGAACGGTTTAGTGGCATTACCGACATGTATTGTGAATCCTGGAGAGAATGTGTTGTTGCCAGATCCTGGTTATACAGATTATCTCGCTGGTGTCTTGCTTGCTGATGCCAATCCAGTACCACTTAATTTGGACCCACCAGATTACTTGCCAGATTGGCGCAAAGTAGATGCACAAACATTAGCGAACACGTCATTAGTTTATTTAACTTACCCAAATAATCCTACAGGTTCAACGGCCACTAAAGCGGTATTTGATGAAGCTATTCAAAGATTTAAAGGTACGCAAACAAAGATTGTTCATGACTTTGCATATAGTGCTTTTGGTTTCGATGCTAAGAACCCGAGTATACTCGCTTCTAAAGCTGCAAAGGAAGTAGCCATTGAAATTTTTTCATTGTCAAAAGGGTATAACATGTCAGGTTTCAGAGTAGGCTTTGCGGTAGGGAATAAAGACATGATACAAGCACTAAAGAAATATCAGACACATACGAATGCGGGTATGTTTGGTGCCCTTCAAGATGCAGCAACGTATGCGTTGAATCATTATGATGCCTTTTTGGATCAACAAAATGACACATTTAAACGACGTCGTGATGCTTTTGAGAAGCGATTAAAGGAAGCGAATTTGCCATTTGTGCATTCTAAAGGTGGTATATATTCATGGCTTCAAACGCCACCGGGTTACGATAGTGAATCGTTCGAACAATATTTATTAAAAGAGCAGTCCATCCTAGTAGCACCAGGTATTCCATTTGGAGAAAATGGACGTCATTATGTGCGCATTTCTTTGGCACTGGAGGATGATTTATTGATTGAAGCGGCGAATCGACTCGCATCGTTATCTAATTTGTATAACGTATAACACTAAGACGAACATGAGAAAGGATGATAGATAATGACTAGAATAAAAATGATGAGTGTACGTGATGAAGATATTCCTTATATTGAAGAATGGGCAGAACAGCATAAGGTTGAAATAGAATTAAACAAAGAGATATTGACGGAAGGTAATGTGGATAGTGTTCAAGGATTTGATGGGTTATCTTTATCTCAACAACATCCAATATCTGAAGAAATATTTGCGAAACTTCAACGTTTCGGGATTAAACATATTGCGCAACGTAGTGCTGGGTTTGATACGTATGATTTAAATTTAGCTACACAATACGGCATCATTATATCTAATGTGCCGTCTTATTCACCAAGTTCTATTGCAGAGTTTGCCGTGACACAAGCAATTAATATTGTTAGAAATCAAAATGACATTCAACGTAAACTTCAAGCATATGATTTTAGATGGGAACCTTCAATCTTGTCACGTTCAATCAGTGATTTAACTGTTGCGGTTATCGGAACTGGACGTATTGGTTCCATTGCAGCAAGAATCTTTGGCAAAGGGTATGGTAGTCATGTTGTTGCCTATGATCCATTTCCAAATGAGCAAGTTGCACAGTATGTTACGTATAAAGAAACATTAGAAGACGCATTGCAGGATGCTGATATTGTCACAATTCATATTCCAGCAACAAAATATAATCCGCATCTTTTTAACGAAGCATTATTTTCTAAATTTAAAAAAGGCGCTGTATTTGTCAACGCGGCTAGGGGATCAATTGTAGATACACGAGCATTGCTAGATGCCATTGATCGCGGACACATTAAAGGTGCTGCGTTAGATACATATGAGCATGAACGTGGATTATTCCCTGGAGATTATCGTGATAAAGCAATTAATGATGAATTGCTAGAGACGTTAATTGCCAGAGAGGATATTTGGTTAACTCCGCATATTGCATTCTATACGGATGCAGCTGTAAAGAATTTGATTGTGGATGCACTTGATGCAGTCCTTGATGTGTTGAATACAGGGACGACGCAATTAAGAGTAAATTAAAAAAGAAGTTAGGCATGGCACACTGAATGTTTTATAACCCCGGCTAGATTAGCTTGTAGCATTTCAATCAGAAATGCGTTTTGCTGGGGTTTGCCACGCCTAACTTCTTCTATTTCACTTTTCGAATTCACCTAAATCCTAAGCGCTTTTGTCCGGACCTTATTGACGGCCTAACAAAAGCAGGATTTTTGTCGAAAAACTCAAAGCTCGACAAAACTTGAGAAGCAGTTTTGCTCACTTTTCGAATTCGCCTAAATCCTAAGCGCTTTTGTCCGGACCTTATTTTACATCGTAGCCTTGATCTTCAATGGCTTCTTTCATTTGCTCAACTGATACTCTATCTTCGTCATAATCGACGCGAACTTGATGTTTGTCTAAGTCTACTTCAGCTGAAGTAACACCATTTAATTTAGCTAGTGCTGATTCCACAGCGTTTCTGCAGTGGTCGCAACTCATACCTTCAACATTCATTACTTTATTAATCATAATGATCACCTCCGACGTTCTTAATAGTATATACCCATATTTTACTCCTTTTTAATAAACAAAGAAATAAAATAGAAATGCTTCAAAATTATAGTTTCATTCGTCTTAGTCGTAAAGCGTTACTTACAACACTAACTGAACTTAAGGCCATTGCAGCGCCAGCTATCCATGGTGCGAGTAATCCCATTGCTGCAATAGGTATGCCTGCAATGTTATATCCAAATGCCCAGAATAAATTTTGTTTAATGTTGCGAATGGTTTTATGACTCGCGTGGATGGCTTTAGGTACTAACTGAATATCGCCCCCTAGAATGGTGATATCTGCAGCTTCTATCGCTACTTCAGTCCCTGTTCCCATTGCAATACCAATATCTGCTTTAACCAGTGCAGGGGCATCATTGATACCGTCACCTACCATAGCAACGTTATGCTGCTGTTCTTGTAACTGCGTGATATGTTGTGCCTTATCTTGAGGGAGAACTTCAGCAATGACTTGGTCAATACCAACTTCATTGGCAATCGCACGTGCAGTTCGTTCATTATCACCAGTTAGCATGACCGTTTTAATATTCATAGCTGCTAGTTGTTGGATGGCGTTTTTGGCAGAAGGTTTAACTGTATCTGCAACAGCAATCATGCCCTTAAGTTCACCACCATACGCAATTAACATTACGGTCTGACCATCAGCTTCCATATGTGTCATCTTCTGTTTCATCGTATCTATGTTGATGTGATGTGCGAGCATCAATTTTTTATTGCCAACAAGTAACTGAGTCCCATCGATAAGCGCTTGTATACCGTGGCCTGGTAATGTTTGATAGTCAGTGACGTCTACCAATTGCACATGTTGTTGTTCAGCATAGTTAACAATTGCAGTAGCTAAAGGGTGTTCAGAGTTCTTTTCAGCGGAGGCCACTAAAGCTAGTGTATCTTCATCCCCATCTAAATAAGTAACTTCTGGTTTACCATGAGTTAATGTGCCTGTTTTATCGAACACAACCGTATCAACTTGATGTGTGCGTTCGACATACTCGCCACCTTTGAATAAAATACCATTTTCAGCAGCGCGACCTGTACCAACCATGATAGACGTTGGTGTCGCTAATCCAAGCGCACATGGACAAGCAATAACTAAAACGGATATCGCAGCAACAAGTGCATCCTCAAAGTGACCAGGATGAACGATGGTAATCCAAATGAGGAAAGTTAATAATGCGATAGCAATTACAATTGGCACGAAATAGCCAGATATGATATCAGCTAAACGTTGAATAGGTGCTTTAGAACTTTGAGCTTCTTCAACGACTTTAATAATGTTAGAAAGGGCAGTGTCCTTTCCAACTTTAGTGGCTTTAATTGTAATTACACCATTTGTATTTATCGTTGAACCGATCACTGCATCATCAACCTGCTTATCCACGGGCATGGATTCACCAGTCAACATTGACTCATCTATAGCAGTTTCACCTTTGATGATTTGACCATCAACCGGTATCTTTTCACCTGGTTTAATTAACAAGATATCATTCACACTAACTTGATTCAGAGGTACCATTTGTTCGATGCCATTGTCATCAATGAGGCGTGCCTCTTTTGCCTGTAAATTCAGTAATTCACTTAATGCATGTGTTGTTTGCGATTTAGCGCGTGCCTCTAAATATTTTCCGAAAAGAATCAACGTGATCAGCACAGCACTTGTCTCAAAATATAGGTGAGGCATATGTGTCGAACCGGCTAACCATTTGATCATTTCATAAATACTGTAAAAGTAAGCAGCGCTAGTGCCTAATGCGACAAGCACATCCATGTTAGCGCCACCGTTGCGCAAGTTCTTATAAGCGCCAACATAGAATTGCCAACCAATGATGAATTGGATAGGTGTCGCAAGTATAAATTGGAACCAAGGATTCATTAAGAGATCTGGTATATGCATATTAAAGAGATGAACGAACATTGTCATGAGTAACGGTAATGCCAGAATCGCTGAGATGATTAATTTGTTTCGCTTATGTTTCAATGCGCGTTGTTTACGCGTAGCTTGATCTTCTTCAGTTTGTTTAGGTTGTGCATCATAACCTAGCTTTCTAATACGTTCTATTAAAGTATCTAAGTCGGTTTGACCGGGATAGTAAGCTACCGTGGCTTGTTCAGTCGTTAAATTGACAGATGCTTGTTTGACACCTGTGGTTTTATTTAATACTTTTTCAATGCGGTTTGAACAAGCAGCACAAGTCATGCCACTTATATCTAATTCAGCTTTATCTATGACTACATCATAGCCAAGCTTTTGAACAATCGACACGAAGTCATTGATTTCATAGTCATTTGAATCATATTCGATTGTTGCCTTTTCAGTCGTTAAATTAACCTGTGCGTTAACATTATCCATTTTGTTTAATCGCTTTTCGATACGGTTAGAACAGGCGGCACAAGTCATACCGGTAATAGTCAATGTAGTATGTTGTTTATTGCTCATTAGGACACCTCCATTACAATTCATACATAATATATCCCCTTAGGGTATTTAAGTCAATGCTTCTGTTCTGCTTTTGAATAAAAAAGTGCCCTCCAAAGTTTTCATTTTTCAATGTCTACTTTGAAGGGCACATATTAAGTCTATATCTTAGACTACAAATGTATATGAGCAGTCGTGGACTGAATTCAACATGCACTTGAATGTCTTCTTATTGCCGATAATATCATTCTATTGTGTCGTTGATATCGTTATTTTAGAAAAAATCAGATGGTTTAAAATGGTCTAAATTTAAATCTTTATAGTTATTAAAATCAAAATTGGATATATTTTGAACCAATTCGCCATTTTTAGCTTGATTGTAATAATAGTTCGCTTCGTTCATTACATCATGATCTTGGAATGTCTTTACAATACCAAGTATGATTAGTAATGCAATAATACCTTTAAATAAACCTCGCATAGCGTCGCACTCCTTTATCTGTATGTTCTCGTTAGTGGCTTAAGTTAAATCTTTAATAGAAGTTTAATTTAATTATATAAGGTTTCGTACTAAAATGCATGAGACTAAGGAACTGACTTCCTATCATTCTAAAGTTGTAATGAAATGGATCGTTGATAATCAGATAACAACTTTGTTTCAAATGCGACATTAATGGGAACGGTTAAGTAAATGGATAAGGAGTGGTAACGAATGAATTTATTAGAATTTCATAAGCAAATTAAAGGCTATACTCAAGATCATCAACCAGGTACTGAGAAAGATATGAATCCTAGACCAGTTTCAGAGCTAGATGACTATAAAGCAGCAGGTAAACTGCAAGGTAAAGTTACATTAATTACTGGTGGTGACTCAGGTATTGGTCGTTCTGTTGCGATATTATTTGCTAAAGAAGGCGCGGATGTAGCAATTGGTTATTACGATGAGCATGAGGATGCTGAGGAAACCGTTCAACGTTTGAAAGACATCGGTGTTAAAGCTAAAGCGTATGCACATGATTTAAAAGATGCACAACAATCTAAAGATTTAGTGCAACAAGTGGTTCAAGACTTTGGCGGATTAAATATTCTAGTAAATAACGGTGCTGTTCAATATCCACAAGACCATTTTATGGACATTACACCGGAACAATTTAAAGAGACATTCGAAACTAATATATTTGGTATGTTCTTCTTATCACAAGCGGCCGTTCCATATTTAAGTGATAACGATACGATTATTAACACAACAAGTGTAACAGCATATCGTGGTTCAGGTCATTTGATTGATTACGCTTCAACTAAAGGCGCGATTGTTTCATTTACACGATCATTAGCTACAACGCTAATGGAGAAAAATATACGCGTCAATGGTGTAGCGCCAGGACCGATTTATACGCCATTAATTCCAGCTACCTTTGATGAAGACAAAGTGGAAAATCAAGGTGGCAATACGCCAATGGGTAGACGTGGACAACCTGCAGAACTTGCGCCAGCCTATGTGTTCCTTGCAACAAATGCAGATAGCTCATATATCACAGGCCAAATTATTCATGTTAATGGTGGCGACTATATTACAACTTAAATGGAATTAATGTCTAAGACGTCATGGTTATGGTCTGAGACATAAATAATCTAATAATGCTATTTTGGAAATTGGCAATGGCTAACTGAAGAGAAAAGACACTTAAGCCATGCATTGCATAGTTCTAGCGGGGCCCAAGCAAAGAGAATTTCATCAAGAAATTCTACAAGCAAAGCAAGCTGGGGTTGGGGCCCCAAGCAAAGAGAATTTCATTAAGAAATTCTACAAGCAAAGCAAGCTGGGGTTGGAGACGTTTTAAAAAGAATGTTGTCTCACTCTCGGCTTTTTTGTTGTTAGACATAAAGTCTGCATTCCTTTAATTGAAATGGAATTTCAGTGCAAAAGCGTCTTGATTCGTTTAAACTTTATGATAACAATTGAAAGAAGGTGAGTGAGTACGATGACAGAGAAAGAAAAAATGTTAGCACATGAATGGTATGATGCGAATTTTGATAATGAATTAGAAGCAGAACGTATACGAGCTAAAGATTTATGTTATGACTTTAATCAAACACGCCCAAGTGATGATAGCAAACGACAAGCAATCTTAACTGAATTATTTGGCGCCCAATTAGAGCATATTACAATTAATAGTCCCTTCGATACAGATTATGGGTGGAATGTTAAGTTAGGTAAGAACATCTTTGTTAATAGTAATTGTTACTTCATGGATGGAGGTGGCATCACGATTGGTAATGATGTATTTATAGGTCCATCTTGTGGCTTCTATACTGCCCATCATCCTTTAACACCTAAAGAACGTAATGCAGGTTTAGAGTTGGCTCAGCCTATCACAATTGGGAATAACATTTGGTTTGGTGGCAATGTTGTAGTCACACCTGGTGTAACGATTGGTGATGGCTCAGTTATTGCAGCGGGAAGCGTAGTGACTAAAGACGTACCAACGAATAGCCTAGTTGCGGGTGTGCCTGCTAAAGTAATAAGAGAAATTGATGAAAGAGATGCCCCTAAATAGCCATGTCATCAATCGGGTATAGATAACCTTTGAGTCGTCCAGTGGCTCAAAGGTTTTTGTATCTAAAAATTTAATATACAAAACGCATTGTTTTAATAATATATATAATATAAATAAATGATATAATATATTTAGACTGTATATTGGCGTTCATCTCCATATATACTTAAGAATCAAAATGTAATTCAACGCATTCATTTTATGACATCAACTTAAGAGAATGAAATACAACTTAGAAAGGAAAATGAATATGGCACTGAAGACATTTTTACAAAATCAAAGTCGACGTAAATTTAAATTTATAACGACGCCTTTACAAAGAAGAAATAACTCAGCTTATACACGTAAAATAATGCGTTATGCGCACAATTATGAAGCGAATAAAGTTAAACAACACGATATTCTATATCAAGTAAGAGATGGGAAGAGTATTACAGATAGTCCATATGCTATCTTTAAACGTTTGGTTCATCATCCCAAATATCGTAAATATACGCATAAATGGGTCGTCGACACTACCGAAACGTTAGAATTTTATAAGAAGAAATTTGAGAAATACAAAAATATTGAATTCGTGATTAAAGAATCTCCAGAGTATTTAAGGGCACTAACCGAATGTAAGTATCTAATTAACAACTCAACATTTCCTGCCTATTTCATTAAAAAGCCTGATCAAATTTATGTGAACACATGGCATGGTACGCCACTCAAATATATGGGGCTAGACCTTGAAAATGGCTTACATGGTTCGCAAAATATTATTAAAAACTTTTTATCGAGTGATTATATCATAAGTCCTAATCGCCATACGTCAGATATTTTTAAAAGGGCATTTAGATTGGATAACATTTATGGTGGACAAATTTTAGAAATAGGATATCCAAGAATAGATCTTACATTGAATAGTGATTCAAAAATGCTTATTAATGAATTAAGATCATACATTGATATTACTGATGAGAAAGTATTGTTATATTGTCCTACTTGGAGAGGTGATGATGTCAACACGCCTGAGGAAAGTTTAAATCATATTGTCGAAGAAGTTGAAAAGTTGAAACATCATCTTGATTATCAAGTATTAGTAAAGGTACATCCATTTATTTATAAAAATGCAATTAAAATTGAGGCACTAAAACCTTATCTTATTCCAGATTATTTTGATACAAATGAAATATTGGCGTTTGTTGATTTAATGATAACGGATTATTCAAGTATCTTCTTTGACTATTTAGTCACAAATAAACCCATTGTCTTTTATACACCTGACTACGAAGCATATCAATTTGAAAGAGGAATGTATATCAATGCTCAGGATTTACCGGGACCGGTTGTGCATACCATTGATGATGTTGTACAAGCGATACAACAGAAAACATATCAATTAAATAAGGTGCAACATAACTATCAAATGTTCAAAAATACGTATGCGTATCTAGATGATGGAAATGTTACTGACAAAGTGATTGAGCGCGTATTCACCTCAAAACATAAACGTAAAAAGGAAAAGAAATGTGCTAAAAAACGACTATTAATTTATCCTGGTGGGATGAAAAATAATGGTATTACCTCTTCTGTTATCAATTTATTAGAGAATATTGATTACAATCAATACGACGTTACACTATTTACAAATAGAAGTAATAATGAAGAAATCTTGAATAATCTGAGTAATGTTAACCAAAATGTAAGAATTATTTTAAGAGTTGGCCCATTAGCAGCGTCGTTAAAAGAGACGTATAAAGTAGACTTCGTCAGACAACGAGGGCTAAAAAGTGCATTAGAACGTTTCTTATATCCAAAACATGTATATGAACGTGAGATGCGTAAAATAATAGGTGAAAGTCAATTTGATTATGCGATAGATTTCAGTGGGTATTCTATGTTTTGGGCGAATCTTATTTTAGCTACGACTGCCAAACGTAAGTTGGTCTACCTTCATAGTGATATCAAAGCGGATATGGAGAGAACCGTTAACGGTGTGAAACCACATTATCAAAATTTAAAAGGTTTGATCACATTGTATGATCAATTTGATAAATTGGTATGTGTTTCTGATGCATCAAAAGAACAAAATATGCACAATATTGCTAAAAAAGCACTAAATAAGAAATTTGTAGCGTCAAGAAACACGATTAATTTAAGTAAAATATCGCAATCCATGTTAGATGATGCTGATCAATTTGAGAAAAATAATGTGCCGGTGCTCGTCAGTGTAAATAAAGGGAAAGTGACGTCGGTACCTTTTAAAGAGGATGATTTTAAAATTGTGTCGGTTGGCCGTTTATCACCTGAAAAAGGATTTGATTTATTAATTGAAGCGGTTGGCAAGGTTATCGTGCATTATCCTAATACGAAATTATATATTATGGGAGAAGGTCCATTAAGACATAAATTAGAACAACAAATTCGTAAGTTGAAGTTAGAACAGCATGTCTTTTTATTAGGACAACGAAAAAATCCATTCTATATTATGAAACAAGCAGATGTTTTATCGTTAACGTCTTATTATGAAGGCCAATCAATGGTTCTTCTTGAAGCACTATCACTTGGTATGAATGTATTGGCATCGGATATCATTGCGAATCGTTATGTATTAAACAATGGTAAGTATGGGATGTTAGTGAGTCATGATGTCAATGATATTAAGCACGGCTTAGCGCGTTTTATCAAACATCAAACACCCAATTATGAGACGTTTAACGCTCAAGAATACAATCAATTAGCGATAGAAGAGTTCTATAACCTTCTAAAATAATCAGTAAATACAATATCTATTGAACTTAAAAAATCCTAATCCTAAAAGCATTTGAATGTGTATCAATCATGATTGGGATAAAGTAAGTAATCATTTCATGAGTTTAATAGAATGATAAAAAAAGCGGGAGTGGGGCGACGAATTCAAAAGAATTCTGTCCCACTCCCTACAAATATATATTGACAGTAGTTGACTAAATTAAAAGGGCATTTGCAACAAGCTGCTTTTAATTTATCTGAGTCGATGCTTTTATAATTTTACTTTATATTCTTTGTTATAGGCCAAATAAGATTGAATGCCTTTAGCTATATCATATTGAGGATGATAACCCAATGATTCAAGTGGTGTAATGTCAGCACAAGAATGCTTAATATCTCCAAGTCTTGGTGCTTTAAATTGATATGGAATACTGTAATTGAAGCCCTTTTCAAACGCTTTGAAAACTGCTTTCAGATTTGTTTGTATGCCCGTACCTACATTGAATATTGAACCACTTGTTGCTGGGGTATTTAGCACAAGCCACATAGCGGCAATTAAATCATCAATGTAAACAAAATCACGAGTTTGTTCACCATCACCATAGAAGGTAAATTCAGTCTGATGCGTAAATCTATGATTCATTATTGAGATGACACCTGAATAATCCGAGTTAGGATTTTGTCTTGGACCATAAACATTGAAGAATCTGAGACAAGCGCAAGGGATATCATATAAATGATAGTAAATCTTAGCATACTGCTCTCCAGCGTATTTCTGTATTGCATATGGAGATAATGGCGATGGTTTAGAGTGAGAAACGGATTTAGGTAAACTTGGTAAATCACCGTAAATGGCTGCCGATGAGGCAAATATGAATTTTTTAATTTGCTTATTGTACGTTCGAATGGTTTCTAGAAGATGAACTGTGGCATCAATATTAATTTGATTAGATAAAGATGGTTTCTCAATTGTTTCAACAACACTCACCATGGCTGCTAAATGAATAACATAATCAAATTGCTCTTGACGTATTAATTGCGTTACAAACTCAAAATCGGTGATGTCCTTGACGTAAATATGTTCTTTATTAACAAAGGGAATATTATGTAAGTATCCGGAACTTAAATTATCGATAACATGTACCTCGATATTTTGCTTAACAAAATGTTCGGCTACATGTGAGCCAATAAATCCTGCTCCACCTGTAATTAATGCTTTCATTTGTGTACTTCCTTTTCTTGATGTCGTTAATTTGTGTAAATTTATTATACTTTATTTTTATAAAAATATAAAATTATAATAATATAGTTTGTATGTGTTTTAACTGAACCACTGCATCTGACTAATAATTAAAACTTTTCAGATAATATGTATGTAAGCGATTGCAAAAATAACCCGAAGCATAGTAGAATGAAATTAATGATACAAATTATCATTTTAAGTAAGTCAATGTTTTACTGATTTTTATAATTCTTACAAATACATAGGGGGTAATTAAGAATGGTAGTACCTTTCAAAAATGAACCTGGGATTGATTTTTCAGTACAAGAAAATGTAGAAAGATTTCAAAAAACGTTAGAACAAGTTAAAAGTGAATTTGGTCAAACACTTCCAATTGTGATTGACGGTGAGCACATTACTAAAGATGATACATTTGATTCAATTAATCCAGCTAATACATCGGAATTAATTGCTAAAGTATCTAAAGCAACTAAGGAAGATGTTGATAAAGCATTTGAATCTTCAAATAAAGCTTATAAAGCGTGGCGTCAATGGTCACATAAAGATCGTGCAGAATTATTATTACGTGTAGCAGCAATTATTCGTCGTCGTAAAGAAGAAATTTCTGCGGTTATGGTATACGAAGCAGGTAAGCCATGGGATGAAGCAGTAGGCGATGCGGCTGAAGGTATCGACTTTATCGAATACTATGCACGTTCAATGATGGAATTAGCAGATGGTAAACCGGTATTAGACCGTGAAGGGGAACATAACAAGTACTTCTATAAATCAATTGGTACAGGTGTAACGATTCCACCTTGGAACTTCCCATTTGCTATCATGGCTGGTACAACATTAGCACCAGTAGTAGCTGGTAATACAGTTCTATTGAAACCTGCTGAAGATACAGTATTAACTGCGTATAAATTAATTGAAATTTTAGAAGAAGCAGGTCTTCCTAAAGGTGTTGTTAACTTTGTACCTGGTGATCCTAAAGAAATTGGTGACTATTTAGTTGATTCTGTGCATACACACTTTGTTACGTTCACAGGTTCTCGTGCAACTGGTACACGTATTTATGAACGTAGTGCAGTGGTTCAAGAAGGCCAAACATTCTTAAAACGTGTTATTGCAGAAATGGGCGGTAAAGATGCGATTGTCGTTGATGAAAATATTGATACGGATTTAGCTGCAGAGTCAATCGTAACGTCAGCATTTGGCTTCTCTGGCCAAAAATGTTCAGCATGTTCACGTGCTATCGTACACAGTTCAGTTTATGATGAAGTCTTAGAAAAAGCAGTAGCATTAACAAAAGAATTAACCGTTGGTAATACTGTAGATAATACATTTATGGGTCCTGTAATTAATAAAAAACAATTCGACAAAATTAAAAAATATATCGAAATTGGTGGTAAAGAAGGCAAAATTGAAATTGGTGGCGAAGCTGATGATTCAACAGGTTACTTCATTAAACCAACAATTATTTCAGGATTAAAATCATCTGACCAAGTAATGCAAGAAGAAATCTTTGGTCCAGTGGTTGGCTTTACTAAATTTGATAATTTCGAAGAAGCAATTGAAATTGCGAATGATACAGACTATGGTTTAACAGGTGCAGTGATTACGAATAATCGTGAGAACTGGATTAAAGCAGTGAATGAATTCGATGTAGGTAACTTATACCTTAACCGTGGATGTACTGCAGCAGTTGTAGGTTACCATCCATTTGGTGGCTTCAAAATGTCTGGTACAGATGCTAAAACAGGTAGTCCAGACTACTTATTAAACTTCTTAGAACAAAAAGTCGTTTCAGAAATGTTCTAAGATCAAAAAACATTTTATAAATATAAAGCTGGGAGTGGGACAATGAATTTAAAAAGAATTCAGTCTCACTCCCTTATATTATAGATTCTGTTACAGCACATTGTTAATGAAATAAAACAGAGCCTGATGTGGATTATGAATTAAGTTGTGTGTAATCTTGCCCGTGTAACATCCAACGTACGCCATATTTATCAGTGAAGGCACCCATTTTTCCACCCCAGAATTGTTCTTTAAGCGGCATTTCGATGTTTACAGAGTCGTGATTTTTAATTTTATCGTAAAATTGTTGAACTTTATCTGAATCGTTATGATCATTAACATCGAAATCGATAAGCAGTGAAATACCATTATTAATATTCTCTACGCGTCCAAATGAATCGGAACATAAGATTTTGACGCCTAATACTTCGAATTCTGCGTGCATAGTAGCGTCTGCAGCTTGTTCTTTCGTCATGCCAAATTGTTCTGCTTGTGCTTCGCTAATGTCTAATCTTTTAACGTTTGTAGCGCCAAAGATGTCCTCGTAATAAGATATTGCTTCTTTTGCTTTTTCGAATGCTAAATATGGAAATACTTCAGTCATGATTTAACCCCTTTTTATTAGTTTATAACCAAGGCCATTATATATTGATTTATACTAAATAGCGATTAATACCTATTGACGACTATCAAAAAAACATGAAGAAGTAGCTTTGATGCCTACTTCCTCATGTTTATTTAATCGTGTGCTTTGACATTGATAAGTTTATGAAAAATTTGGTCCATTTGCTTAGGTTTGATTTCTACATTTTCATCCTTTTTCCAATCCATAAATGCATTTAGCACGGAACCGAAGACATAGAATACTAAACTCTTAGGAACGACACCGTCAACAGTAATGCGATGCATGTTTGCTTTGAAGTCGTTCTGCATGATTTCAATCAAATAGTTATTGCGCGCTTCATCAAATGCTTTATCATTGAATTGTTTATGTTCAATTCTAGATATTTCTTCTTTATTAAATGTATTGGCTAGTGTTTGAAAAGGATTATTCAAACGTTCTTTAATATCAGTCGCAAAATAATCATCATGTGTTAGTTTCAATAGCTGATTTAATAATTCGAATTTATCATAAAAGTGTTTGTAAAACGTCGTGCGATGCACACCAGCATTTTTGCAAATCATATTTACCGTTATAGTTGAAAATGCTTCTTCTAGCAACGAATATAGACTATCTGTTAATGCTTTTTTGGTCTTAATTACCCGTAAGTCTTTATCATTCAAAATTGTTCTCCCCTAACATCTATAGAAGAATCTAATCATTTTATAGAAACATAATATCTAATTATAGATTATATAAATACATAAATAAACATGTATTTACATTAAAGATGTAAATAACGTATAAAAATTAAACTGATATGAAAATTCTGAAATATCGTGTACGATGATTTAGACGATGCGTTTCAAAGCATTGTGAAAGGGTATATGTTATGCAAATAGAAACATTGTTTAACGAATGATATTAAACGAGTTCTGTATGGGAGGATTTCAATTATGAAGGGCAGTAAACAATTAGATCAAATTAAAGAGGATAATAAGAAGCAACTTAAGAAATTATTTAAATATGATAAAGATAGCGCGCTAACATTTAGTAAAGAAGACCGTGAAAAGGTTCAAGATAAATTTGGCGTTTATGTTATTTTTGATAAGAAAACGCCTATTTTCGTTGGACAAACTGGTGGTTACTCTACAGGTTATCAACTAATTACTAAGGATTTATTTAATAAATTAGGTCAATATAATTTAAAATCAGGTGTAGGGACGACTAAATTTAAAAAAGGCTTAGCACAACAAAAAGGGGTTAATGTAGACGATATAAAATCAATTACAGCTGAAGATTACAATTTGAAATTCCAATATGTCAATGTTAAAAATGAACCAGCATTCATTAACGTTTTAGAAATTTTAGCCATTGAATATGCTAAAGACAAAGGTTATGAATTATATAATTTTAATCAAAACTAATGTGATTATTTTACACCTGTAATATGGTTGGGAATTAAGGTTAAGACATTAACGGATTTAAGCAATGAATTTAATGCGACTTTCCGTGTGTCTTAGCCTTTTGTTTTTATTTTCTGAAAAGTGGTATGGAAGAATAAAAGATATAAAAAGTAGGAGATACTATGGCAATCCGTGTCCACTATCAAGACCAAGCACATCGTTTTCATACTGCATGTACATTTTCAGCTATACCTGAAGATGCAAGACTTGTATGGGTTGATTTCGAAAATCCAACTCAAAATGATCAAGCAATACTGACGCAACGGTTCAATATTGCTAAACACCACTTAGAAGCGTCTGTATTTACAGTAACAAGACCCAAAATAAGTACCCATCCGCATAAACAACATTTATATCTCATACTCCATGCGATAAGTCACAATGATTTTTCAGCAGAACCACTAAGTATAACTGTAAAGCATAATTGGATGATTACCGTACATAAGTATCCCATGAAGGTTTTATCAGACATCATTTCGTCATTCAATACGTTGCCGAAAGACATAACTGTAACTGAACTGGTAGCCGTCATGATTGATAGAATCACAGATGAATATTTTAATTATGTCAATCATGTGGAGGACATTGTCTTTTCTTTTGAAAATCAGAATGTAGATAAAGTTAATAACCGTAAATTAATGGATGATGTCTATCACATTCGCTCTGAAATTATTAAACTCAAGCGTGTATTGATGCCAATGGAACAATTACTAAATGAAATGATAGATGAAACATCATTAAACGTATCACACGAGTATCAGTTATTGATTAAGCATATTCATAGTAGGTTATTAAGACAGAACGATACGTTAATGGCATGTGAACATATTACAGATGATATTAAAGATAATAATGAGTCTTATCGTTCTAATAGAATTAATGGCGTGATGAATGTGTTAACGATTATTTCATCCATATTCTTTCCACTATCATTTTTAACGGGATGGTATGGCATGAATTTCTCCTATATGCCTGAACTCGATTGGCATTATAGCTACTTTGTCTTTATCGCTATTTCGATCATAGTTGTTGTATCACTCATTACACTTTTTAAAAAGAAAGATTGGTTCTAACACAAATTAAGCGTGGGGCAATGAATACAATTCGGATTCTGCCCCACTTTATTAATGATTGTGTGTCTCTTCGGTAACGTGTTGACTATACTTTCGTTTGTAATATCTTGATAGTTTCATATCATGAACAAAAGAAATCACAGGTCTTGCAGTCATTTGAAGACTACCAATCACAAATAATATTGTGCCAGCAATCATTGTTTGATCACTAAAGAATAAAAAGCTTCCTATCAAGAATATAATGCCTAATACAATATCATTGATTTGATATAGGGCTTTGTAGAAGAATGAAATTTGTTTAGCATGATCATCTTCATTAAATCGGTTCGTATTGAAATGCAAATCAACATCATCTTTATTTAAACCAGCCACAGGTACACCTCCCATTATTTAAGTATTGTTTCATACTTCCCGTTGTACATTGGCATCAAACTTCGTCATAATGGTCAGAAAGGAGGGGTTTGATGGCGTATTCAATGCTTTACGAATCACCCGTGCAAAATTTAGAGCTCATTAGTGATGGCAAGTCACTCACACATCTACTTTATAAATATCAGGACACGACAGTGACACATCCTACTAATCCGGAGCTAGATGTCTTCAAAAAAGCGGTTAAATGGTTAAATCAATATTTTGATGGACAGCGTCCGACTATTGATTTTTCGCTTAAACCAGAAGGTACTGCATTTCAAAAAAGCGTTTGGCAGAAATTACAACACATAGAATATGGTCAATTAAAAACGTATGGAGAGATTACACATCTTGTAGGAGAAGAACGCGGTAAACCCAATATGTCGGCACAAGCAGTGGGTGGCGCAGTAGGTAGTAACCCTATTTCAATTATTATCCCATGTCACCGTGTAGTTGGAAAAGATGGTAGCTTAACAGGGTATGGTGGCACAATTAATCATAAAATCAAACTACTCGAACTTGAACAGGTAGACATGACTCACCTGTATCGACCTAAACATTCAACCAAACCGTGATCATAGTGAATATGAATAAAAAGAGGCGTAAGAGACACCTTGCTAAAAGTGCATGTCTCTTACGCCTTTTTACTATAAATGATGTTATTCAGGACGGTGATATTGACGAATATCATCTTGTATACGTTCTAAATAGTAAATAGAAGTGTCGTCATTTGATTGTTCCGTATCATGATCGAATTCTAAATTATCGAAACGTTTAAAGAAACTTTCGTAGTCTTCAACTGAGACTTCATGACGATCATTCAATAATGCCTTATGTCCATCAATATCTAATTGTTTATCGTAACCCTCAACTAGAGTGGCACTAAAGAACTCTCCAACTGAACCTGAGCCATAGCTAAATAATCCAATTGTTTGACCACCTTTAAGTGATCGATTCTCTAATAATGAGATTAAGCTTAAATATAATGAACCTGTATAAATGTTACCTACATAACGATTGTAGTATACTGCATCTTCATAACTAGAAGTTAAACGTTCTTGTGTTGTTTCATCGGCATCATTAATAATAGAATCCAATGCTTTTTTACCCATTTTAGTGAATGGTACGTGGAAACATAATGATTCGAAGTCAGATAGTGATTTACCTTCACGACGCGCATATTCATTCCAACTTTCTTGGAACGATTTAATATATGCATCTTTAGATAAAGCACCTGCAACTAATGGATATTGATGTCCAGTTGGTCTCCAGAAATCATAAACATCCTCTGTATATGCAACAGCGTCATCATTTAAGGCTAAAATACTAGGATTATGAGAAATTAACATAGCCACTGCGCCAGCACCTTGTGTTGGTTCACCACCAGATTGAATACCATAACGTGCTGTATCACTTGCTATGACAAGGACTTTTTCTTCAGGACGTTTCTCAATGTAGTCTTTAGCTAATTGGATGGCAGGTGTTGCAGCATAGCAAGCTTCTTTCATTTCGAAGCAGCGTGCAAATGGCTGAATACCTAATAAATTGTGTATTTGAACTGCCGCAGCTTTGGCATTATCAATTGCAGATTCAGTCGCTACAATGACCATTCCAATATGTTTTTTATCATCATCTGTTATAATATCTTTAGCAGCATTAGCCCCCATAGATACAATATCTTGTGATACTGGACTGACTGCCATTTGGGTTTGACCAATCCCAATTAAAAATTTATTTGGATCAACTTGGCGAGCTTCTGCAAGCTTAGCCATGTCTACATAGTATTTAGGGACGTAAAAGTTAATTTTATCGATTCCTATACTCACGGGCACTACATCCTTTCATTATTCTAATTTTTATAATTCATATTAATAGTAGCTTTTTGTGACAATTTCATTTAAAATGCTCACTAATAGAAAGCGTTTTCATTCTAATAGTTAAATGTAATAACGCATGTCGTTTAATAGCGTAATATAATAAAATACGTGAAACTGCATGGTATAACATTGAGTTTGAGAAAACTTCTATCGGCTATTATTAATAATCATATTAATAGTTATTTTACCAAATTAAATAACTAAATTACAATTTATATATAAACTACATATAAGGAGATAAAGAATGAAAAAAATTGCTATAGTCAGTGCTAAAAGAACACCAATCGGTAGATATAAAGGGAAATTAAGAAATTATTCTGCAGTTGAATTAGGAACGACAGCTTTGAAAGGTGCCATCGAAGCTGCGAACATTGATCCTAACATCATACAACAAGTTATTTTTGGTAACGTATTACAAAGTGGCGTAGGACAAAACCCAGCACGCCAAATTGCAATCAAAGCCGGTGTACCTGATACAACCCCAGCTATGACAATTAACGAAGTATGTGGTTCTGGGCTTAAAGCGATCATATTAGGGAAACAGTTAATTCAATTAGGCGAAGCGGATGTTGTTGCAGTCGGTGGGGTTGAAAGTATGACCAATGCCCCTCAATTAATTTTGAAAGAGGGACAAGAACCTGTTGAAAGCTTTATGCACGATGGGTTAACAGATGCGTTTCATTATGTACCAATGGGCGTAACAGCTGAGAATATCGCTGAAAAATATGACATCACACGTGAAATGCAAGATGAATTTGCAAATCATTCACAAGCAAAAGCAGCTAAAGCGACGCAAGAAGGTAAATTCAATAATGAAATTATTAGCATGACAGACGCTGAAGGTGAAGAAATGACTTCAGATGAAGGTGTGCGTCCAAATAGTAGTGTTGAGAAACTTGCAACATTAAAGACAATATTTAAAGAAGATGGCACAGTCACAGGTGGTAATGCTTCAAGTATTAACGATGGCTCATCTGCACTTATCCTGATGGAAGCATCGTATGCGAAAGCAAACGGGTATGACATTCTTGGTATTGTTGGAGATTATGCTGAAGTAGGTTGTGATCCTCAATATATGGGCTATGCACCATTCTATGCTGTTGAGAAGTTACTGAATAAAACAGATAGTAAAATCGATGATGTCGATATTGTAGAAATGACTGAAGCATTTGCGGCACAAAGTATACCAGTTAAAGATAATTTGCATATTCCAGATGACAAGTTAAACATTTATGGTGGTGCGATTGCATTAGGACACCCAATTGGTGCAAGTGGTGCCAGACTTGTCACAACATTAGTGAATGCACTTGAACAAGAGAATAAACGCTCTGGTATTGCAACGGCATGTATCGGTGGCGGACTAGGCATCGCTTTAATGATCGATAAAGGGGAATAATAGTATGAAGCAATTAGATAAGTCGTTTCGACATTTATCTCGTGAAGATAAATTAAAACAACTCGTTGATTATGGTTGGCTAACAGATGACAACTATCATGTATTATTAAATAATCCATTAATTAATGAAGAGGTTGCGAATAGTTTAATCGAAAATGTGATAGGCCAAGGGACGTTGCCTGTAGGTTTATTACCTAAAATTATTGTTGATGACAAAGCATATGTTGTACCAATGATGGTTGAAGAACCTTCTGTTGTAGCTGCAGCAAGTTATGGTGCCAAATTAGTCAACAATACAGGTGGTTTTAAGACGGTTAAAAGTGAACGCTTAATGATTGGTCAAATCGTCTTTGATGATGTCAACGATACAGAGGCATTAGCTCAAGACATTCAAGCATTAGAACCACAAATTAAGCAAATTGCAGCTGAAGCATATCCATCAATTATAGAACGTGGCGGTGGATATAGACGTATTGAAATCGATACGTTTCCAGAACACCAACTATTGTCATTGAAGGTTTTTGTTGATACTAAAGATGCAATGGGTGCCAATATGCTTAATACGATTTTAGAAGCTATTACAGCACATTTAAAGAATGAATTTCCAAATCGTGATGTGCTCATGAGTATTTTATCTAACCATGCGACAGCTTCAGTCGTACGTGTACAAGGTGAAATTGATATCAATGATTTAAATAAAGGTGATCGTTCTGGAGAAGAAGTTGCACACCGCATGGAACGTGCTTCAGTATTAGCACAAGTTGATATCCACCGCGCAGCAACGCATAATAAAGGGGTAATGAATGGTATCCATGCAGTTGTCCTAGCAACGGGGAATGATACGCGTGGTGCTGAAGCGAGCGCACATGCATATGCAAGTCGTGATGGGCAATATAGAGGTATCGCAACCTGGAAATATGATAAAGAACGTGGACGTTTAATTGGAACGATAGAAGTACCAATGACATTAGCTATTGTTGGTGGCGGTACAAAAGTGTTGCCAATTGCGAAAGCTTCACTCGAATTATTAAATGTTCAATCAGCACAAGAACTAGGTCAAGTTGTTGCTGCTGTAGGATTAGCACAGAACTTTTCAGCGTGTCGAGCGTTAGTTTCTGAAGGTATCCAAAAAGGCCATATGAGCTTACAATACAAATCTTTAGCTATTGTTGTAGGTGCTAAAGGTGATGAAATCGCGCGTGTTGCCGAAGCATTAAAACAAGCGCCTAAAGCAAACACTGCGACAGCGCAACAAATTTTAGAAGATTTACGACAATAATGATATATAGAAAAGCCACTACGTATGACTTAAGGACTATATTGAAGTACCTTACTCATGGTAGTGGCTTTTATTGATTCATTTAATGTCATGATTTCATTTAGTAGATGTAATTATAATTACGCGCTGACCATTTACTTAAGTAACGAGTACCGTAACCATTTGGTCTATTATAGTTATATTCAGAAACTTTAATACTTCCATTTTTATATACGGCTTCGACAACAGCAACATGACCATAATAACCTGCAGTAGATTGCATTACTGCGTAGCGTTTAGGTGTATGACCAGTTCTATAGCCAGAGCGTTGTGCGTTGTAATACCAATTCTTAGCATTTCCCCAACGATTTGATACAGGTTTACCTAGTTGAGCACGACGTTGATATGCCCACCAAGTACATTGA
Organism: Staphylococcus sp. GDX8P54P; assembly: GCF_017893165.1. Lineage (NCBI taxonomy): Bacteria > Bacillati > Bacillota > Bacilli > Caryophanales > Staphylococcaceae > Staphylococcus > Staphylococcus sp. GDX8P54P. The sequence goes on from NZ_JAESMM010000010.1 coordinate 200,439, forward strand.
CCTTTCGTATAGTAATTATAAGAAGCGGCTTCAGATACGTGAGTGTGTTCAATAGTTTGATATGTAAAAGTTCCTGCGAACATGATTCCAGTAGCGAGTAAAAGACGTGAAAATAATTTTTTAAATTTCATTGTGTTCTCCTCAAAATATAAAAGAATTAAAAACTGTATTAATCATATTCGTTAAAAAGGTCTAATACAATATAAGAAACGAATTATACAAATAACTGTAATATATATGAAATATAACAGTGTAATTTGTAACTTATTTTACATTAAAGTAAATTTGCACCATTTCGCACAGTATCATAGTAATGTTTTAAAGTTCGAAAGACTTTTAATTTCAAATACGGGGAGAGGGACGACGAATTCAAAAAGAATTCTGTCCCACTCCCAAAAAAAGCGCCATAAAGGCGCTTGGTGAGATGATACGTCCATGATGTATAATAACAAGTTAGAAATCATACATTTGTGAATTGGTTAAAAACAGCCAATGCTCTTTTAACGATCGTCACGGGTATGTTTTCTGGACATGGATTATTTCGAAAATATGACAATACTTCTACTTGGCTCTTCACGTCTCTAGGGAAATTGCTATCTTGATTAATCCAATTTACCAATTCACCTAATGGTGTGTCATCACCAACAAAATTTTGCATAAATTCGTAAAAGCTCAATGCCTCACCTCTTTAATCAAATTGAGCCTATGTGATTATAACATTTTTTGAAAAAGAAACATATAGGGTCAAACATTGAAATTTTAATATCATAGTGCATGGAGACATATAGTTTTACTTTAAATATTTTTATTTTCTCAAAAATATTTCGTGTATAATGAAATTATAATAATGAACAAAGAGGGTGAGCATTTGGATATCAAACATATGAAATATTTTATGGAAGTGGTAAATCAAGGTGGTATGACAAATGCTTCAAAATCTTTATATATTGCTCAGCCAACGATTAGTAAAGCGATTAAAGATATTGAAAATGAATTAAAGATGACATTATTTGATCGTCAAAAACGCTATCTCGTACTTACGGATGCAGGTAAAATATTCTACAAAAAATGTGAAGAAATTATTGCCTTATATGATAATATTCCTTTTGAAATTAATGGACTATTGGGATTGGAAACAGGCCATATCAACATTGGAATGTCAGCAGTAATGGATATGCAACAATTTATTTATATTCTTGGTGAGTTCCATAAACTGTATCCTAACGTGACATACAATTTAAATGAGAGTGGCGGTAAATCGATAGAAACACGTCTGATCAATGACCAAATTGATATTGGGATTACAACTATTCCGATTGATGAAAATGTCTTTGATTATTTACCTTTATACAGTGAAGATTTAAGGTTGGTTGTAAGTAAAGAGCATGAACTTGCTACACGTGATTCAGTGACAATGGCTGAGTTGAAGAATGAAGATTTTATACTATTTAACGAAGATTTTTACCTCAATGATAAAATTATTGCTGCAGCTAAAAATGCAGGTTTTCTTCCAAATACAGTTTCGAATGTTTCGCAGTGGAACTTTATTGAGTACTTATTGCTAGCACACTTAGGTGTAAGTATCTTACCAGAACATATTGCAAATATGCTTAAAGATAATATTAAAAGTATTAAAATTGAAGATACAGGTATGAGCTGGGAATTAGGTGCCATTTGGAAAAAAGATAAACTATTAAGTCATGCAACATCTAAATGGATAGGTTTTATGAGTGAGCGATTGAAATATGATTAAAATCATAGGTCTATACAATTATATAAACTAAAATAACGTCTTATATCATATGTTTTATTTAAGGGTTGGAATGTGTATTCGCATTCCAACTTTTTTATGTAATCAAAATGAAGGCTTGAATACATTTTTCACAATATAAACACATTATTTGAAACTACCAATGATAATCGTTAAAGCGATTACATAGAAAAAAGCTATAGGTCGTATTTAAAATGGATATTTTTCTATTTTTGAACGTTGAATTAGAATGATGAATATAGGTTCAAAATTCACTGTAACAATTTCGACATATTTTAGTGGGAGGTCAGTCATCTTGAAAAAATTATTATTTATTTCAAAAGTTATCATACAAATTGCCATTATCATAGTCATTAGTTACTTAGGTAGTTTGCTGCAAACATTATTGCATATACCACTAGCTGGAAGTATCGTAGGCATGATATTGTTGTACATTTTACTTGAGTTGAAAGTGATACGCATGAATTGGATATCTGAAGGTGCAGAATTCCTATTAGCTACAATGGTGTTTTTCTTTATACCTTCCGTTGTAGGTATTATGGATATTGTGTCTGATATCACGAAGAGTTATATCATTTTCTTCTTATTAATTATTGTAGGTACAAGTTGCGTTGCACTTGCTTCTGGTTACATTGCTGAAAAGATGGTTAAACAACCTAACGTTAAGAGAGGTCATCAATAGTATGACATTTATTCAAGCAATCTTAATGATATTGTTGACCGTCGTTATGTATTTTGCTGCAAAAAAACTACAACAAAAATACGATAATCCATTTTTGAATCCAGCATTAGTTGGTTCAGTTGGTGTCATTATCGTATTATTGTTAACACATCAAAACTATCATGATTACATGACAGGTGGTAAGTGGATTAACCATCTATTAAATGCCACTGTTGTATGTTTAGCTTACCCACTATATAAGAATCGACATAAAATTATTGAAAATTTAAGTATTATCTTTACGAGCGTGATGGTTGGCGTAATACTTAATTTTGTGTTAGTGTTTACCTCGTTGAACTTATTGGGTTATGACGAGGAAACCATCGTAACAATATTACCACGTTCAATAACAGCTGCTGTTGGTATTGAAGTCTCACAAGAATTAGGTGGTACGGATACGATAACAGTCTTATTCATCATCACTACTGGACTAATCGGTAGTATGATGGGATCAATGTTATTGAAAGTAGGTAATTTTAAGACCTCTATAGCGAGAGGTTTAACATATGGGAATGCATCACACGCGTTCGGTACCGCAAAAGCATTAGAACACGATATTGAATCCGGTGCATTCAGTTCAATTGGAATGATATTGACTGCTGTCATAAGTTCAATACTTATTCCAATCATGATTATTTTGTTCTACTAAAGGGAATATGTACTTAGTACTCGTTGAAAAAGAGAAAGGGGCTATTGTAATAATGGCGAAGATAAAAGCAAACGAAGCATTAGTAAAAGCGTTAGAAGCATGGGATATTGACCACTTATACGGCATTCCTGGTGATTCAATTGACGCAGTAGTAGATAGTTTACGTACAGTTAGAGATTCATTTAAATTCTATCATGTGCGTCATGAAGAAGTAGCAAGTTTAGCTGCAGCTTCATACACTAAAATGACAGGAAAAATTGGGGTAGCATTAAGTATCGGTGGTCCTGGTATCGTTCACTTATTAAATGGTATGTACGATGCAAAAATGGATCGTGTGCCTCAATTAATCTTAGCAGGTCAAACAAACAGTACATTATTAGGTACAAAAGCATTCCAAGAAACAAACATTACAGATATGGTTTCAGATGTTTCTGTATACAACCACCAAATTAAAAAAGGTGACAACGTATTTGAAATTGTAAACGAAGCAATTCGTACTGCATACGAAAAACGTGGTGTCGCAGTAGTTGTATGTCCTAACGACTTATTAACTCAAAAAATTAAAGACACTACAAATCGTGCTATAGATACTACTAAACCTAAAGCACCAACGCCAACACTACGTAGCATTAAAAAAGCTGCAAAATTAATCGATAAAAGTAAAAAACCAGTTATGATCGTTGGTGTAGGTGCACAAAATGCTAAAGATGAATTACGTGAATTTGTTGAAGCAGCTAAAATTCCAGTTATTCATACATTACCAGCCAAAACAATCATTCCTGATGATCACCCATATAGCATTGGTAACTTAGGTAAAATCGGTACAAAAACATCTTATCAAACAATTCAAGATGCCGATTTATTAATCATGGCAGGTACAAACTACCCATACGTTGATTACCTACCTAAGAAAAATATTAAAGCTATTCAAATCGACACAAACCCAGATGTCATTGGCCATCGTTTCAGTGTCAATGTGGGTATCGTTGGTGACGCTAAACTTGCTTTCCACCAATTAACTGATAGCATTAAACACGTACCACAACGTCCATTCTTAGAAAAAACATTAGAACGTAAAGCTGTTTGGGATAAATGGATGGAACAAGACATGAATCAAGAAAGTACACCAATCCGTCCAGAACGCTTAATGAAAGCTATTAGCAAATATAGTGATGACGATGCGGTATTCTCAATTGATGTAGGTACGTCTACAGTTTGGTCAACACGTTACCTAAACTTATCAGTTAATAATAAATTTATTATTTCTTCTTGGTTAGGTACAATGGGTTGCGGTCTACCAGGCGCAATTGCTTCTAAAATTGCATTCCCTAAACGCCAAGCAATTTCTATTAGTGGTGACGGTGCATTCCAAATGGTAATGCAAGACTTCGCAACTGCTGTTCAATATGACCTACCAGTGACAATTTTTGTTATGAATAACAAACAATTATCATTCATTAAATATGAACAACAAGCTGCTGGTGAATTAGAATATGCCATTGACTTCTCTGATATGGATCACGCTAAATTCGCAGAAGCTGCTGGTGGTAAAGGTTATGTCTTAAAAGACCCAAGCCGTATTGATGAAGTAGTAGAAGCAGCGTTAAATGAAAATGTACCAACTATTGTTGACGTACATGTTGATCCAAATGCTGCACCATTACCAGGTAAAATTGTGAACGAAGAAGCAATTAATTATGGTAAATGGGCTTATAGATCAATTACTGAAGATAAAAAATTAGACTTCGACGAAATTCCACCAATTTCAGTTGCTGCTAAACGTTTCTTATAATAAATATTCAGCGTTCTCATAACGCTTGAGACAAAATTGCCGACAAAACTTTGGTTTTGTCGGCAATTTCTATTTAAAAAAGTATTGAAACCGTTTTACCATAGGTATATAATATAAATTAATTGAAAAAAAGAACTGCGTGTTACTATTAAATTAGGCATAAGCAATCAATAAGACTAGGGCAAAGAATAGCCTTAGTAAAAATACATTTCATAATTTGCGTTACTTAGAGATGTGTTTTTGAAAGTAGAAGAGAAATTAAAGGGACGAGTATACATGATTTTAAATCACTGTATCGCTATGCATTTCTCAAACTTACTTTTCTTAGTATTGCTTATGTCTTTTTTTATGTTATCGTGTTCAAATTTAGGTAGAAGGGAATAAGGATTATGTTTAAGAAATTTTTCGGTCAATTGCAACGTATCGGTAAAGCCTTAATGTTACCAGTTGCAATTTTACCAGCTGCCGGGATTTTATTAGCGTTCGGTAATGCGATGCACAACGAACAACTTGTTAGTATTGCACCGTGGCTAAAAATGGACGTCTTCGTGATGATTTCATCTGTTATGGAAGCGGCTGGACAAATTATATTTGATAACTTGCCATTGCTATTTGCAGTTGGTACAGCACTTGGATTAGCTGGTGGAGACGGTGTTGCCGCTTTAGCAGCTTTAGTAGGTTACTTAATTATGAATGCCACTATGGGACAAATTATGCATATCACAATTGATGATATTTATAGTTACGCTAATGGTGCTAAAGAACTAAGTCAAGCTGATAAATTACCAGCATATGCCTTAATTTTAGGTGTTCCAACACTTCAAACGGGTGTGTTCGGCGGTATCATTATGGGGGCACTTGCTGCTTGGTGTTATAACAAATACTACAATATTACATTACCACCATTCTTGGGATTCTTTGCAGGTAAACGTTTCGTGCCAATCGTGACATCAGTAGTTGCAATCATCACAGGTATTGCATTATGTTTCGTTTGGCCACCAATCCAAGAAGGGTTAAATAGCTTATCAAACTTCTTATTGAATAAGAACTTAACATTAACAACATTTATCTTTGGTATTATTGAGCGTTCATTAATTCCATTCGGATTACATCATATTTTCTATGCGCCGTTCTGGTTCGAGTTCGGACAATATACAAACCATGCAGGTGAACTCGTTCGCGGTGACCAACGTATTTGGATGGCTCAATTGAAAGATGGCGTACCATTCACAGCAGGTGCATTTACTACTGGTAAATATCCATTTATGATGTTCGGTTTACCAGCTGCTGCATTAGCAATCTATAAAAATGCACGCCCTGAACGTAAAAAAGTAGTTGGTGGTTTAATGTTATCAGCTGCTTTAACATCATTCTTAACTGGTATTACAGAACCATTAGAATTCTCATTCTTATTCGTAGCACCATTATTATATGTTATTCATGTATTTTTAGCAGGATCATCATTCTTAATCATGCACTTACTTGATGTTAAGATTGGTATGACTTTCTCTGGTGGATTTATCGACTATATTCTTTATGGTTTATTAAACTGGGATCGTACGCATGCGTTATTAGTTATTCCAGTTGGTTTAGTCTATGCAGTTGTTTACTACTTCTTATTTAGCTTTGCAATTAAGAAATTCAATCTTAAAACGCCTGGCCGTGAAGATGAAGAACAAGAAATTCGTAACTCAAGTGTAGCAAGATTACCATTTGATGTATTAGACGCAATGGGCGGTAAAGAAAATATCAAACATTTAGATGCTTGTATCACACGTCTTCGTGTTGAAGTAAATGATAAATCTAAAGTCGATGTACAAGGTTTGAAAGCGTTAGGTGCTTCAGGTGTGCTTGAAGTAGGTAATAATATGCAAGCAATCTTCGGTCCGAAATCAGATCAAATTAAACATGATATGTCACTTATCATGAAAGGTGAAATCACTAAACCAAGTGAAACAACGGTTACTGAAGAAACATCAGATGAACCTATAAACGTGGAAGAAATTAAAGAGACAGAAATCTATGCACCAGGAACTGGACACATTATTCCATTATCAGAAGTACCTGATAAAGTATTCTCAGAAAAAATGATGGGTGACGGCGTTGGATTTGTACCTGAAAAAGGAGAAATCGTAGCACCATTTGATGGTACAGTTAAAACTATCTTCCCAACGAAACACGCAATCGGATTAGAATCTGAATCTGGTGTAGAAGTACTTATTCATATTGGTATTGATACAGTGAAATTAAACGGTGAAGGTTTCGAAAGTCTTGTAAATGCTGACGAATCAGTTACACAAGGTCAACCTTTAATGAAAATCAACTTAGCATACTTAAAAGAACATGCACCAAGTACAGTCACACCAATCATTATTACAAACTTGGGAGATAAAACATTAACAGTAGAAGATGTTGAATCAGTAGACCCAGGTAAAGCAATTATGAAAATTAAATAATATTGAAATAAACCTCTTGTCAGAAATAATGACAGGAGGTTTATTTTAATCGGGAAAATGAACTACCAAAGTTCTACAGTACTATAAAGTAATAAAACTGTGATAACGACATTAATGATTTTATAATGTTGTTGATAGATTCGATTCATCATTTGGCCTAATAGACTCCAAACGATTGCACCAGCAATACCGATGACAATAAGTAAAATTGAACGTACAAAAGTAGAATTCCAAGCATCAGGTAATGTGAATGTTGTTAAACCAGTTAAAAAATATAACATCGCTTTAACATTCGTAGCTTGAATGAGTATACCTTTGAGTACAGGGCGATCTAAAGCCTCTTTTGCGCTATCTGGCTTTGAAATCAATACATGATACGCAAGATATAATAAATAAAGCGTACCGATAATCTTCATAATGATAATAAAGCTATGGTTATGTTTTAGTGGCTCTGAAAATAATAAAGCAATTGCTAGTGTAAATAAAATACCTATGAAAACACCTAAATTAAAAGGTAAAGCGCTTATGAAGCCTTTACGTTGACCTTCGGACATCGCCATGATGGTATTAGGCCCAGGTGTGAATGACATGGTAGTAATAAACAGTAAGTAAGAGAACAACGACCATCTCTCCCTCGAAAAGTTGAATAAATCCATTTTAACACCAATTGAAATAAAAAATGAGATTAAATTTAGATAATTCTGATATTTGTGATTGGATTCTATGTAAAAAAGACCTTTAACCAATGACTATACATTTTGAAATCAATGCTTAGAATGGTTAAAGGTCTTATAGAAATTAATAATATAAAGTGATGATTAAGGATTATTGTGTTATATCATTCTCGATAAGTAATTTAATCGCTTTATGATCTGTAGCATTTCTAAACAAATCATAGGCATGTGCAATATCACTTAACTTACTATAATGTGTAACCAATTGTTCAGGTTGGATAATTTTACTTTTCAAAGCTTCTAACAGTTCTTCAGTTGTATTTGCAGACACAAGTCCTGTTGTTACGTTAATATTCTTAATCCATAATTTATCGATATCGAATTGAACCGGTAAACCGTGGACACCTACGTTAGCAATTGTGCCATCGACGCCAATTAATTTTTGGCATAAATCGAATGTTTGCGGAATACCGACTGCTTCTATTGCTACGTCTACACCACGATGATTCAGTGATTTGACTTGCGCAATAGCTTCTTCCACATTGCTAGAATTAACAGTATGCGTTGCACCTAATTCTTTCGCAGTTTGTAAACGATTATCATCCAAATCAATCATAATGATTTTAGAAGGGGAGTAAAATTGTGCAGTTAATAATGCAGCTAATCCGACTGGTCCAGCTCCCACAATTGCAACCGTACTACCCGGTTTCACTTTCCCTTTTAATACACCAATTTCATATCCAGTAGGTAATATGTCTGATAACATGACTAATGCTTCGTCAGGTAAAGCGTCTGGTGCATGGTATAAAGAGTTATCTGCGAAAGGAACTTTAACATATTCGGCTTGTGTACCGTCAATTAAATGACCTAAAATCCAACCACCATCATTTTCACAATGCGCATAGATGCCTTTTTTACAGTAATAACATTTGCCACATGAAGAAATACAAGACACGATAACTTTGTCGCCAACTTTAAAATTGTTGACACTTGAACCAACAGATTCAACAATACCAATACCTTCATGACCTAATGTTGTATTTGCAGGTACTTCAGGTGTATCACCTTTAATAATATGTAAATCTGTACCACAAATCGTCGTTTTGACCATTCTGATAATAGCATCTGTACTTTCAGTTACAACTGGCTTCTCTTTGTCAATGAGTTTTGCGACACCTGGCTTTTCATAAATATAAGCTTTCAAATGAATCATCCTCCTGTTAATTGTGAATTATTTCACAATAATTATAGCATGTTAATTTGGTTATGTATTTAATAAAAATAATATATAATAAAATTGACATATATATAAATGTGCCATCATGAGATGTATAGTCAAAGTAGATGAAAAATGCATTTAATCGTCGTAAAATATAATTGAAAGATGATTTAAAGGAGACTATATTTATGGAAAATGAAGGATTATTAGTAGCTGAAAAAGAGATTGAAGTAAACAATTACGACATTGATGCGATGGGTATCGTGAGTAATATTGTATATATTCGCTGGTTTGAAGATTTACGTACGATATTCATTAATAACTACATGACCTTCTCAGAAATGATGAAGCAACATATATCGCCAATATTAATGAAAACAGAAATAGAATATAAAGTTCCGATAACGATACATGATAAGCCAGTAGGACGATGCTGGTTTGTTCAAGGTGGAAGAATGAAATGGGTATTTAAATTTGAAATTTCTTCCGGAGATAAAGTGCATTGTATTGGATATCAAACGGGCGGTTTCTTTGATTTAGAACGTCAAAGAATAACTAAGATGCCAAAAGTATTTCAAGATTTATTAAAATAAGTGAAAGTGCAGGTGAGAAAATGACGAAGCATTTGAGTACTATTGAAGCTTTTCATCAATTTATTAAAGATTATCAACTAGTAGTTGTTCATGTAATGCGAAATCATTGTTCGGTATGCCATGCGGTGTTACCTCAAATTGAGGATATTGTAGCTACTTATCCTCATGCAGAACTTGCCATTATAAACCAATCAGATATCGAAGCAATTGCAGGTGAGTTATCTATATTTACTGTGCCTGTAGATTTAATTTTTATGGATGGTAAAGAAATGCATCGTCAAGCACGTTTTATAGATATGCAACGTTTCGAACACCAATTGGATTTAATGTATGATAGCTGTTTTGGAACAGGGGATGGAACTTTGAATTCAAATTGAATTCTGTCCCTATCCCATGTGTCCGTTCTTATTTACTCATACGTTGAATGATATCATCGGCACGTTGTTGATAGGTTGCTATCACTTGGGCTGATTGATGTAATTGTGCGTGTTCATCTTCGGATAAAGCGAATTCAAAGACTTTATCTGCTCCGTTACCATTAATGATTGTTGGCACACCTATATAGACATCGGTAAGTCCATACTCGCCTTCTAAATAGCTTGATACATTCATGATGATATGTTTATTGAATAGAATCGCCTCTACAATTCGAACTAAACTAAGCGATATGCCGAAATTGGTCGTGCCTTTTCGAACATAAATATCATAACCGACCTGCGTTGTCTGTTCTGCTATGGATGCTTTAAACGCTTCAATATTTGTATCAGATGGCAATAAATCTAGGATGGATTCACCTGCAATTTGAGCATGTGACCATACTGCGACTTGCGAATCTCCATGTTCGCCAATAATGGGCGCATATACTTGATTTGGTGCAACATTAAACGCGCGACTTAAGAAGAATTGAAAACGAGCTGTATCTAAAGAAGTACCTGACCCAATGATTTTATTTTTAGGGAAATTTGAGACGTGTTTAACGACATAGCTCATAATATCTACAGGATTAGTAGGTAATACAAAATAACCATCAAAGCCACTATCGACAATACGTTGAACCATTGGAACAAAGATATCGACATTATCTTCTAATAATTTAAGTCGTGTTTCTCCTTTAGCAAGTTTCGCACTTGCACAGATTACCACAATATCTGCATCTTTACAATCCTCGTACTGTCCTACATGTACATTAACGAAGTGATCACCAAATGGCGTAGCATGATTCAAATCCCATACATCCGCTTTAGCTTTATCCTCGTCAATATCAATAATTGCCAATTCGTCGACTAATCCTTTAGCTACAACTGCGTGGGCAAACGCAGAACCTACATAACCACTACCTATAAGAACGATTTTATGACGTGACATCAATGCTTGCCTCCTCTTTTAAATTGAAAATTCAGATAATTGATATAAGGATAGCACGTTTGACTTAAATTGAAAATATTGTTTGATATTCTTAGTGTTAATTACTAAATGATTTGGAATTTAAGGTTTATAATATATAAATGTATAGGAGGTCATCAAGACGATGAAAAAAAGTGTATTAACAGTAGCAACATCTGCGATATTAGGTACATTAGCATTTATTAAAGTAAAAGAAAAACGTAGTTATAAGAGTTATATAACTGAAAAGTATATACGAATGTCTGGTATGAAAAAAACATTTGAGAATGAGGCAGATGCTAAAAAAGCATTAGAAGAAACTAAAGCTATTACGGCGGGTAAATATAGTGGCACAAGTTATGAATTTAAACATGATGTTCGAACAAAAAGTTGGAATGGCTGTGTGACATATATTGTGAATGATCAATGTAACCATCAACAAAAAGTGGTGTTATATATTCATGGTGGTGCGTGGTTCCAAGATCCGTTAGAGAACCATTTTGATTTTATCGATGAACTTGCAGGACAACTTGATGCGAAGGTCATTATGCCAATTTATCCTAAAGTGCCTCATCGTGATTACCGCACGACATTTGAATTATTAAAGCTCATTTATGATAAGCAGGTTGCCAAAGTTGAACATACAGATCAACTCATTATTATGGGAGACTCAGCAGGTGGACAAATCGCATTATCATTTGCAGAATATTTAAAAGCAGAAACGACGTTGCCTCAACCGGGTCATATCGTAATGCTATCACCAGTGTTAGATGGTACGATGAGCAATCCAGATGCTAAAACATATGAACGCATCGATCCTATGTTGGGGATAGAAGGTAGTCAATACTTCATCAAATTATGGGCAGGTCAATTACCAATTGAAGATTATAGAATTTCTCCGATTAATGGTGATTTAGAAGGATTAGGACGATTATCCATCTTTATCGGTACCAAAGAAACATTATATCCAGATGCCTTAAAATTATCTAAAATGTTGAATGCGAAAGGCATTGAACATGATTTTATACCAGGATATAATTTATTCCACATTTATCCGATTTTCCCATTACCAGAAAGACAGAAATTCTTTACACAACTTAAATCTATTATTCTATAAAAGAAAGCGCCTAGGACGAAATGATTCACTGCGTGGACAAATCAATGCATCGTAAATGCTATTCCACTTGCGTTAATCATGGTAAACGTCTTAGGCGCTTTATTGGTTATATCTCTTCAGGTTGTTTCTTAAGTGATAACATTAAAATTAAGATCAGAATTAATACAATGCCAACCACTTGTATCGATTGAAACGTAACATCAAGCCATAAGGCACTTGTTACAACTGCAATGACTGGTTCGATGGTACCTAATAATGTTGTCTCTTTAGGCGATAGGTATTTGAGACTATCGATAAATAAATAGAATGCTAAAGCAGTCCCAGCAATAATACCAAATATCAAATAAACGATTGTAGATGCACTCATAGTATTAAAGCTAACATCCCAAATAGGTTGTTTAAAGTTCATGGCACAACCAGAAATGATCATTGCCCATCCAACGATTAAAATAGATGGGAACTTGTCAAGCAAACCTGTGGCATAGATCGTGTAAAACGCAAGTGCTAAACCTGCGATAATGCCCCAGAATAAACTTGTAGGAGATACAACTAAATGAGAAATCAATCCATTTGTTAAAAGTAAAAATGTTCCAATTAATGTCATTGCAATGGCTAAAATATCAAATGGACGGAATACATCGAGACCACGTATAACGAACCAAATGATGATATACACAGGTGCAATGTATTGTAAAAGGGTAGCTACAGCAACATTACCAGTTGCGATCGATGCCATATAAGCGTATTGAACAAATAGCATACCGATTAAACTATAAATAAGCAAACTAACGATTGTTCTAGGATTTCGAAAAACAATAAAAATAGATTGTTTAGGGCGTCGTATTTTATAAAGACTTAGTAAGAAGACGCCGCTGATTAATAGGCGTGCAGTGACATACCAATCAACATCTAAACCGCGTTGGTTGAACAGTAAATCCGAAACCGTTCCGCCTAATCCCCACAAAGTAGCACCTATAATTGCAAATAACACACCTTTTAGTCTGTGTTGTGTGTGAGTCATACAATGCACCTCCATCTGTATTTTGTTTTATTATAAATCTCATAATATAATGTTTATGAAATGGATAATACTCAAATAATGAGTAAAAATATCAAAATATTGAGGTGATTACAGATGACGTCTGAAATGACTGTTAATGCAAATTTGGAAGAAAAGATTAATTATCCTGATCGTCGTTGGCCACATGTTATTTTACATACGACGCTAAATAAGACATTACTCGGCTATATACCGCTACATTGGCATTATGCATTACAATTTATGTATGTGACAGATGGGATAATTCAGGTGAAGTTAGCAGAAAATACACTAGTGATTCATGAGGGTGAAGGATTATTTATTAACTCCAATGTTGTACATGAAATTCATGATGTAGATGAAGGGGCACGTTTTTATTGCTGGAATATTGGATTACCTAATGTTACAGAATATATTAACTTTACGTATGTTAGTCATATTGTAGATCAAGCGCAGTCTATTCCGTTTATTAAATTAAGTCCAAATGATGAAGAGAGCATCCATTTATTGAAACGGGTTGAGAAAGTAGGGCAAATTTATATAGCTCAAAAAGGTTATTTTCAACTACAAATTCTTAGTGAATTTTATCAATGTTTAAATCACCTGTTAAATATCTTTGATCAGTATCAACAAGTCACTCAATATTTCTTTGATCCAAGAGTGAAGCAATGTATTCAATACTTACAAAGTCATTATTATAAAAAAGTTAAACTTAGCGAATTAAGTCGTATGGTTCATATGAGTGAGGCGGAAACAATCAAGTTATTTAAACGATTTGCAGGGGACACACCATTGAACTTTTTACAAAACTATCGCCTAGAGCAAAGTGCAAAGCAGCTGATGTATCATCATCGAAATGTGACTGAAGTAGCGATGGATTGTGGTTTTTCAACAACAAGTTATTTTATACAAAGTTTTAAACATAAATATTCGCTTACACCGAAGCAATTCCAAATCAAATATGCGAAACATTTAAAATAAAGTAGGTGCAATGTTCATCAATCAGATGAATGTGCGCCTACTTTTTCGGTATCTGTATTTAAAATCGTATCATTTGAATTTAAAGTCATTTCTTCTTTCGCAACATCATCACGCGTTGCAGATGCTTTGTTTAACTTTGTATCATCAATGCCTTCGTTAGAATCTTTAGTAACGCTATTAATGTGTTGATGGTCTGTGTCTAAAACTGAATTACTCATATCATTTCCTTGTAAGCTACCTACAAGAATAAATACTAAATAGCTTGAACAAACGAATAATACCATTGCTAAATAGATGCCAATTGCTATTTTCACAGGTTTAGTCAAAGGTTTACCCATCAGTATCCTCCTAAAGTTGTATCTTTATTTACCTTTAAAGTAACATCAGAATTTTAATTTAATGTAAATATGGCGTAAATATTTAATGATTTATCAAATAATACATATTAAATATTAAATTCAGAAAAATATTTTTAAAATTAGTCTTTATTTGTAATTTTAAAATATTGAATATTTCTAAAAAAATTAATCTTTGTTAATATAATTTTACATTAGATTTACAATATTAAAACTGACTAAATACGTAAATGATAGCATACCCTTATTAGAAGTAATAATTCGTTTAAAATGTTCATGATAAAAAAGACGTTTTATTAATTAACAACTTCTATAGAAAGTGTTGAAACATCACTTTTGATATACATATTAACGCAATACGTATTTAGACAACTTAATATTAAAAACAATCAAAGAGAGGGACTATACTGTGATTCTCATTATAATTTGTATCGCATTGATTTTATGGCTCGGTATTAAAGAGAAAAAGCGTCATACAAATCGACTTAATAAGATTCCGATTAGAATCAACATTAACGGTATTCGAGGTAAATCAACTATCACTAGAATGATTTATAGCATTCTAAGAGAGGATCATTATCATGTGATAGGCAAAACGACAGGAACAGATGCCCGAATGTTATATTGGTTTACTGACAAAGAATATCCAGTCATTAGGAAACCCCAAGGTGCTAATATTGGGGAACAACGTGACATCGTGCGCAAAGTGGTTAAACAAAGAGCCGAGGCGCTAGTGAACGAATGTATGGCAGTTAATCCAGATTATCAGATTACCTTTCAACAGGATTTAGTCAAAGCCAATATTGGCGTTATCGTCAATGTTATGGAAGACCACATGGATGTGCTTGGACCTACGCTTCAAGATGTTGCACAAGCGTTTACTGCAACAATTCCATACAAAGGGACATTAGTTGTGATGAAAGACGATTATACTAAATTTTTCGCAAAAGAAGCTAAAAAACGAAAAACGAAGTTAATCGTTGTCGATAAAGATAAAATTCCTGAATCCTATTTAAGAAAGTTCCCTTATCTTGTCTTTCCAGATAACGTTGCGATCGCATTAGGCGTTGCGCAAGCTGTTGGGATAGATAAGGATACTGCATTAAGAGGTATGTTAAATGCACCACCAGATCCTGGCGCAGTAGAAATTAAATATTTTAATGCAAATCGCACACGAAATGTATTTGTTAATGCATTTGCTGCCAATGAACCACAATCGACTAAAGCGATTTTGAACAAAGTTGAATCTTACAACTATCCATATACAAAAAAAGTAGTTATTTTAAATTGTCGTTCAGACAGGGTAGATAGAACACGTCAATTTGTTGAGAACTTTATTGACGATGTAGACTTTGACACACTGATTTGTACCGGTAAAAGTACGCAAATGGTGACAGACTTAATGCAACACTTACCTGACAAAAAATATCTTAATTTTGAAAACCGTGAGTTCCCAGAAATTGAAAAAGCCATCATGCAAGAATCACACAATGCACTCATTTTCTGTGTAGGTAATATTCATGGTCCAGGTGGTAGAATAGCAGAATTTATAGAAGGGATAGAATAAAATGATAGGTTCAGAATTATACTTCTCCCTATTTGTCGGTATCGTATTAAGTTTAATATTTGCCGAGAAATTTGGGATTAATCCAGCAGGGCTCGTTGTACCAGGCTATTTAGCACTTATATTCGATCAGCCCATCATGTTGTTATCTGTGTTAGTCATTAGTTGTTTAACATTTTTCATCGTTACATATGGTATTAGTAGATGGGTTATTTTGTACGGAAGAAGAAAATTTGCGGCGATGATTTTAACTGGGATGGTTCTTAAATTCCTATTCGACTTGATTTATCCATTGACGCCATTTGAAATGGTTCAAGTGTCTGGTATTGGTGTCGTTATTCCAGGAATCATTGCGAATACAATTCAAAAACAAGGTGTCGTGATTACGTTGTCAACAACGATGTTACTTACTTGTATCACATATATCATCTTATTCTTATATAGCTTTATTAATTAATCGCGAGCAAGGAGCGCAGAGTAATGAAAAAGAAAAAACGGTTATCAGCGAGCGAATGGTTACTTAAGCAATCTAAACGACACAAACGCCTTAACTTCATTTATACACTTATCGTTTTAATTGTTGCACTTGTACTTCTGGTATTCGCTATTAGAGCTGTGAAAGTTGAGCCAGTTGAGGCTATGCCAAGCTCAGGTAATGATTATATTCGTAGTACATATTTAGGTAATATCACATTGAATAAACATTTTAGACAAATGGATCTTAACGATGTGTTTAATGGCTTGAAACAACCGCTTCAACACAGTGACTTCTCAACGGCGTCACTCTTAGTAAGCCACTTCTCAAATGATCCGAAAACGAATATTAAGAAGAATATTGAGAATATTATGTTCTTGAAAAAGCAAAATATTAAAAGTGTCAATTTAATCAATAACACGATTGATAATGTGCAAGCCCAAGATTTGAGTAAACAAGTGGAAGCGCAAACCGATTATAACTTTATGACTGGCAACGGTTCGAATCCAATTAACAGTAAAACGGTACAACAAACGGTAAAAGGTAAAAAAATAGCCAATGTGTCATTTACGGATGTAGGTTCGAATTATGAAGATCCACTTAAAAATACAACATCTATTAGTTTAGATCCTAAAATCTTTGTTCCGCTGATCAAAAATTTAAAGGAAAATAATGATTTAGTTGTTGTTAACGTGGATTGGGGTATTACGAATGAACGTAGTGTAACGGATCGTCAAAAAGAGTATGCGCATGCTTTAGTGCAATCTGGCGCAGATGTCATCATCGGCCATAATTCGGTCGTTCAAAAAGTTGAAAAATATAAAAATGCGAGTATCTTTTATAGTTTAGGTAATTTAACGTCAGATTCATTCCTATCTAAAAATCAAAAAGGGATGGTCGTTCAACACGATTGGAATGGACAACATCATAAATTCAGCATTACGCCAGTACGTGGTGCAGATGGCAAGATAACAAAAGACCACATGAACAAGGTAGAGGCACAACGTTATTACAATAATATTAACGACAAATCAATTCACCTTAAAAAGGAGAATGGAGGATATACCTTTGAATATTAAAAAGCATTGGTTAGGTATTGTAACAACACTCATTATAATTGCAATTCTGTTAATGGTAACGTTTGCCAAAGCGAACGAAGGCCTTGATAATTTTGAGAAAAATGAATTAAAAGATGCAACGGAGCAATATTTATCTAAAGGGGCCAGTTAGTATGAATATTTATAGTAAAGTGACATTATCAGTCATTTTAGTTATCACCATTTTGATATCCTTTGTCTTTTACTATTTCAATAAAGAAGACAATCCTGATAAAGATACACTATTCGAAAATAAAATTGCAGATCATAAATCCTCTGGCAGTAGTAAAAAATATGGTGTAGCATCAAATAACCCTATTGCCACACGTGTCGGAAATAAAATTATTGAAGATGGTGGTAATGCAGTAGATGCGGCTGTAGGTGTTTCCTATGCATTAGCAGTAACAGAACCACACTCATCAGGATTAGGTGGCGGTGGTGCCACACTTACATACAATGGTAATGATGGTGAAGAACCTAAGATGTATGAATATAAAACATTGTCTTCTTATAATTATAAGAAAGGCGATGAAATTGGTACGCCAGGATTTGTTAGGGGTATGCATGATATGCATCAACGTGAAGGTAAAATGGACGAGAAGAAAATATTCAGTTATATTGTGCCATTAGCCGAAGATGGTTTCGAAGTGGATTCAGAATTGGAACGTAGTTTAAAAATATATGGATCAGATATCGACCGTAACTCTCCATTCTTTAAAGGAAAACGTACGGTACGTGAAGGTGATGTGGTGAAACAACCTGCATTAGCTAAAACAATTAAAGGTATTAGAGATAAAGGGCCTGACTATTTTTATAAAGACATCGCCAAAAGTATATCTAAACAAGTCGATAGTGAATTAACTGAAAAAGACTTTTCAACATTTAAAACTGAAGAAAAACGACCTGTATCAACCAAATATTTCAATAACACAATCTACTCTGCTTCAAACCCTTTAGGTGGTGCATTAATGTTACAAGGATTGAAAATTGATGAAAGCGCCAATTCGAGCAATGATAGAGCAGATTACATTAATGGTATTGTTAAATCACGTGATGTAATGTATCGAAATAGGGATATCGTTAATGGTCAAGAAGCAAATAGTGATTCACATTTATCAGAAGACTATTTATTAGATAACTTAAATAATGTGAACAGTGGTGGCAATGAAACGAACAGTGACTTTGATACATCACTTGATACTACGAGTACAACGCATTTCGTAGTAATTGATAAGAAAGGTAAAGTCGCTAGTACAACGAATACATTATCTAGTTTCTTTGGCGCAGGTAAATTTATGAAGCAAGGTTTCTATATGAACAACTCGTTAACAAACTTCTCAAGTGATCCGAATAGTCCAAACTATGGTGATAAACATAAAGCACCACGTTCATATACATCACCATCGATTGTTGTCGGACCAGATTTCTATATGGGTATTGGTACACCAGGCGGAAACAAAATTCCTACGATTTTAAATGAAGTACTTATCGACTACCTTAGAGGAAATGGTACGTTACAAGAATCTATTGATAAACCACGTTTCTATAATGATGGTGGTACGATTTATTATGAAAATGCAACGAGCGATGAAGATATTAATATCTTCAAGAGTATGGGCTACGGAGTTCAAGAAAAACGTAATGACGCTAACTTTGGTAGTGTTCAAGGCGCCATTTATAATAAAAATGATCAAACGGTTGAAATTGGCCAAGATGTGGGTAATAGATAATAGTGATCAATTAGAAATAGCATCGTAAGCAATTGGTATCAAAACGTTTGATAGTTTAGTATCAATGTGCATGTGTTGGCTAAACTGAGAAGCAATGTATATCTATATCAACATAATCGATATTTAGTCATTCTTATGGGGGTGGAACAATGAATTCAAAGTGGATTCTGTTCCACCCTTGCTTTATTTTTTATTGAAAAAGATTTGAAATCTTAGTTTACTATTGAAAATATCATCAGAATCGATATGATAAATATAAAGGTTTTGAATTTAATTTAAAATTTATATAAAATAAAAAGATATTGAATTGCTTACTTAATATGTAAGGGAATATACGCTTACAATTGATTGATAAAGGTGGAATGGTTGTGGAAGACGTAGTATTAGGAATTGACTTGGGTACCAGTGCAGTTAAAATCATTGCGGTTAATCGACAGGGTGAAGTGATTGCTTCGACAAGTGAACCTTTAACCTTGATACAAAGCCGTGCTGGCTATAGTGAACAAGATCCAAATGAATGGTTTGAAGCGGTGAAACAAGGGATTAAACGTATAAATCAAGCACCTGAAATGGCAAATTATAGTGTTAAAGGACTATCATTTTCAGGGCAAATGCATGGCTTAGTGCCTCTAGATAGCAATTATCAACCAGTACGTCACGCGATTCTTTGGAATGACACACGCAACTCCGAACAATGTATGCAAATCAAAGACATATACGGAGAAAGATTAAATGGCAATCCAATACTTGAAGGGTTTACGTTACCTAAGATGCTTTGGATGAAACAACATGAGCCATCATTGTGGGAACA
Organism: Staphylococcus sp. GDX8P54P; assembly: GCF_017893165.1. Taxonomy (NCBI): domain Bacteria; kingdom Bacillati; phylum Bacillota; class Bacilli; order Caryophanales; family Staphylococcaceae; genus Staphylococcus; species Staphylococcus sp. GDX8P54P. The sequence goes on from NZ_JAESMM010000010.1 coordinate 220,867, forward strand.
AGTGAGTGTCTTTGTATTGCCTAAGGACTATGTGCGTTATTGTTTAACAGGCCAAATACATATGGAATATTCAGATGCGGCGAGTACACTATTATTAAGTCCAGAAACACATGATTGGACTAAAGATGTTGGTGAACGTTTAGGTATTGGGGATATTTACCCACCTTTAGTGCGTTCGACAGAAGCGGTTGGCGAAGTACGCTCAGAACTAGTGGAAACACTTGGTTTTAAATCGCCTGTGAAAGTTTATGCTGGTGGGGGAGATAATGCCTGTGGCGCAATTGGAGCGGGTATCATCAATGGTAATGATACGCTTTGTAGTATCGGAACTTCTGGTGTTGTCCTTAATGTAGAAAATGATGGTTATACTGAATACACTAACAATATCCATTTCTTTGATCATAGTGTGCCTCAAACATTTTATGCTATGGGTGTAACGTTAGCTGCGGGTTACAGTTTAAACTGGCTTAAACAAACCTTCTTTGAACAGGATAGCTTTGATGATATTGTTCAACAAGCCAGTACGTCAACCATTGGCGCGAACCATTTGCTATTTGCACCATATTTAGCAGGTGAACGTACACCACATGGAGATGCATTTATACGTGGCAGTTTTATTGGTATTAATGGTAGCCATAAGAAAGCGGATTTTGCGAGAGCAGTGCTAGAAGGTATTACGTTCTCATTATATGACTCTATACAATTAATGCGAGAAGCAGGTAAGACGATAACGCATATCACTTCAATCGGTGGCGGTGCCAAAAGTTCATTTTGGTTACAAATGCAAGCAGATATTTTCAATGCGACGATCAGAAAATTGAAACATGAAGAAGGGCCAAGTATGGGCGCGGCGATGATTGCAGCTTATGGATTGAACTGGTTTGACAGCTTTGATGCATGTGTTGAGAAATTTATTGATGTTGCTCAAACCTTTGAACCAGACGCTACAAGACACGCACAATACGAAGCATATTATAAAGTATACAAAGACATTTACCATCACACACATCAATTAACTGAAGCTTTATTAAAGATTGAAGATTAATCGTTCAAATCGGCAACTAGGTTAGAATCAAATGAGCGTTAGCCTTTTAGGAGAGAACGCAATAAAAAGATGATAAGAAGTAATACTACAAGCCAAGCAAGTTGGGCGTGGAACAATGAATTCATAACAAATTCTGCTCCACGCCCGTTTATTGTGCTAAAAACTTAATAATTTAAATTTTACAATTTTTTCATTTGTGAGCAGTTTGTTATGTATCTATAAATTGACACGTTAAAGTGAATATATAACAAAATAAATGTGTACAATTTAACTAATTATTACAAATATTAGTGTTGCCTTGAAAAGGGTTACAAAGGTAGTTTTAGTGGTGTAAAATAACTAAAATTATTTAGATATTTTCAAAAGATTTCAAATTAAAAATATTTTATCCTCAAAAAGTCTCTTAATGTGATTTATTTCACAAATTTACATTTTTGTCACTGAATAAGTCTTGAAATCGTTTTCTAGAGGGTGTAGTATGACTATGGTTCTTAAATAAATTGAAAGAGGTTTTGGGGAATGAATATTATTTTAGGAGTGGGTACACTCGTATTAGTGCTTATCGTTATGACGCTATTCTTAAACTTCGCGCCATACGGTAAACAAGGACTACAAGCATTATCAGGAGCTGCTTGTGCGACTTTCTTACCACAAGCATTCCTAAGTTACGCTATTGGTGGCGTATTCCATATTGAATTTTTACAAACTATAGGAGACTTAGCAGGAAGCCTTGCAGGTGTTGCAGTTGGTATCTTAACGTGTTTGAAAATGGGTATCTCACCTGTATTTGCAGTCATTGTTGGTCTCGTATTACATGACTTTAAATTATTACCAGCATTTATCGCAGCGTACCTTATTTCATTCGGTATTAAATTTATCGAGAAAAAAGTACCAGAAGGCTTGGACTTAATTGCTGTGATTTTAATTGCTCCAGCAGTTGTATTTGGTTTAGCAACAGCTATTAGCCCAGGAGTTATGGCTGTATTACATCAAATCGGTGGCGCAGTTACATCAGTAGGAGACAGTAATCCATACGCATTAGCAGTTATTTTAGGATTAGTTATTCCTGTAACGGGTATGACACCACTAAGTTCAATGGTATTAACGAGCTTATTAGGACTAACTGGTATACCAATGGCTATCGGTGCATTAACATGTACAGGTTCATCATTTGTTAACTATGTATTATTCAGCAGACTTAATATTGGCGGAAGTAAATCAAAAGCATTCGCAGTGTTTGTTGAACCATTAACACAAATTGATTTAATTGCAAAATACCCTCTACAACTGTATGGTACAAATGCAATTATCGGTGTAGTAAACGCATGTATCGTAACATTTAGTGGACTTGTTATCGGTGTTAAAGGTATGGCAACACCAATTGCAGGTGCAATCGTGTTATTCGGATTTAACGATGCTACAAGATCAATTATCACAATCATTACAGTTGCAGTTGTAAGTGTTATCTTAGCATTTATCTTCAGTACATTAATTAAAAAATTCAACCTAATGGACATGAGTATTAAATTGCCTAGTAAACAGAAACAACCTAAGGAGAGTGTTTAATTATGGCTACTAAAAAAAGCTACGATTATCAAAGCGCATTTGATATTATTGGGCCTGTCATGATGGGACCTTCAAGTTCTCATACAGCAGGAGCAGTTAAAATTGGTAATGCTGCATATGCGGTATTAGGTGGCGTACAGCCAGATAAACTCACAATTCATTATTACGAATCCTTTGCGCAAACACATCAAGGACACGGTACGGATTTAGCCATCGTTGGTGGTGCAATGGGTTACAGCACTTTTGATAGTCGTATTAAAAGTTCATTAGCAATTGCTAAAGACCAAAATATCGAAGTGAACATTATTGAAGAAGAAGGCGACAGTATTGGTGAACATCCTAACTGTGCGTATCTTGTTGCAGAAGGTAATGGACGTCACATTGAAGTCATTGGGAATTCAATCGGTGGCGGTACAATTAAATTAAAACGCATTAGCGTAGAAGGTCTAGACATTGATTTTAACTATGGTTTACCTATCTTAGAAATGGATGGGGCGGCAAATAAATCAGAAGTTAATCATTTTATCAATGATGTAAGTGAACTTGGTGCTGACATAAAAGAAGAAATGACACAAACGGGCGATAATTTCAGTTTAGCAGTATTACCACTAAACAAAGCATTATCTGAATCAACGTTAGATCAAATTAAAGAAAAATATAGTCACTTAAATATATCCTATATTAAATAGAGGGGGATTAAAGATGTTTGATTCAATTAGAGAAACAATAGACTACGCAGTCGAAAATAAAATGTCTTTCGCAGATATTATGATCCAAGAAGAGATGGAACTTTCAGGTAAAACACGTGACGAAGTTAGAGAAACAATGAAACAGAACTTAGACGTCATGAGAGATGCTGTAGTTAAAGGATCAACTGGCGAAGGCGTTAAAAGTGTAACAGGTTATACTGGTCAAGATGCGATTAAACTTGCTAAATATAATGAAAATAATCATGCTTTATCAGGCCATGAAATGGTTGAAGCAGTGAAAGGCGCAGTTGCTACTAACGAAGTAAACGCAGCAATGGGTATCATTTGTGCAACACCAACAGCTGGATCCTCCGGAACGATTCCGGGCGTATTATTTAAATTAGAAAAAACACATGACCTTACAGAAGAACAAATGATAGATTTCTTATTCGTTTCATCATTATTTGGCCGCGTTGTTGCTAATAACGCAAGTGTTGCAGGTGCTACAGGTGGCTGCCAAGCAGAAGTTGGTTCAGCTTCAGCAATGGCTGCAGCTGCTGCGGTATCCATCTTCGGTGGTGAACCTGAAGCATCTGGTCACGCAATGGCACTAGCAATCAGTAACTTACTTGGTCTAGTATGTGACCCAGTAGCTGGTTTAGTTGAAATTCCATGTGTAATGCGTAATGCAATTGGTTCTGGTAACGCATTAATCTCTGCTGACTTAGCATTAGCTGGTGTTGAAAGTAGAATTCCAGTGGATGAAGTTATCGAAGCAATGGATAAAGTAGGACGTGGCTTACCAGCTGAATTAAGAGAAACAGGACTTGGTGGTTTAGCAGGTACACCAACTGGTGAAGCAATCAAACGTAAAATCTTTGGTGAAGCAGAAGTGAATAGCTTCTCATAATCCCACCATAGTTATAAGTCATTCTTGAATGTCTGTGAGGCATTTGAGGATGGCTTTTTTATTTAATCATAGGTGTGTCATGTAAATGATTTAAAATTGCATATATTTATCAGAAAATTAAAAAAGTTATTGCAAAATTTCACCAATACAGATAAAATAACTCAAAAGGGGATGATGATATGCTAAGGTTATGTATCATCTTTTTTGTATTCGTGACCAACACAACTATCACACAATTATGGACTGTCGAGGGAACATGGGAGAATCTCTTACTACAATCAATGTCATTAAGTATGATTATTGTATTCCTATTTTATTATGTGGGTTTTGTGATTGCGGAGAAAAAGAGGAAACAAATAGAAACGTTATTTAAAAAAGAAATCTTTCACGAGAAAGAAGACCTTTTTGAAAAAGACGATAAAAGAAAAGTAAGTGAGTAAAAGGGGCTCACTTACTTTTCTTTTATTTTGCATGTAAATCATATTGGTAAAATGCTAGGTCTAACCATTGATTAAATTTGTAGCCAACATTCGTAATGGTGCCTGCATGTTTAAAGTTAAACTTCTTATGTAATTGGATACTACTGTTATTCGACGCATCGATACCAGCTACAATGGTACGATAATTCTTCGATCTCGCATCGTTAATAAGATGTTGTAGTAATTGGGAAGCAATGCCTTTGCCACGATTCGATTGATCAACATAGATTGAATGTTCAATCGAATATAAATAGGCAGGCCAATTTCTAAACTGACCATAAGTCGCAAAACCCACAGCTTTACCTTCACATTCAAATACAAATATTGGTTCTTGTGCTTGATGTTTTGCGTCAAACCAAGCTTTACGTTCATCTAGCGTTTGGACATCATAAGTATAAACGGCTGTTGAATGTAATATTGCGTCATTATAAATAGCTAAGATTGCCGGTAAATCTTCAAGTACTGCTTCTCTAATCATTATGGCACCTACTTTTCAAAGTTTGTTTCAGTTTATAGCGAGAATTGTTTTGTTGCAACTGTATGTCATTAAATATGACACGATGAATTAAATTAAACTTATGAAGTAAAAATGATATACTATGACCTAAGAAAGTACATTAAAGGAGTAACATATAATGAAGAATTGGATCAATCGATTGATGACAATCATTGGGGTCATCCTCATTTTAATAGCAATATATTTATTTGCTAAGCCACACATTGATAATTATTTACATGAAAAAGACAACGACAATAAAATTGAACAATATGATAAAAACGATAAGTCAAATAGTAAGCAAACGCCGACAATTCCTAAAGACAAATCTAAAATGGCTGGTTATATTTCAGTACCAGATGCAGAAATTAAAGAACCAGTTTACCCTGGTCCTGCGACACCAGAACAGTTAAATCGCGGTGTAAGCTTTGCTGAAGAGGATGAGTCACTAAGTGATCAGAATATTTCTATTGCTGGTCACACATTTACCGATCGACCACATTACCAATTCACTAACTTAAAAGCAGCTAAAAAAGGGAGTAAGGTTTACTTTAAAATAGGGAATGAAACACGAGAATATAAAATGACAAGTATCCGTGATGTTAATCCAGACCAAGTGGAAGTCCTTAATGAACATAAAGGCGAGAAGAATCAATTAACATTAATCACTTGTGATGATTATAATGAACAAACTGGCGTTTGGGAAAAGCGTAAAATATTTGTTGCGAAACAAGTGAAATAATGAATTACCTTAAAAGCTAAAGCATTTAAGTGTTTGGATTTAAGCATTACCTGAATTTAGAAACGTAAGTTAATCGGAGTGAAATAGTACATTCATTAAGAATGCTGTTTCACTCTTTTTAATTTAGCTATCAAAATGAAGGGCGCTATTTTTAGCGTTTGTACACAATTTCAGAATGTGAATATAGTTTCATCATGAAAGCGTAAACTTCAACCTTAAAGAGATGACAGATATAATAAATGTGAATACAACGGACTAGGGGGAGTACACATGGTTAAAGCAATAGCAGTAGACATGGATGGCACGTTTTTAGATTCAAATAAGCATTATGATAAAGACCGTTTTGAGAAGATCTTCAAAGCATTAAAAGAACGTAATATAGAATTCATAGCCGCAAGTGGCAATCAATTTGCGAAACTAAAATCTATATTTGGCGAAAGAGATATGTTCTTTATTTCTGAAAATGGTGCAGTGATCTATAAAGGAAATACGCTATACAATTATCGTAGCTTTAATACATCGAATTACAAAGCAGTAGTTGATTATTTAAATATTGAGCGAAACATTAAAGAATTTATAATTTGTGGATTGAAAAGTGCCTATATATTAAAAGACACGAGTGAAGCTTTTAAGAAAGATGCCCATTTCTACTATCACCAGTTAGAGGAGATTGATTCTTTTCAGCCTTTGCCAGAAGATGAATATGTCAAAATTGCATTAAATATTAATCGAGACACACATTCGACATTAGATGAGGATCTAGAAGCGAAATTTAGCGACATCATTAAACTCGTATCTAGTGGACATGATAGTATAGACATTATTATGCCAAACATGACAAAAGGCCAAGCACTTCAGCGCTTGTTAAAAGCGTGGGATATGTCTGCTTCTGATTTGATGGCATTTGGAGATGCGAACAATGATAAAGATATGCTTGAATTAGCTGAGCACAGCTATGTTATGGCTAATAGTCATGATGAAACATTATTTGAAATCGCAAAAGCAGTCGCACCTAGCAATGATGAACAAGGTGTCTTACAAGTGATAGAACAAGAAGTATTGAAATAACTAAAAAAATCAGGAGAATACGCAACTTTAAGCGTTCTCCTGATTTTTATTTATTAAACACATATCTTAGTTTAATTGAGTTTCACATTTACCAGTATTAATAACTGATAATGCTGCGTTTAATCCGCCTTCAACTAAATTTCTCACAGCTTCATCAGAGAAGAATGCGATATGTGGAGTGACCAAAATATTTTCATGTTCAATTAATTCTAATAAAGTTTCATCTTTGATGTCTTTACCAGTCCAGTCATAAGTGAAGTAGTCTGCTTCGTTTTCATAAGTATCAATCGCAGCACCGTATAATGTACCATCATTAACTGCTTTAATTAATTCTGGTGTATCAATAACAGCACCACGAGCCGCATTTACTAATACTGCACCTTTTTTCACTTTAGCGAACATATCAGCATCGAATAAGTGGAAACTTTCTTTGTTTGCTGGTACGTGTAATGAAATGATATCAGCATCAGCAATTGCTTCTTCAACTGAATCTTTATATTCTAAGAAGTCTAAAGAATTGTTAGGGTATGCATCGTAACCTACTACTTTAGCTCCGAAACCAGCATAAATTTTACCAGTTGCAGCACCGATACGTCCTGTACCGATAATCGCTACTGTCATATTTTTAACAGGTGTAGACATGATAGGAGCAGCCCATTTGAAATTATGTTCTTGAACACGTTTTTCAATTGCAGGGAAACGACGTACTAATTGTAAAGCGATAGACACTGAATATTCAGCAATTGTTTCTGGTGAATAGCTAGGTACATTTGAAATGATGATGCCATGTTTTTTAGCTAATTCTAAATCGTACATGTCGAAACCAGCAGTACGTTGAGCGATTTGTTTAATTCCATATTCTTCAAGTTTTGGATAAACAGATTCTGCTAATTTACCAAATTGCATTGTAGTGACACCATCGAAACCTTTAGCTAAATCAACTGTATCTTCACTTAAGATTTCTTCAGTTGTAACAACTTCAACATTGTTCGCTTTACCCCAGTTTAAAGCGTCATTTTTCTCGTAGTCACGAGTTCCATAAAACATAATTTTTGTCATTTTAATAACCTCACTTCATTTTGTATGAATTTATAATTAATAAATAAGTTTTCCTAAGTTGTCTATAGAAATGTGAATTATTAATAGGAATAATGATTTGAAACATCTCTATTACTTAACTTACAAATATATTATATTGTGAATTTATTCACAAATCAATAGGGAAATTGAAATTTATTTTTCAATTGTTAAAAATTTCACATAAAAATAGTAAATTTCCATTTATTTTTAATTGATGACAATTGTAAGCGTATAACTTTAGGCTAAAGGAAACGTCTTATATAATCAAATTAGTATAATCTAAGGAGGAAATATTTTATGAGTTCGATGCAAGATACAATCCTAAACGCGTTTAATTTCAGACATGCAACGAAGGAATTTGATCCAGAGAAACATGTGAGCGATTCAGATTTTCATACAATATTGGAAACGGGGTGCTTATCACCAAGTTCATTAGGGTTAGAACCTTGGCGTTTTATTGTTCTAGAGGATGAAGATTTAAAAGAGAAATTAAAACCTTATAGTTGGGGTGCACAAAAACAACTCAGCACTGCTAGTCGTTTTGTTATTATTCTTGCACGCAAAAACGTGACTGCTGACTCAGACTATGTACAACATATCGTTCGAGGTATCAAAAAATATGAAGAAAGTACGATTCCAGCAGTAGAAGACAAATACAATGACTTCCAAACAAGTTTCCATATTAATGATAACGAGAGAACATTGTTAGATTGGGCAAGTAAGCAAACGTATATTGCTTTAGCTAATATGATGACATCTGCAGCATTATTAGGTATTGATTCATGTCCTATGGAAGGATTTGATTTGGATAAAGTTACTGAAATTTTAGCTGAAGAACAAGTTATAGATACAGAACAGTTTGCGCCATCTGTAATGGTTGCGTTTGGCTATCGTAAACATGATCCTAAAGCTAAAGTACGTCAACCAGCCGATGATGTCATCGAATGGGTTTAATGAAGTGTAAAGAGAGCGTCTTGGACATCAATCAATGTCTCAGGCGCTCTCTGTTCTTAATGTTTAACTACTTATAAATATGGAAATGAAATACAAGCAAGTTAGTGTATTTAAAAATTTAAATAAGGTAAAATAACATTAGCTTTAAGCAAGCGCTTACATTTGATGTAAACACAACGCACATATGGTTTTTCATAAATATTTATAAAGGGATGATGAAAAATGACAAAAGTAAACGTTAAAGATTTCTTAGAGGAACAATACGGTTTATTTATCAACGGTGAATTTCAAGCAAGTGAAAGTGGAGACACATTAACTGTAACTAACCCCGCTAATGGTGAAGATTTAGCTAAAGTAGCCAAAGCAAGTAAATCTGATGTTGATAAAGCAGTTAAAGCTGCACAAGATGCTTTTGACAGTTGGAGTAAAACATCTAAAGAAGAACGTGCGGATTATTTATTAGAAATTAGTCGTCGAATTCACGAAAAGGTTGAACACTTCGCGACAATTGAATCACTTCAAAATGGTAAGCCTTATCGAGAAACATCAACAATTGATGTGCCATTAACAGCCAATCAATTTAAATATTTCGCAAGTGTATTAACAACTGATGAAGGTTCAGTCAATGAAATTGATGACAATACAATGAGTTTAGTGATCAATGAACCAGTTGGTGTCGTTGGTGCTGTCGTTGCATGGAACTTCCCAATTCTATTAGCTTCTTGGAAACTAGCGCCAGCATTAGCTGCAGGTAATACGATTGTAATCCAACCATCGTCTTCAACACCTTTATCATTAATTGAACTTGCAAAAATTTTCCAAGACGTATTACCTAAAGGTGTTGTGAACGTCTTAACAGGTAAAGGTTCTGAATCAGGTGACGCGATTTTCAATCATGAAGGCGTTAATAAATTATCATTCACAGGTTCTACGGATGTAGGTTATGGTGTTGCTAAAGCAGGTGCTGAACGCATTGTACCAACAACATTAGAACTCGGTGGTAAAAGTGCAAATATCATTTTTGATGATGCTAATTTAGATCTAGTAATTGAAGGCGTTCAATTAGGTATCTTATTTAACCAAGGTGAGGTTTGTAGTGCAGGCTCACGTTTATTAGTCCAATCATCAATTTATGATAAATTAATGCCGAAACTTAAAGATGCGTTTGAAAATATTAAAGTAGGCGACCCATTCGATGAAGATGTCAAAATGAGTGCGCAAACAGGTCCAGAACAACTTGAAAAAATTGAAAGTTACGTTAAAATTGCCAAAGAAGATAGCAATGCCAATATCTTAACAGGCGGTCATCGCTTAACTGACAATGGACGTGATAAAGGATATTTCTTCGAACCAACAATTATTGAAATTAACGACAATAGCCATCAATTGGCACAAGAAGAAATTTTCGGACCAGTTGTCGTTGTTGAGAAATTCGAAGATGAAGCAGAAGCAATCCAAATTGCAAACGATTCTGAATATGGTTTAGCAGGTGGTATCTTCACGACAAATATTAATCGTGCACTAAACGTGGCTAAAGCGATAAGAACAGGTCGTATTTGGATTAATACGTATAATCAATTCCCAGCTGGAGCACCATTCGGCGGTTACAAAAAATCAGGTATCGGTCGAGAAATTTATAAAGATGCAATCAAAAACTATCAACAAGTTAAAAACATCTTTATCGATACAAGTAATGAAACTAAAGGCTTATACTAAGTTAATACGTATATCTGTTACAAACTGAATCAGGGCTATCTGCAAAGTCAAAGACTTTGTGGATAGCTTTTTTTATACATTTACACTTCTTTATAATAGAAATACGTTATAATACAATTTAAGTCTTTAAAATTTATATTTTACAAAAGGAAAAATGATGAAAAAAATAATTGTATTATTCATGAGCTTTATCGTGCTCGTCGTCGCACTCAGTGGTTGCTCACCAAAAGAGGACAAACGTTCAGACGATTATAAACCAGAAACGCTAAATGTTGAATTTGTACCTTCACAAAATGCAAAGACATTAGATGCTAAAGTTAAACCATTACAACAACTGTTATCAAAAGAATTAGGCATTCCTGTGAAGGTACATATAGCGACTAACTATAATACGATGGTAGAAGCATTAAAATCAAAAAAAGTAGATGTGGCCTTTATTTCACCTGTGTCTTATACAATCGCGCATGACCAAGGTGCTGCAGATGTACTATTAAAATCTAAAGGTTATTTGGTAGATGATAAAGGACATCCAACTTCGAAATTAGTCGACTACTATCGTTCACAAATTGTAGTACGTCAAAATAGTCATTTACAGACGTTAGAAGATTTAAAAGGTAAGAAGGTAGGGTTACAAGATCCAGAATCTACATCTGGATATATTTATCCTATGGCTAGCTTAAAAAAGGTACATATCCATCAAAATGACATTAAAATTGCTCAAATCAAAGGTCATGATCAAGCATTGATAGCATTGTTAAATGGTGATGTCGATGCCGTAGCAATATACCAGGATGCACGCACAGATTTAAAACGTGATTACCCAAATATCTATAAAGATACTAAAGTGATTTATAGAACAGAAAAAATACCTAATGATACGATTTCAGTGCGTAGTGATATGAATCAGCAATGGAAAACAAAAATCAGTAACGCATTTTTAGAGATGAGTAAAACAAAGAAAGGTAAAACAATACTGACAGATATTTATGGACATCAAGGCTATGAGAAAGCGAAAGATAGCGATTTTGACACAGTAAGAAAGTATCGAAAACTTGTTGAAGAATAAAAAATAAGCTAAGGACAATATGTGACCATCCTGATAAATATAATATGATTTGAATTAGAATTAAATTGATAGTTTAATCATTAACTAATTTAATATTTAGGAATGGGGACAATGTGATGAATTTAGAAGAAAAAACGTATATTGAGCAACAAGTAGCGAATCGTTCAAAAACAGCGCTTATCTCTTATGTATTATGGTTCTTCCTAGGTGGATTTGGTGGACATCGTTTTTATCATGGTAAAACGGGTTCTGCAGTAGGTTTATTAGTACTTACCATATTAACAGCATGGTTTACCTTTGGTATCCCGACATTAATCTGGGTGATTATTGATGCATTTTTAATACCTGGATGGGTTAAAGAGGATGAAAATCGAGTCCGTCAATTTGCAATGCGAGAAGTAAATAATATGAAATCATAAAAAATAAGGATTGAGAGAAGACAAAGTCATTTATCTTCTCTCAATCCTTTTTAAATGGTGTGTTTATTAAACGATGGCAAGTAGTGATTAAACGAATCATTCTATCCAGGAACTACGCTTGTATCACTATGAACTGTAATATCGAAACCTTCAGGTGACGTTATATTTTCTTCTTTAGCATTGGGTTTATAGATATCAAAGTGAACTAAGCCGTAAGTATTGTCATTATCTGTTCTAACTTGATTTGATTGCCAAACATTAGCGGCGATATGATGATGATAGTTTTGTGTAGACATAAATAATGCTTGTGGGAAATTAGAAATATGTTCTAATCCAATTTGTTCAATATAAAAGTCACGTGCCTGTCCTAAATCGTGTGTTTTAAGATGCAAGTGCCCGATTTTGCCATCAGCTGGCCAACCAGCCCAACCGTCTTCTGTACGTTGTGCAATTAAATCATCTGCATCTACAGCAAGTGTATCCATTTTTACGAAATGACCATCCCATTGCCATTCTTCAGATGGACGATCTTGATATACTTCAATGCCGTTACCTTCCGGATCATTAAAGTATAATGCTTCACTAACAAGGTGATCGCCACCACCTACAGGTACGTTTAAACGACTAGCGTGGAATAAAAAGTTTGCTAAATCTGCACGTGTAGGGAGTAAGTAAGCAATATGGAACAAACCAGCTTCTCTAAATCCTGGACGACGTCCATCTTCAAGATAGTGTAATGTTAATGTATGTCCATTTGCGCCAACATTGAAAATAACGTGTTGGTCGTCTTGTTCTTTAATTGAAAATCCAAGAATGTTTTTATAAAAGTTAGTCATTTTAGTTAAGTCTTCAACGTTCAATGTAATATTCGTAACTTGTGTTGCTTCAGTAGTGTGAAATGCATTCATAATGTAGTGCCTCCTAAGATGAATGGATCATCTTCATTTATTATTTATATTAAGTATAATAAATATACTACTAATCATTAAATTAAGCAAGGAAGTTGTTTTCTAAATTTTAAATGCATGAAAAAAGGGAGAGGGACAGAATTCTTTTAAAATTCGTTGTCCCACCCCCGCAAGGATGACTAGAACTGAGAAAAGCTTAAATTAAGCGCCTTCTCAGTTCAGTCAGCTACTGCGAATTTGCAAAATAGCATCATCTTATTATTTATGTCCCAGGCTCACTATACAAGCCTGATTATAGCCTAAAAGCTCTGTATCGATTTAATGTGCGTGAACGCTTATGTGCGCGTCGTTATATTTGAAGTGGATTATCCAAGATAAACATCTTGATAATCTTCATTTTTTCTAATACATTTTTCGCAAATGGACAAGATGCGATAATTTTTAAGTTGTTTTCTCTTGCATAATTGACAACAGCTTCAACTAATTGTTTGCCTAAACCTTGTCCACCTAGTTCATCTGCAACACCAGTGTGATCAATATCAATTTCATTATTATCTACTTGTTTAAACGTAATGACTGCTTGCGCATTGTGTTCATCTTCTCCAACATAGAATTGTTGGTTACCTTTTTTAATATCTTGTGCCATATAACGTCACTCCTTTAATAATGTCATACTTATATGTATCACTTTTGAAGCAATCCGAAACATGCATGAACTAAATATTAAAATACAAAATAGATAATAAATATAAATATTGCATTATTACATTATTAAAGATATAGTTGTAAACGAATTTGCTACGTCTTGGAGGGGTCTGTGTGAAGAGGATAATCTATTTCTTTATTGTTTTGTGTCTCTGTATGACTGTAACGGCTTGTAGCACAGAACAATATTCGAGTGCCAAAAAGAAAGATATTTCAACGGATAATAAATTAAATATTTATACTACCGTATTTGCATTTGAAAGTTTCACTAAACAAATTGGTGGCAAATACGTCAATGTTGATACGATTTATCCTCCGGGTGCAGACACGCATACATATGAACCAACACAAAGAGATATGATTAATATTGCGAAAAGTGATGTGTTTATCTATTCAAGTGACGACCTAGATCCAGTTGCTAAGACGATTACAGAATCAATGACGAATAATGATATGAAATTAGCCGTTGCGTCTGATTTAAACCATCATACATTACTTGAAGAAGACCATGACCATGATGAACACGAGCATCAACATAATCATGAAGCGAGCAGTCATGATCCACATGTTTGGCTAGACCCAGTACTAGATAAGCATTTTGCAGAAAAAATTAAGAATGATTTAGTCAAAAGAGACCCTCAACACAAAGCATATTATGAGCATAATTTTAAAAAATTAAATCAAGACTTAACAGATTTAGATCAAAAATTAAAAGTAATTACTGAACATCCTAAAAGGCATAAAGTTATTATTTCGCATGATTCATTAGGTTATTTAGCAGAACGTTACCACTTCCAACAAGAGGGGGTAAGTGGTATGAATAATGAAGAACCAAGCCAAAAGGATATTCTTGCACTTATTAAACAAATTAATCATACGCAACAACCCTATATACTTTATGAACAGAATATTACTTCTAAGATAACGGATGTTATTCGTGACGAGACCAATGCAGAACCATTAAGTTTTAATAATTTGTCTGTATTATCCAAAGAACAAGCTAATGATAAAGATTTAACTTTCCAATCAATCATGAAGCAGAACATTAAAGCATTAGATAAAGCATTAAATCATTAAAAACCCCCTAATCCTTTTTACAGGAATTAGGGGATTTATATCTCATTATTCATATCTAATATAGCTTACAGTTGTATTGTAGTATTCTTCGAAACCGTGAATACCATCTGCACCACCTAAGCCAGATTCTCTCCAGCCAGCGTGGTAGCCATTAACGACTTCTTCTGCTTCGCAATTCGCATAAACTTCACCGAACTTCAAGCGTTCTGTCGCTTTCATGACTTCTTTTAAATTCTCTGAGAAGATATAAGAAGATAACCCTGCATTTGTATCATTTGCGGCATCAATTGCTTCATCAAAGTCATTATAAGTTGTAATAGCTAGGACAGGACCAAAGATTTCTTCTTTAAAGGCACTGTCTTCTTTTTTAACATTGTCTAAAATGGTAGGCGCATAGAAGAAACCAGCACGATTTAATTTATGACCACCTAAGACTAAGTCAGCACCATTTTGAATAGCGTCTTGTACTTTGCGATCAATACTATCTAACTGTGTTTGATTAATAATGGCACCAAAATCCGTATTAGCATCTAACGGATCGCCCACTTGTAATTCACTCATACGTTGTTTGGCTTTATTGACAAAGTCTGTGTGCACATCTTCATGAACGAAGATACGTTCTGGACACGTACATACTTGACCTGCATTATTAATTCGCGCAGTTACAATATAATCTACTGCTTTGTCTAAGTTTGCATGCGGCGTCACTAAGACAGGTGCATTACCGCCCAATTCTAGATTTACTTTTTTAACAGTATTAGCTGCATGTTGATAAACGGCTTTACCTGCACGCATACTTCCTGTTAACGATATAAGTTGAACATCTTGATGTGTGGCGAGTTGCGTACCAACTGTTTCTCCAGTACCTGGTACGATTTGAATTAGGCCGGCTGGTATTGTTGAAGCACGGAATAATTCAGCCAAACGTAAAGTGAGTAATGTCGTCTCTTCACTTGGTTTGATGACGATTGAGCACCCCGTTACAAGTGCAGGAATAACTTTACGCATTAAGACCATAATGGGTGCGTTCCATGGAATAATACCGGCAGTCACGCCCACTGGTTTCTTTATTAATTGAATGGTTTCATTCACTACGCTATTTTGTAGGACTTCGCCTTTATTACGCATGCTTAAACTTGTCATATAGTCGATAAATTGTATCGCTTTATCAATTTCACCTTCAGCTTGTGCCAACGTTTTACCTTGTTCTTGAACATACAATTGGGCTAACGCGTCTTTGTTCTGCTCTAATAAAGGAATTAATAATTTTACATGCTCTGCACGTGTAGGTGCGGGCACGTTTTCCCATTCAAGTTGTGCATGTTTAGATTTTTCGATTGCCTCGTTAACTTCGTCCTCAGTTGCGAAAGTAATTGTATCAAATGTTTCACCTGTTGCAGGGTTGATAACGTCCATTGTGTTATTAGACTTACTCTCTACAAATTCATTGTTAATAAATAATTGATTGGTCATTTGAGACACCTCCAACGTTAGTATTCCCTGTAACTACCATTTCCATGCTTATTTCTTTTTAAAAAAGATAGTAATCAAACGCACATAAATTTATAATAGAACTAACATATTGACGATAAGTTGAAATACGTGTACAATTTATCTCGAAATAGAAATAAATTAAAGGTGGTGCGTTAATGGATCGCACGGAACATTCATTGAAAGCATTTATTGGTCTTAATAGAGCATTAGATAGATTAGAAAAAATCGTACAGCAAGATGTGAAAAACTATGGACTGAATGTCACAGAATTCGCAGTATTAGAATTACTTTATAGTAAAGGCCCACAACCGATTCAACGTATTAGAGATAGGGTGCTCATCGCAAGTAGTAGTATTTCATACGTAGTGAGTCAATTAGAAGAGAAGGGTTGGATTACGCGTGACAAAGACCCATCAGATAAGCGCGTATATAATGCAACACTTACCGACAAAGGGCAACAATTTATGGCAGACATTTTCCCCCAACATGCTGCTACGTTAGAACAGGCGTTTTCTGTTCTATCAGAAGAAGAATTGATAACGATTCAACAAGCATTCAAAAAATTAAGTGCACAAACAGCAGAAGTGTAAACCTGTGCACTTTAATTTTTTAACTTAAATTATCTCGAAATCGAAATAAATGGAGGGTGACTTATGATAGACACTAATTTGTTAGGTATTCATCACGTAACGGCGATTACAGATGATGCTGAACGTAACTATAAATTTTTTACAGAAGTACTTGGTATGAGACTTGTTAAGAAGACGGTAAACCAAGATGATATTCAAACGTATCACACCTTTTTTGCAGATGATGAAGGGTCAGCAGGTACTGATATGACATTCTTTGACTTTCCTGGTATACCACAAGGACGTAAGGGGACAAATTCGATTACGAAACCATCATTCCGTGTACCAAATGATGAGGCACTAACCTATTATATGCAACGTTTTGATGCGTTTGGTGTGAAGCATGAAGGAATCCAAGACGTATTAGGTAAGAAGGTATTGCCTTTTCAAGAAGCAGATGGACAAGATTATCAATTAGTATCTGATGAGGGCGATAGCGGCGTGTCACCTGGCAAACCTTGGAAGAACGGCCCGGTTCCTGAGGATAAAGCGATTTATGGTTTAGGACCAATCGAAATTACGGTGAGCTACTTTGATGATTTCAAGCGTTTGTTAGAACGTGTTTATGGCATGCGAACAATCATAGATGAAGACAATGTAGCATTGCTCGAAGTTGGTGACGGTGGTAATGGTGGTCAAGTGATTCTAAGAAGAGATGAAGATGGGCCAGTTGCTGTTCAAGGATATGGTGAAGTACATCATGTATCATTTAGGGTTAAAGATCATCAAGCGATTGAACAATGGTTGCACAAATACAATGACATAGGTATACCTCATTCTGGTTTAGTAGATCGCTTTTATTTTGAAGCCTTATACGCACGTCTAGGCCACATCTTGTTGGAAATTTCTACTGATGGTCCTGGATTTATGGAAGATGAACCATATGAGACGCTAGGTGAAAAATTATCATTACCGCCATTTTTAGAAGAACAAAGAGAGACAATCGAATCTCAAGTACGACCTTTTGATACTACCGGTAAAAGTGATAACTAAGGAGGATTCAATGATGGAACCTATTACACATATTCATCATATTTCGGCGATTGTTGGCGATGCGCAAGAGACATACGATTTCTATACGAATGTATTAAACTTATCTTTAATTAAACAGACAGTAAATTTTGATGATACGTCAACGTATCATTTGTATTTCTCAAATCATAAAGCACAACAAGATATGGTGCTTACTTTCTTTAATTGGCCAAATCGTTATAGAGGGCGTATTGGTTCAGGTCAAGTTGGACGATTAGCGTTTAGCATACCGAAAGATAGTATGGCGCATTGGGAAATGAAATTACATGCGAATGGTATCCAAACCCGTCAAACGTTTTCTTTTAATCAAGCCACATTGGAATTTGAAGATCGTCATGGATTGACATTAGCAATGGTTGAAAGTCATGAAACACATGCGAACAATGACATCATAGGATTTCACGGTGTCACGATGTTATCAGCTGACCCACAAGCAACAGAAGCATTACTACGTGATGATTTGGGGCTAGAATACATTCAAGAAACAGATGACAATGTTCAGTATCAAACTGTGGGTAGTGTGCATCATCAAATTATTATTCAGAAATTTATAAACCCACAACCTGTACGTTGGGGTGGTGGCACCTTCCATCATATTGCGTGGTCAGTCCCAAATGACGAGGTACATGTACAATGGCGTGACTATCTTCTAAATAAAGGGATGCATGTGACGGATGTGAAAGAACGATTTTATTTCCATGCGATTTACATGAAAGAGCCTGGCAAATTAATCTTTGAATTTGCGACTGCTGGTCCTGGCTTTATGATCGATGAAGATGTAGATGAGTTAGGTAAACAACTACAGCTACCACCATTTTACGAGGACAGACGATACGACATTGAATCTCAATTAACACCGTTAAGACTAAATGAAAAATAAGGAGTGTGGATTGATGGAACATATTTATAGACCAGGTAAAGATAATGCACCGACATTAATACTGTTACACGGAACTGGTGGGGATGAAACAGATCTGATTCCACTCGGCACAGCTTTAAATCCTGATTATAATCTATTAGGTATTCGCGGAGAAATTAATGAAAATGGTATGAATCGTTATTTCAAACGCCTTGCAGAAGGTGTCTACGATGAAGAAGATTTAGACTATCGTGGTCAACGGTTGTTAGATTTTATATATGACGCTGCTGAACGTTATCGTTTTGATTTGACTACAACAGTCTTAGTTGGGTTCTCTAATGGCGCTAATATTGCGATTAACTTAATGTTACGAGACACAGCACCATTCAAAAAAGCCTTGTTATTTGCGCCACTGTATCCCATTGAAGTAACCACATCGAAAGATATGAGTGACGTAGAAGTATTATTATCTATGGGCAAACATGATCCAATTGTTTCAATGGATCAGAGTGCGCACGTGATGAATTTATTTAAACAACAGGGCGCACATGTTACTGAAGTTTGGGTGAACAGTCATGAAATTACACAAGCAGGATTAATGCAAGGACAAGAAATCCTGAATTCATAATTAAATAAGACTCAAAGATGTATGGCTAACGTCTTTGAGTCTTGTTTAATGTATTTTCAATTATTTAGATAGTACGAAGTGTTTAAATCCTTGATACAAAATTGGGATAAGGAGTATGAAACCAAATAATCCCATGATGGGGAAGACTTTTCCGATTAAAGAAATAAAGCCGATAAATGTACATATAAATGTAACGATAGCCATTGCAATGATGAGTACAAAGTACCCTTTGGAGAATGGCTCTGTAAAACGCGATGCAAAAGCATACATAAGACCAACAATTGTATTATAGATAACTAAAATCATTATAATCGACATCATTGTACCTAATAAAGGTGAAATATGATTAGCCAGTAGTAGCGTTGGCAATGCAACAGATTGAATGTGTTCAAATTCTGTAATGAGCCCTAGATTAATCATTAATAGCAATAATGTAATGATGATACCCCCTAAGATGCCACCCCATAACGCCGACTGACGATGTTGCATGCGACCGCCCATTACACTTAAAAAACTAAATGCGGCTGCGATTTGTAGACTCGCATAATTTAATCCATCAAACCACCAACCGAGTGATAAACCGTGTTGTTCATTGAAGCGGTTCGCTGCACTAAAATTAACATCTCCTGTTATAAAATAATAGATGGCGATAATAGAAACAACAATGACTAGGAAGGGGGTCACCATACCTAAGACGGTAATCAAACGTTCAAATTTAAGAAACAGTGTCATTAGAATAAATAATACTAATAGCAATGAACTTAACCAATAAGGTAATCCGAAACTTTCATGTATGGTTGAGGCCCCACCTGCAGTCATAATCATCGCTAAAGAGAACAAAAATAAAGTTAAAATAATATCAAAAATACGTGCAATCATTGGATGTAAATAATATTGAATAGACTCAGAATGGTTATGAGATTGAATCGTAAAGCCAGTGTTTAAGACGAAGACGCCTGCTAACGTAATGATTAACCCCGTAACGATAATACCAGTAATACTATAGCTACCATGACTCGTGAAGAACTGAAATATTTCTTGACCAGTCGCAAAGCCAGCCCCAACGACAACACCCACAAATGCGAAAGCTACCATTATAGTCTCTCTAAAAAGTTGCACAATTAAAATTTCCTTTCAAATCATTACTTAATTCATATAGTTTAAACGCAATTATCTATTTTAGACGAAATGAGGTTAGAAATAAATAGGAAAGTTTACCCGAAGTGAACATTGTGTGTCCGACAAAGGCATTAACAACTTGTTTATAAATTGGTAATGCAGGTGTAACCAAAGTTTGATAGTATGACACAGTATTGAAAAAAGTTGATTCTTATTGAGGAAGGTGTAGGTATGTCATTAGATTTACCTGTTATGTTAATCATTGTGCTATTTTTAGCGTTAGGTATATTTAGCCAATGGTTAGCGACGCAAATTAAGTGGCCATCCATTGTAGTGATGTCGATTGTCGGCTTACTCATTGGGCCAATCTTGGGACTGGCAAACCCTCAAGAAACATTGGGGGCTGAGGTCTTTAGTCCTATCGTGTCATTAGCTGTAGCGGTAATCCTATTCGAAGGCAGTAGTAATTTGGATTTTCGTGAATTAAAAGGCATTTCTAAAGCGGTTATTCGAATTATTACCATCGGCGCAGCTATCGCTTGGGTACTCGGTGCGCTTGCATTACATAAAATTTTAGATTTCCCAATTGCTGTAGCGGTTGTAATGGGCGGGTTATTTTTAATTACTGGCCCAACTGTGATTCAGCCATTGCTAAAGCAAGCGAAAGTGCGTAAGAGCGTAGATTCTATTTTAAGATGGGAAAGCATTATCTTAGATCCTATTGGTCCTATACTCGCATTAACTGCGTTTTATATTTATCAAATATTTGAACAGGGCTTCGGTGTTCAAGTCATTTTAATTTTCATTTTGAAAATTATAGCAACAGCCATTATCGGCTTTGGCGCATCATTCATTTTCAATTGGCTAATCCAACGTGATTTCATCCCGCAGAATTTAATGCCTTCGATTCAGTTAGTGTTTATTCTGTTAGTATTCAGTATTTGTGATCAAATATTACAAGAATCTGGCCTATTAGCCGTAACAATTTTTGGTTTAATGATGGCGCGTTATAAGAGACATGATTTAATTTACAAGGAGTCAGATCATTTCATTGAAAATGCATCCTCTATTCTTGTATCGACTGTCTTTATTTTAATTACATCTTCATTAACATCATCGGTATTAATGGATGTTTTATCATGGCAATTAGTAGTCTTTGCGATTGCAATGATTGTCTTGGTACGTCCGATATCAGTCTTAGTATCAACGATAGGTACAGAAATCACGAAGAGAGAACGTGCGATTGTTGCTTTAATGGCACCACGAGGGATTGTCGTTTTAACTGTTGCGCAATTCTTTAGTGGGTTATTTCTAGATAACCATGCTAGAATGGCGAGTTATATTACGCCTGTAACCTTTGGCCTTGTTTTTATTACGGTAGTTATATATGGATTTAGCTTTATTCCTTTAAGTAAGTTGTTTGGCCTAGCAAGTACTGAACCACCAGGTGTCATCATTGTTGGTGAAAGTGAATTCTCATTCCACTTAGGTACAAAACTGCGTGAACATGATATACCGGTTATGGTATTTAATCTATTTGAGAATACATCAGATAAAGCGGAAGAACTTGGCTTTGAGGTGTTTAAAGGGAATCTATTATCAAGTAGTGATCGAATATATGCAGATTTAATTCGTTACAATAAATGTTTATTAATGACCAAGTCATTTATTTTTAATAGTTTAGCTTTTAATGAGTTGGTACCGGAGTTCGGCTTGAATCATGTGAGTATGATGCCTGTGTCCTTTACTGACGAACAAGCACGTAATAATTTAAATGGACCGCTGCGCAATCACATTTTATTTGATGAATCACATAGTCCAAGATGGTTTGATAATACGATTGCCAATAAAAATATTGTTGAAGTATCTGCGGAAGCATACGATAACATTACTGATAATGATATGATTATTTATCATATTGATGATAGTAGCGTGGTGTCATTTAATAAGAGTACTAAACCGATACCGCAATATGAACATGGGGTATACGGCATCTTAAGAGATGTATATTAGAAAAGGATTATGATGAGTTTTTAAATAATGCTTAAAAGGGAGTGAGACAATGAATTTAAAACAAATTCTGTCCCACTCCCATAATTTTGTATATCAGTCTAGTCAAATGTTAGTTCAAATATCTATCGTGCATTAATAATTTTAAGATGCGGATTTGTTCTTGGAGTACTTTACCATCGTTGGTATCTCTAATTTTTTTGCGTTGTAATTCTTCATCAACCACTCGACGAACAGATAATTCATCTGCGCCATCTGATAATACTTTATCTCTTGAATCGAAATGTTGATGAGCGACTAATTGCATGCCGAATGAATTGTACAGTAATGTATAGCCAGCAATACCAGTTGTTTTTTGATATGCTTTCGAGAAACCACCGTCGATCACTAACATTTTGCCATCTGCTTTAATAGGGTCTTCACCATCTATTTCTTTTACAGGTGTATGACCATTGATGATTCTACCTTCATCTGGATTAAGGCCAAAGTCTTTTAACATTTTACGAATCATATCCACATCTTCTCGTAAATAGTAATATGGATTTTTAGGCTCTTTATGCGAAGCTTTGTCTTCGATAAAGTAACGTTCGAATGTTGTCATGGCCCTTTTACCAAATAAAGAACTATATTTACCAGTCCATAGATACCATACTAAATCAGTAGATAAATCATCTGTTATATCTTTGTAATCGTAGGCGTAACGTACATGTCTTTCAAAGACATCTAATAGGTCACGTCCTTTATGTTGTTCACCTTCAATTTCAAACGACTCCATTTCTCCGTGTTCATCAACAGGTATACAGCCATGGATGAGTAAATTACCGTTATATGGAAGGTAAAGTTTGCCTTTCTTCATCAAGAAGGACATGTGACGTTTTAATTTCTCAGATTGTTGGAATGAAAGCAACAATTTATTCATTACTTCTTCTTCTTCAGGTAATAATTTACCAGGATCTTCTGGGTCTACGGTACTGAAACATGTATCTTTTAAAGGATATGTTTTCCCATAAATGGTGATTTCATTTGTATCATAGTTAATCTGTTCCAAGACTAGTCGATCTTCCATTTCAAAGCTAGGACGACGTTTAATGATTGGCATTTCTAGTTTGAATTGAATCATCGCAATCGCTTGATGGATTTTAGTGATTTGACTCTCTTCAAGTTTAGATAATCCAACTGGTTTATCAGGACGTTTCTTCGGTTTGAATGATGGATTATTGCCGCTATAATGTTCTTCTGCAAGTGTTAATAGCGGACGTAAATTAATGCCATAAGCATCTTCAATGATGTCTAAATTGTCATAGCGTGCACATATACGAAGTAGGTTAGCTAAACAGACTTTAGAACCTGCATAGGCACCAATCCATAAAACATCATGGTTCCCCCATTGAATATCAACAGAGTGATAGTTGATTAACGTGTCCATAATCTTATCAGGTTGCGGACCACGGTCATAAATATCTCCAACCACATGTAAATGGTCAACGACAAGACGTTGAATACTATAGGATAATCCAATAATTAAATCATCTGATTGCTCTAACTCGATAATTTGATTTACCAATGTTTCATAGTAGGATTTCTTATTGTTAAATTCGTTATTTTTATAAAGTAGTTCTTCAACAATATATGTATATTCTTTAGGCAATGCTTTACGTAATTTTGAACGTGTATATTTTGATGAACAATAGGTAATCAAATCAATTAATTGTTCAATTGTAGTGATATACCAAACATTTAATTTACCTTTTGAGTCGAAATTATTTTTAACGAGTTTTAATTTTTCTTCAGGATAATAGACAAGCGCAGCCAAGTCATCAATTTCTTTTTGAGATAACTTTTTAGCATAAAGGTCATTAATTTTAGAACGAACGTTACCAGAGCCATTACGCAATACATGTTGGAACGATTCATATTCACCGTGAAGGTCACTGACGAAATGTTCTGTGCCTTTTGGTAATTCTAAAATCGACTCTAAATTGACGATTTCTGTTGCCAGCTTTTCAGGGCTATCAAATTGTTGTGATAATAAATCTAAATACTTCTCTCGTAATTCACTTTCAGTCGTTTGTGTCATCGTATTTCACTCCTGTTTGGAATTGATATTCATTGTAGATAGTTTATAAAACCGCTTACATTAATTATCTTTAAAACGCATCACTTTTTCAATGGTGATGCTTAAAATGTCAGAATTAATTCTTAAAATACGACTGTTTAATAAAAAAGCCTCAGTCACCAATGGATTCTGAGGCTTTCACATATTACTTAACGCGGTTTCTATTTTTAAAGAATATTCTATAAAGCACGTAAAGAACTGCAAGAATAATAATCACGTACATAATGTATGAGTATGTGTGTAAACCGGCCATTAAAGCGTCGAAACTACCACTTAACATACGACCGAGTAAGATTAAGGCAAAGTTCCAAATTGTCGTACCTAATAATGATAAGACGACGAACGTAACGACATTCATTTTATTAATACCAGCTGGGATTGTGATGAGTACACGTAATACTGGGATAAAGCGACATAGCAGTACAGCCCATGCGCCATAACGTTTAAACCAATCATTAGCGCGCTTAACATCTTTACCTTTCAGCTTAAACCATTTACCATGTTTGTCTACAAAACGATAAATACTGTCTTCATTAATTAAACGGCAAAGATAATACAAGATGAGTAACCCGATAAATGATGCGATTGTTGAAATTAAGAATAGGAATGGTATAGATAAACCAGATTTAACCGACATCAAACCAGCAAACGTAAGTATAATTTCAGAAGGGACTACAGGTAATACATTCTCCAATAAGATAAGAATGAATATGGCTGTATAACCCCATTTACTAATAAAATCAGTAATTAATTGTTCCATTTATATATAAGAACTCCTTTTAGAAGCGTTCGAGACAACACAACGCAATAACTGCGAAAGCCATCTACGGCGTCGAAATCATCTCGATCACATTAATTTTTACCATTTGATTTCAAAAATAAAAAATTCATAGTAAATTCATTATAATAAAATTTACTATGAATTGCTTGTATAAACTAATGACAACCGTTATTTCATTGCTTTTAAATAGTGTTGATAGAGTTGCGTTGCCTCTTCATCATCTTCGACACCATAGACATTCATACGGCCATCTTTAAATAAAGTGATTTCGTAATGGTCATCTTTAATTAATTTTGCGAAAGACGTGGCCTTCACAAGCGTTCCAGGAAGATGATGTGCATGTTGAAAGACATTAGGCTGATATCGGAAAAGGTAGGTACGGCCACATAAACTTTCAATATGGTGTTGTTGTTTTGTTTCTAAGAGTGAATAGTGTCGATTGGCACATACGTCACAAGCATGGTCTTGTAATATATCGACGTTCATCGCTTTGTAATCGATCTGCCATGTATCAATCGTAATTAATTTCTTTGAAAAGCCTTCCCCTGATAAGTAACGTAGCACTTCAGAAACTTCGTAACTCGCCACTTGTGAAATAATAGGAGGTAAAACACCGTTAATCGCACAACTCTCACCACTGGATGGCATGTGTTTTAAAAGACATTTTAGGCAAGGACCTTTGAAATCAATACCATAAACGGTTCCTTTATTGCCAACAGCTGCACCATAAACCCAAGGGATTTGGTGCTTATGACATACTTCATTTATAAGGTAGCGTATTTTGAAATGGTCCATGCCATCAATGATGATATCGGGTTTAACGTCGGTGATAATATCTTCAATATTAGATGAAGTGATTTCTTGATAATACGTTTGTACATCTACATGATGATTGATGTCTGCGATATGTTGTTGAACAGCATGTACTTTAGGCACCATATTGAATGCATCTGCCTCAGTGTACAATGCTTGTCGATGTAAATTAGATGTTTCAACAATATCCATATCAACAATTGCGATGTGATGTGCACCCATACGAGCAAGAAGTTCAGCAACATGACTACCTAATGCGCCGGCACCTAAAATAAGCAACGTTGCATCCGATAAAGCATGTTGGCCATGCGCACCAAACGGTGAAAATCTCATTTGCCGATTGTATCGTTGCATTATAAGAATCCTAAACCTTCAGTTGGGCTTGATGCTTGGGCAGTGTATTTCACTGGAATTCGTCCTGCTTCATAAGATAAGCGACCAGCGTGAATGCCTAACTTCATTGCTTCTGCCATTTTCACAGGGTCTTTCGCACCTGATACTGCCGTATTTAAAAGGATGCCATCAGCACCTAATTCCATCGCATGACATGCATCTTTAGGTGAACCAATACCTGCATCAACAATAACTGGTACATTTGAATTCTTAATAATGTAGCTCAAATTCAGTTGATTATTAATGCCACGACCTGTTCCAATAGGTGAGGCTAACGGCATAACGGCGTGCACACCTAAATCTTCTAAACGTTTAGCTAAGACAACATCGTTAGAAATGTAAGGACATACAATATAACCTCGTTCAAGTAATACTTTACAAGCTTCGTAAGTTTCGAAAGGATCAGGTAATAATGTTTCATCATCACCTATAACTTCTACTTTAATCATGTCACATACACCCGCATGTTTAGCGATTTCTGCAATACGAATTGCTTCTTCAGCTGTTTTAGCGCCAGCAGTATTTGGAAAAGTGATAAAGTCTTTTAAATTAATATTTGCAAGTGGGTTAGGTAAATTTTTATCATACAGGTTCATACGTCTAACTGCGAACGTAAGTACATTTGTTTCCGAAGCTTTAATCGCTTTAGTTTGGATGTCTTCATTTTCAAATTTCCCTGTACCTAATAACAAACGAGAGTGTAATTCTAAATTGCCAATTTTAAACATTTTATCCGCCTCCAACAAATTCTAATAGTTCTAATTGATCATCTTCACGCACAGTGTGTTGATGATAATCATCTTGCTTAATCAATGTTTTATTATGTTCAACAATGACACGTTGTGGGTCTAACTCAAGTGATTCGAGCACTTGATGGATCGATTGTTCCGAGTCGAACGTGAACGTGTCACCATTAATGATACATTTCATGATTTAACCTCCTTGAGACATTAAAAGATTTATATTGAGCTGGTTTGATACCAGTTAATAGCCAATTTGCGATGTCACGTCCGATCACAGGAGATAATAAAATACCATTACGATAGTGACCGGTAATCATATATAAGCCATCATCAATTTGGTCCATAATTGGCAGTTCACTCTCTGTGTACGGACGTACGCCAGACCATTGTTTGAGTACACGTGCGTTTGCAAGTTCAGGAATACGTGCTGTTGCATAATGTTTCAACCAGGAAATGCCTTGCGTTGTATTACCTACTGAATAATTATCAAATTCACTCGTAGCACCAATTAAATAACGGTTGGGTTGTTTTGGCACAACATAACATCCATTGGTCGTAAATACCGTTTGATTTAAATGTAAATTATCGTGTTCCACAAGTAGGACTTCACCTTTAACGCCAACAACCTCACGTGGTAGTTGATACTGCTTTAATAGTTGAGATGACCATGCACCACCTGCAACGATAACCTTTTTAGCATATAAATCACCTTTAGATGATGCGATTTGATAGTAGCCATTCAGACGATGAATGTCAGTAACATCTGTATTAAAGTAGCGCGTAATGTGACGTTGTTGCAGAGATTTAAACAATGCTTTCGTATAATGATTCGCATTGATTTGTCCATCATTTGGGATATAAATAGCCATGTCTGCTGCAGAGACATTACCATTCGTTAAATCGGCGAAGTCATTGTCTGAGAGCGCAACAACATTGTGATCTAATGCGTGTAGGAATTGATATTGTGCACGTAAATGGGCTACATCACTAGGTTGATTCGCAATTTTAATTAATCCAGATGCTTGATATTGAATATCAATGCCCGTTTCATCTTGTAAAGATTGGCATAATTCAGGAAAGAGGTCTCGCGACTCGAGTGCAAGTCGAAATAAATCACTATCTTCTGTAAATTCATTCTGAGCACCTAACATGCCACCAGCTTTATAGGATGCATGTTTACCAGGTATATCTCGGTCAACGATTGCGATGTCGAGATGCGTGTGACTAAGGTGTCTTGCAATGGACATTCCGATGACACCAGAACCAATAATAAGAACGTCATGCATCTTTCAACCACTCCTTTCGTAGATGTTGAATTTGTTGTAAAGATGCGTTCATAAAGTATGAGATTGCACAAATACCTGCAAAGCCAGGCGGCAGTTGATGTATCGTATCTTCCGTCATACCACCTATGGCATAAATCGGGATAGGCACGTGCAAAACATCGTTGATTTCGGACGATGTTCTAGGTTGCTGATTTGGCTTAGAAGCGGTTGGAAATATATGACCATAAAAGACATAATCCAAGTGATGTCGATAAGCCTGTTTAACAGTGTCAACCGAGTGCGTTGACATGCTAACCTGCACCTCTGGATGGTGTTCTTTATAGTGGAATGCCAACGTGTCCATCTCGCGACAATGTAAACGTGTAAGATTTAGCGCTTCTAATAATTCGACATCGCTATGGACAATGATTTTATCTCTAGGGAATCCAGCAACGATTAATCTGCTGAGAAAAGAACGCAACTCATCTCTAGACATAGGGGTACGAAAGAGTAAACCATCAATCCCCTCACTAATATCAAGAAAATGTTGTAAATCTGACGCTGTTAAATGTTTGTAAGTTGTTATCGCTATAAAGATGGCTATCACTCCTAATAAATGAAAAAAACGCTATCTCCTTCGTAGGAAATAGCGTTGGTCTATATAGAACGTTATTTAGCAAGCCACTTTCCTACGCCAGTGCAAACTGGATCAGGTTCCAGGAATTATAAAGTTCTTTCTTTACTCTCAGCCTTAAACAAAGGCACTTCCAGTGGATAAATTATCTATTTAATTTTTAATAATTATGATTCACGTTTGATTTCAAATTTATTCTACAATTTTTTCGAATAGAGTTCAAATTTTAATAGGAAGAGCAAGGGACATCAATCATATAATGATCCTATTTCACCAATTCTCAGTAGCTGACTGAACGGAGAAGGCGCTTAAATTAAGCTTTTGTCGGTTCTAGTCATCCTTGGGAGTGGGGCCCACCACAAAGAATGACATTACGACATTCTACAAACACAGCAAGCTGGAAGTCGGGGCCCCAACACAAAAAATCACGAAAGTGATTTTACAAGCTAAGCAAGCTGGGAGTGGACAATGAATGTGAAAAGAATGCTGCGCCACTCCCAAATGACGCAATTAGTGAATAAAGTAACGAACGATGTACAATTTAATAAAAGAACTTTTAAATAAGATATTGAAAACGATTTCAAAACCTGGTAATATAAATAAAAATAAATGCTAAAAACCCTATGATGGTAAGGATTATAAGGGAGTTATTTTTGTATAATAGGGAGTCTTGTGAGTATATTAGACAACATATTTAGAATCAACAAATTAGAGGAAGTAGGAAAAAGAGGTTATGGTACAAAGACAAAAGAAAAGTAGTGTTCGTTGGTTTTTTGCATTAGCATTTTTTATTATAGGTGTAATCGCCTATATGGATAGATCCAACATTTCGTATATTGCCCCGCAAATGATGGAAGATTTACATATGACAAAACAACAATTTGGTCTATTAGCTTCATTCTTCTCGTTAGGTTATGCTTTAATGCAAGTACCTTCAGGTATGCTAGCTGAGAAATTCGGACCACGTAAGATGATTACAATTGCTTTAGTATGGTGGAGTGCTTTCACCATTTTAACAGGTATGATTAAACATCACGGTTTATTATATTTAGTTCGTTTCTTATTCGGTATCGGGGAAGCGCCTATGTATCCATCAAACGCCGTGTTTAATGCAAACTGGTTCTCTAAAGATGAGAAAGGTAGAGCATCAAGTATGTTACTTGCTGGTTCATATTTTGGGCCTGTATTAGCACCTGTCATTACAATTGCTATTGTAAACGCATTTAACTGGCAAGCAGTATTTTATATCTTTGGTGTGGCAGGTATCTTAATTGCAATATTATGGGGAATTATTGCGAAAGATTTACCTGAACAACATCGTATGGTTAATGACGCAGAGAAACATTTCATTATGGAGAATCGTGACCTTGTTCAAACAACGAAATCATTACCACCATGGAATCAATTCTTCCGTCGTATTAGTTTCTATGCGATTGCAGGTCAATACTTTGTAGTACAATTTGTTATTTCATTATTCTTAATTTGGTTACCAACGTACTTAACTGAACAATATCATGTAGAATTTAAAGACATGGCGATTAGTTCATTACCTTGGTTCATTATGTTTATTTTAATTTTATCTGCTGGTGCGATTTCAGATAAAATTTTACGCAGTGGTCAATCAAGATTTATTTCAAGAGGTTTGATTGCTATTGTAGGTTTCATCGTATTTGCAGTTTCAATTTTCTTTGCAGTACATACTGATAATTTATATGTAACTATTTTCTGGTTATCACTTGGTTTAGGTGGTATGGGCGTATCAATGGGTATGAGCTGGGCTGCAGCGAATGACATTGGTAGAAACTTCGCAGGTACTGTATCTGGTTGGATGAACTTATGGGGTAACATTGGTGCGTTATTAAGTCCATTCTTAGCTGGTGCATTAGTAGCATCACTTGGTTGGACAATGACTTTCCAATTGCTAATTATTCCAGCAGTTATCGCAGCAATTTTATGGTTATTTGTATCACCAGATAAACCATTGATTAAAGATGAAAGTCGTGAATTAAAATAATTTTATATAAACTAGGGCATTATGCCTAGATAAATAGTCGAGACTGGGACATAAATAATATAATTAAGCTATTTTGCAATTACGCAGTAGCTGACTGAACTGAGAAGGCGCTTAAATCAAGCTTTTCTCAGTTTTAGTCATCCTTGCGGGCGGGGCCCCAGCAAAGAGAATTTCATCAAGAAATTCTACAAGTAAAGCAAGTTGGGAGTCGGGGCCCCAACAAAGAGAATTTCATCAAGAAATTCTACAAACAAAGCAAGCTGGGAGTCGGGGCCCCAACAAAGAGAATTTCACTAAGAAATTCTACAAGCAAAGAAAGTTGGGAGTGAGACGACGAATTTAAAAAGAATTCTGTCCCACTCCCTGTTTTATATGTGTGGAAGTGGTAAGATGATAGTGAATAAATCACAAATTGAGGGTGAAATGTATGATTATTATTAATGCAAAACTTAAAGTAAGTGAAGAACATCGTGCTGCTTATTTAGATTTAATGACGAATTTAGTCAAACATGCACGTGAAGAAGAAGGTAATACATTTTATAGTCACTATGAAGATGTAAGTGAACGTAATACGTTCGTAGTTGTAGAGAACTATAAAGATCAAGCTGCTGTTGAAGCACACAATCATTCAGATCATTTTAAAGTGTTTAGTGAAAATATCGGTAACTATATTACAGAAAAACCAGTGATCGACGTAGCTGAAGTAAAATAATTAAAGTTAATTTCATAACGTAAACATTACTAAGGTAGGATAAGAAGTCAATTGTGAAGCGATGATTTCAATCCTACCTTTTTATTATTTGAACAATCACTATCATATAAACGAATAAAAAGTGTTATCATTGAATATGTATGTTTTATAGAAAGGAAAGATAACATTGGGAAATGTTTTAAAATCACTTATCACATTTGATACAAGTAAAGTTGACCCGATGAAAGGTATCAGACAGGGCTTGTTATTAATAATCCCAGCTCTATTAGGTTATTTCCTAGGTAATTTCGCACTAGGATTGCTCGTGTCAACTGGGACATTGGCACATATTTATGTGTTCAAAAGCTCACCACGTTCAATGATTAGAACAGTTATCTTATGTTCACTCTCATTTGCCGTATGTATGATACTGGGAACACTTACGGTTACTGAACCGATTCTATATGGTGTGACATTATTATTAGTTACGGTCATTCCTTATTATATCTTCAGTGCATTGAAGATAGCTGGACCGTCTTCAACTTTCTTCCTTGTAACATTTTGTTTACCGAGCAACTTGCCAGTAGCACCAAATGAAGCACTGTACCGCGGTGTTGCCATTCTTATTGGTGGTGCGATTGCTACATTTGTAGTTATTTTGACAATCCTTTTCCAAAAGCAAAAGATTGAAAATAGAGCAATTAATGCTGACTTTAACATGATTAAAGAATTAATGCACAATTATAACGATGTTGACAAGTTTAAAGAGAGTGCCAAAGCAGCAGTAACACAATTCAAGAACTCTGATGAATTGTTAATCACTGCAACAGCTGGGGCTGATCAAAAATTAAGTCCACGCTTCCAAAGATTGTTATTGCTACATACCTCAGCACAAGGTTTGTATTCAGAGCTATTGGAATTACATGAAAAAGGTATACGCCCAATTCCAAATGAATTAGTTGAAATGATGGACGTTGCAATACGCAATGCATATCGCACATCAGCAGCACGAGAAAAATGGACGAAAGAAGTCAATGTTGATGAAGTGTTTGACGATTTATGGCAATATATCTTGAAAATCGATGAAATTACAAACTTAGATTCTAACCAAATTGAACATGAAGCGAGTGTTCGTAAGCCACTTTACAGTCAACGTATCATTCATAATTTAACGTTAGATTCTATCGTATTTCGGAATACTTTGATTTATGCCGTAATTATGGCAGTGGCCATTTTTATTTCATTAGCATTTAATATCCAAAAATCTTACTGGATTCCATTAACGGCGCATACCATCTTATTAGGTATGACAACACGACGCATGTTAGACCGTTCTGTAGCCCGTGGCTTAGGTACCATCTTAGGTACACTCGTATTATCAGCAATACTATATTTCAATCCACACTTGGTTATCGCAGTCATCATTATGGGTCTTGCGGCAATGGTTACTGAAACATTTGTAGGTTCTAACTATGCCTTTGCGGTAATCTTTATTACAATCCAAGTTATATTATTAAATGGTTTAGCATCAGATAACCTGTCCATTTCAATTGCCTATACATGCATCTTTGATGTATTGATTGGTATTGCCATCGCAGTTGTTGGGATCTTACTTATTAATCGACAAACAGCATCCGCCATGTTACCACGAACGATTGCAGAAGTGGTTCGTAAAGAAGCCGTTATCTTCCAATATTTATTCTCAGAAAATCATTACCAAGATGATTTACGTGAAAGAGATGAAAGCTTAGCTTTATCAGTGAAAATGAGTAACATGACACAAATTAATAATTCAGCAAGTGGTGAATTATTCTCAAATCAAGAAGTGATTCGTTATTATTATCCAAGTATCTTCACATTAGAAGAAATTAACTTTATGTTAATGCGTGCAATGCAAGATCATCAACGTCAACGTATTTCTGATCATCAAATGGGAGAATACCTTGTTACCTTTGAGAACTTAGCGAAACATTTCGAACTTCAAAGCAGACTTGAAATTAATGAACTTTCCGATTTACCGCAATATAATTACATTAAATCGGCATTAATGCGACTGCAAAATAATTGTGTGCATACACGTAAAGATATTAATGAAGTTGAAGATGGAGCTGCAATTAAAGCATAATATCATCATCGAGTTTCACTTTTGGTGATAGTGGTAAAGCTAACTATCAATTAAAAAAGGAGATTGATACCATGCCTTGGACGATGGACGATTATCCGAATACGTGGAAGTACTTTGATGAATTAGAACGAAAAAAAGCCATCGATATTGGTAATGCAATGTTGAAAGATGGCTATAAAGAAGGCGATGTTATACCGATTGCAACACAACAAGCTAAAGATTGGTATAAAGATGCATCGAAAGCAGCGCTTGATGAATTAAAGCACAAGCATGTCACACAACACCAAAAGGATCAATCAGCGAATCCAAAACTCAATGACAAAAATGTACATGTATATTTTGAAGATGACGAATGGAAAGTGAAAACAGAAGGGGCGAAACAAGCGTCCGATACTTTTGAGAAGAAAGCAGACGCCACGAAACGCGCGCAAGCTATTGCTGATAATCGTGGTACGACAGTCATTGAACATAAAAAAAGTGAATCATCGCAATAAAATCAATGCACGAGGCTGAAACAATGCGTTCAAACAGAATGCTGTTTCAACGTCGTGCGTTTTCATTATCAATTGAAAGTTCTAAAATAATCTGCAATAAAAGAGTATTATTTTTAGTTTATTTTGTAATTCGATATAATAAACAGTGATGATTAAGGAGGAAATACTATGTATGTAGAAAGAAAACCATCATTGTATATAGAAGAATTACGAAGTGAATTTAAAGATAACTTACATCATTTCAAAGATGGAGATGAAGCCTTTGATAGATTAATTGGTTTCGTAGAACTCGATCATTTATACGCCTCAGCCTTAAAAGAAATCAGCACCAAATTAGATATTCTCGATGACAACTTTAACTATGTTTATAAACATAATCCGATTCATCACATGGAACGACGTGTAAAAGAAATGAATAGTCTAATTAAAAAACTACATCGTAAGCAAGTCGAAATTAGTGCAGAAAGTGCGCGTAAACATATTCTTGATATTGCGGGAATTCGTGTCGTTTGTAACTATTTAGAAGATATATATGTCATTGAGAAGATGCTCCTAAAACAAGAAGACGTTAAACTTCTCAAACGTAAAGATTATATTAAAAATCCGAAAGAAAATGGGTATCGTAGTTTACATATCGTTGTGACAATTCCCGTATTCTTATCCAATAAAGTGGAAACATTACCTGTAGAGATTCAAATTAGAACCATTGGCATGGATATGTGGGCAAGTTTAGAACATAAAATTCGTTATAAAAATAACGCTAATACAGAAGATTATAGCGATATGTTAAAAGACTGTGCCCTTGAAATTTCAGATGTAGAATCTAAAATGCAATCCATTCATTCTGCGATTTCAGATAATAATGAATAACGTTAAACGATAAAGCGTAACTTATTGGATTGTGCGTAACCTGTAACAATTTTATAAGTTATGCTTTTTTAATTTGTCTCTGTTTTGATAATTTTATGATAAAATAATAATTTAGTAATATAGGGATTTTTGAGGTTGATTATGAACAGAAAACATTTTAAAACACAAATTTATCAATTAAAAAATTATCATAACGAACAAGTAGAAGTCGCTTTCGCGGGCAATCCAACATCAAATAGAGCAATCGTATTTATACATGGTGCTATCATGACATACCGTATTATGACCATGTTCGAACCCTACTTCAGAGAGTATAAAATGATTTTCATTAATTGTCCTAGTCGTGGTAAAAGTTCAAAGATTGATCGTAATAACCATACTTTAGATGATTACTCTGAACGAATTGAAGATGTTTTGGAACAAATCGTTGCCACACAACACCTTGAAAAGGTCATGATTATTGGGTATTCAATGGGAGGGATGATTGGCACACGTCTATTGAAATTTAATAAACTACCGATATCTCATCTTGTGTATTTAAGTAGCGCAGCTAAAATTACGCCAAACACGAGTATGCTTGCACGTTTATTCTCAACAGATAGTAAGCGTGACCATTTCAAAGATGAAATTACTGCCATCAAAAACTTGCCACAATACATCTTAAAGAAAACAGTTTACGCACGAAAAGAAAACGGACTAGATATCTTATCCTTTGTAGCCCCGATTAAGACGATCATCACTGATTTATTATATACAATTAAAGCAGATTATCTTCCAGATATTGAAGAAATTGAACAATTTCCAAAGTTATTATTTATCTCTGGTCAAGATGATGAAATTATCCCGTATACAGATTCACAAGCCACTATGGAGCAGTATAAACGCTATGGTGGAGAAACGAAAGAAATCGTCTATCCTGGTATTGGACACATGGACTTTCCATCTGTCCTTGAACAATTACCTAATGGCACTGTAGGGATTATTGATCATATAAAATCATGGATTGAAGATAAATAAGACTGCCTTTAGACTGACCGATAACATCATTTATCAAAAGGTCTTGAATGTGACGTTACGTCATATACTATATTCAATGTAGGAGGTGGACACTATGTCACATTACACTATTGGGGCGCTAGCTGATCAACTAGGTATAACGGTTCGAACACTACAATATTATGATCGAAAAGGTCTATTAACAGCGAAACGTACAGCAGAATCAAATCGCAGATATTACAATGAAGACGATGTACAACAATTACAGTTGATTTCGTTATTAAAGGAATTTGGTTGTACGTTAGATGAAATTAAAACATTGTTGTACGAAGATAGCGATATGCAGACATTAAAAACAATGCTTCAACTACATAAGGAAGCATTGCAAACACATATATACGATCAAACAAAAGCATTACAGCATATCAATGATGTAGAACAGTACATTTCAGATCACTCAAGTGCACCAATCAATCATCTATCTGACATAGATAAAGCGATGAAACAATCTACGACATTGAAGACATTTAGAAAGAAAGTATGGATGAGCGCAGGCGTCATTGGTATTATTCAATACACAGGACTAATTGCAAGTTTACTGAGAAGTTCAAGTAAGCCTTTCGTTTCAATCTTGCCTATTTTAGTAACCTATGCCATAGGATTAACGACATTCTATTATAAAAACATTTCATATTTGTGTCCAAATTGCCAACATACGTTTAAACCATCTGTGAAACAATTTATCGTGGCGCGACATACTATGCAAACACGTAAATTACCATGTCCAAATTGCCATGAAACCCATTATTGTATTGAAGTTTCAAATGAGAAAAAATAAATCATGTTACTATCCATCCCGGTCTATTTAGGACCGGGATATTTACTTTCAAAAAGAAAGCGTTTGCAAAAATGAATACGATATATTAATATACTTGTATACAAGTTGTAATTGAATGAATAGGAGTGATGCATGTGAAAGAAAGTTATCCAACGCAGTGGCTTGGAGGCATGTCTAAAGGGGAAGGTGTCGCAGCAGAAATACGTTTACAAATTGTAAGTGGTGAGATTGAAGCAGGTACACTACTTACAGAGAATCAAGTGGCTAAACAATTTGACGTTAGCCGTTCGCCAGTTAGAGATGCCTTTAAATTATTACAAACAGATCAACTCATTCAATTAGAACGCATGGGCGCTAAAGTATTGCAATTTGGTGAGCAAGAGAAGAAAGAACTGTATGATTTACGATTAATGCTAGAGTCGTTTGCATTCGCAAAGATAAAACATATAGATAGAGAACCGATTATTAAAGAGATGCGTAAACATCTTGAAATGATGAAAGTAGCAGTTAAATTCGAAGATGCTGAAGCATTCACACAACATGATATTCAATTTCATGAAGCAATGATGCATGCATCAAATCACCAATATTTACAAACATTCTGGAAACATTTGAAACCAGTGATCGAAACACTCGTATTGTTATCCATGCGACAACGTATGGACCATGATAAAGCAGATTTTGAACGCATTCATCACAATCATAATGTGTTTGTTGAGGCGATTGAACACTATGATTCAGCGAAATTAAGAGAAGCCTTTCATTTAAATTTCGACGATGTTGGCGAAGATATTGAAAGTTTCTGGCTAAGATAAATAGAAGAAAGAAGGAATACTATGAACTACATGATTGGTGTGGACATTGGGACAACAAGTACGAAATCCGTATTATACGATGAAAATGGACAATTTATCATGAAACATAGCATTGGCTACCCCTTACATACACCCAATGTTGATGTATCTGAAGAGAATCCTGACGAATTGTTTGATGCCGTTCTTATGACTGTGAAATATGTTGTAAGAGAAGCAAATATTAAAAAAGAAGACATCAAACTCATTGCATTTAGTGCACAAATGCATAGCTTGATTGCACTCGATGCGCAACATAACCGATTGACTGAGAGTATCACTTGGGCTGATAATCGCGCAAGTCAATATGCTGAACGTATTAATAAGGAACATCATGGCTCAGACATATATCAACGCACAGGAACACCAATTCATCCAATGTCACCATTATCTAAAATCTTCTGGATGAAACATGAACAACCTGATATTTATAAACAAACGGCGATGTTCGCCGATATTAAAACATACATATTTTATCAACTATTCGAAACATACGTTATTGACCATTCAATGGCATCCGCGACAGGTATGTTTAATTTAGAAACACGCAATTGGGATGCAGAAGCACTCGAATTACTTGGTATCACTGAGGAACAGTTACCACAATTAGTACCTACCACACACATACTTAAAGGTATGAAAAAACGCTACGCCACCCTAATGGGCATAGATGAGGATACGCCTATTATTGTTGGCGCAAGTGATGGCGTACTATCAAACTTAGGTGTAAACAGCTATAAAAAGGGCGAAGTAGCTGTCACGATTGGTACATCTGGTGCTATTCGCACAGTAATTAATAAACCACGCACAGATTATAAAGGTCGTATCTTTTGTTATGTATTGGACGAAGACCATTATGTTATTGGTGGACCCGTAAATAACGGCGGTGTCGTACTAAGATGGTTGAGAGATGAATTACTCGCAAGTGAAGTGGAAACGGCGAAACGTTTAGGCGTTGACCCATATGATGTACTAACTAAAATCGCTAGCCGAGTTAAACCAGGTGCAGAAGGACTTATTTTCCATCCTTACCTTGCAGGGGAACGTGCACCATTATGGAACGCAGATGCGCGTGGGTCATTCTTCGGATTAACGCTCTCTCATCAAAAGGAACATATGATACGTGCCGCATTAGAGGGTGTACTTTATAACCTGTATACAGTCTATCTTGCGCTTGTGGAAGTCATGAATGAAACACCAAGTACAATCAAAGCAACAGGCGGCTTTGCTAAGAGTGAAGTATGGCGTCAAATGATGGCAGATATCTTCGACACAGATCTCATCGTACCTGAAAGCTATGAAAGCTCTTGTTTAGGCGCATGTGTATTAGGTTTGAAAGCATTAGGCGACATTGAAGACTACTCAATTATTGAACAAATGGTCGGGACAACGAACGCGCATCAACCTAATCCAGAGACAGTTCAAGTGTATCAACAGTTAGTATCCATCTTTATCAACTTAAGTCGTTCATTAGAGGAACGTTATGCAGAAATTGCAGACTTTCAACGTAAGCACATGGAGTAAATTATTAAATTAGAAAAAGAAAACATTAGGAGGGTTTACGATGTTTGGAGATATTTGGCCAATTATCAGTGTTGTTATTGGGATTTTATTACTTTTGTCATTAATTATTTTCTTAAAATTGAACACGTTTATTTCATTAATCATCACTTCTGTTGTCACTGCGATATTGCTAGGTATGCCATTAAATAAAATTATGGAAACCATAGAAGCGGGCATGGGAAGTACACTCGGTCACATTGCGCTAATCTTTGGATTAGGTGCCATGCTTGGTAAATTACTTGCTGATGGTGGCGGTGCCAATCGAATTGCCGATACATTGATTGCTAAATTTGGACCGAAACACGTGCAATGGGCAATGCTAATCGCAGCCTTTATTGTAGGTATCGCGCTATTCTTCGAGGTAGGGTTAGTTCTATTAATTCCATTAGTATTTACAATTGCTAAACGTGCGAAAGTCTCACCACTTAAATTAGGTTTACCAATGGTGACGGCTTTATCAGTAACACACGGTTTCTTACCACCACACCCTGGCCCCGTTGTTATTGCAAAAGAATTAAAAGCGAACGTTGGTCAAGTATTGCTATTTGGTATTATCATTGCCATTCCAGTAACGATTATCGCTGGACCAATATTTAATAAAATTGCACAAAAAATCATTCCTTCTGCCTACACGCGTGAAGGGGATATCTCAGCACTAGGATCTCAAAGAGAATTCAAAGAATCTGAAATGCCAAGCTTCGGGTTAAGTTTATTTACAGCTGTGTTGCCAGTTATCTTAATGTTAATTTCAACTATTGTACAATTAATTACAGGCCATGAAGCAGCTACAAATTTATTTGAACAAATTGTTTACTTCATTGGTACTGCAGGTACAGCAATGTTAATTTCAGTTATCTTTGCGATCTTCTCTATGGGCTTAAATCGTGGTAGAAAAATGGACGATATTATGAAGTCAGTTACCAACGCCATCTATCCAATAGGTATGATGATTTTAATCATTGGCGGCGGTGGTACATTCAAACAAGTACTGATTGATGGCGGCGTAGGCGATACCATCGCGAAAATGTTCGAAGGTTCAACCATGTCACCAATCTTACTTGCTTGGATTGTAGCAGCCGTATTACGTATCGCATTAGGCTCAGCTACAGTAGCTGCCATTTCTACCACAGGTATCGTTTTACCATTATTGCAACACTCTGACGTAAACGTTGCACTCGTTGTGCTCGCAATAGGCGCCGGAAGTGTTATCTTATCTCATGTTAACGACGCAGGCTTCTGGATGTTTAAAGAATACTTCGGTTTAACCGTAAAAGAAACATTCCTAACATGGTCATTACTTGAAACCATTATTTCTGTATCAGGTATCATCTTTATCTTATTCATTAGTTTGTTTGTGTAATATGTAATAATAATTGTCGCTCGTTAGAGTGGCAATTTTTTTAACCATAGGTTATAAGTCTAGATAGCAATACTAAAGAAAGATATAATGCGCGTTTTCAATAGCGAACGATATTGATTTAGATTTGTTACAAAATTCTAGAATAGAACTTAAAAGCATCCTCAAACAATAGGGTATCACAGGCTATCACTAGGAAAGACTTCCAAAGCGTGATAAACTAAAAAATGATATAAAAGACACAATGTGCAAAGGAGTTACTTGAGTTTGAAACAGATAAAAAAAGCAATCATACCTGCTGCTGGTTTAGGGACGCGATTCTTACCAGCCACTAAAGCGATGCCGAAAGAAATGCTTCCAATCTTAGATAAACCAACAATTCAATACATAGTGGAAGAGGCTTCACGTGCAGGAATTGAAGATATTATCATCGTAACTGGTAAACATAAACGCGCAATTGAAGATCACTTTGACAACCAAAAGGAATTAGAAATGGTTCTTGAAGCCAAAGGTAAAGATGAGTTACTAGAGAAAGTACAATATTCAACAGACTTAGCAAACATCTTCTACGTTCGACAAAAAGAACAAAAAGGATTAGGCCATGCGATACATACCGCTCGTCAATTCATAGGGAATGAACCCTTCGCAGTCTTATTAGGTGATGACATCGTTGAATCAGAAACACCTGCAATTAAACAATTGATGAACGTTTATGAAGAAACTGGCCATTCAGTCATTGGTGTTCAAGAAGTGCCAGAGAGTGTTACACATCGATATGGTATTATCGATCCACTAGGAAAAGAAGGACGCCGTTACGAAGTCAAACAATTTGTTGAGAAACCGAAACAAGGTACAGCACCATCGAACCTTGCCATCATGGGTCGTTACATCTTAACACCAGAAATATTTGATTACCTCGAAACACAAAAAGAAGGCGCAGGAAACGAAATTCAACTCACAGATGCGATTGAACGTATGAATAGTGATATTCCTGTATATGCATATGACTTCGACGGTGAT
The DNA here is from genome assembly GCF_017893165.1 of Staphylococcus sp. GDX8P54P. Classification (NCBI taxonomy): domain Bacteria; kingdom Bacillati; phylum Bacillota; class Bacilli; order Caryophanales; family Staphylococcaceae; genus Staphylococcus; species Staphylococcus sp. GDX8P54P. Next base: position 263,122 of record NZ_JAESMM010000010.1, read on the forward strand.
CGTTATGATGTTGGCGAGAAATTAGGATTCGTTAAAACAACAATCGAGTATGCCCTGAAAGATCCAAAGATGAAAGATGAACTGGTTCAGTTTATTAAAGAATTAGGATTATAGCCGTAAATGCAAAAGAAGACCCCATAAACACTTAAGTGATCAGCTTAAATGTTTATGGGGTTCAACTTTGATGTATCCCCATACATCACGCTCATATTTCTCTAAAAGCGATTCCGCTTTAATTAATACTTAGATAAAGCATCAGAGAGTAAGTATTAATTAACATCATGTAATTGCGTATTCCTCGAAACACCGATCATAATACATCCTGACATTGAATAAAGAATTATGGGTTCTTCTTTAGATTACGTAATCTAGGCTGTTGATTCATGTTGAGTTGACTGACTTGTCAAACGTATTATGAACAAATATTTCAAAAACTATAAAACCAACTCATCCCAGTTTCCGCTAAGATGAGCTGTCGGGAAATACAATATGTAATGGTTATATTTCCCAGCCTCTTCAAAACCTGTGTGTATTAGATATAAATCTAATACACTTAAATTGTACAATATATTATTCGAATAGAATACCACTCCGGATATCAAAACTTTAGCTAAAAATATCAAACTTTTTACTTCATTCAAAAAAGTATAGAAAAAAAGAAAGAGACCCATCTTACTCTCCAGTTAAGATGAACCTCTAACGAATTTTATCAATTAAGGACCTCATATCCTCGTACATCAGATCGATCTAATGTAAGTTAATTATAAACCAAACATTAAGGTATACGTTATCAAAAAATGGACTGAAAGTATCACTTTATTATCTTCAAGTATGAAATATTATGAAAACATAATACTGTTTTAATACATATAAAAATCAATACAAATACACGCTACTTTATATAGAAATATATTATATAATTAAATTACTTATTTAACATTTAAGGATGTGTAATAGTAAGATGGTTGAGTATAAGACTAAAGAAGCGGTTCATAATAGAGCAAAAGAGGCAGTAGGTGAGACATTAAAAGAATTAAATAATGGCGCACCGGTTAACGAATATAAGAGTTCAGTAGGTGATGCATTTGAAGCATGGTTTGGGAAAACAAAAGACAGTGATAGTAAACCAGATATGGAAGAAGCGGGAGTTGAATTAAAAGCAACACCATTTAAAAAGTTGAAAAGCGGTAAGTATAGTGCTAAAGAAAGACTCGTACTTAATATAATTAATTATGAAAAAGTGGCAAAAGAGCAATTTGAAGAAAGCTCGTTTTTGTATAAAAATGGGACAATAGAACTGGCATTTTATGAATATGTTAAAGATTTGAAAAGAGAAGAATGGAAAATTGAAGAGGCTGTTTTATATGAAATGAAGAAAAATCCAGTTGATTATGAAATTATTAAAAAAGATTGGCATACTATTAATCAATACATTAGAGAAGGAAGAGTGCACGAATTAAGTGAGAGTTTAACTGATTATTTAGCACCTTGTACAAAGGGTAAGTCAGCTAAATCTGTACGTAAACAACCTTATTCAGACATTCCGGCTAAACAACGTGCATTTTCATTAAAGTCCGGTTACATGACATCATTATTAAGAAAATATATCTTAGGTGATGAGAAAGTTGAATCCATTATTAAGGATAAATTTGAAATTGAAAATAAAAGTATAGAAGATATTGTTTACGATAAATTTAAACCATATTTTAACTGGACCATAGAGAAACTATGTCAAAAGTTTAATATCGAAAGTAATAGTAATAAAGCTATAAATTATCGCATAGCTTCAGCAATTTTAAATTTAAAGGGTAATAATACTAGCACTGATGCTTTTTCTAACGTAGAAGAATTTGAAAAAGCATCAATAGTTGTTAAAACTGTAAATGTAAAATCAAATAATGAAATTGCAGAAGATATGTCTTTTCACGCTTCTAAATTTAATGAACTAATCAAGGAAGAATGGGAAAATTCTGAAGGATATCCGTCAGCATCTTGGCATAACTTCTTGCTTGAAACTAGATTTTTGTTTTTTGTGGTAAAAGATGAGTCTAAAGGGCCTGTTTTTAAAGGAATTAAATTTTTTAGTATGCCTGAGAAGGATATTGAGGATACCGTGCGTATAGTGTGGGAAGACACTGTAAAAAAATTGAAAAATGGCGTGGAGTTACAGCAAAGATATACAAAAGAAGGTAAACCTTGGAAAATTAGTAGTAATTTTATTAAGGGGTCTGATGAATTGATTTGTCATTTTAAATCGCACGCAGGTAAAGCAGATTATAGAGTAAATGGTAAAAATGCTGATTTTCTCCCCGCCCCGATTAAGTGGTTAAATCGTCCAGATGATAAGGAGAAATATTCTGATCAGTGGATGACTAAACACAGCTTTTGGATTAATAAGAGATATATTAAAGAACAAATTAAAGATATGCTTTAGCAATTGTGATAAAATAGTTATGTTTTGAAAATATTAATGAAAAAAGCGAACGATCGTTCGCTTTTTATGGTATAATAAGTTTAATGTTAGTAAAGGAGGTGCCTAATGGAAAAACTAAAGGTAGCTGAACTTTTCGCAGGAGTAGGAGGATTTCGGTTAGGTTTAGAAAATACCGAAGAAAAAATCTTTGATGTTACATGGGCAAATCAGTGGGAGCCTTCAAGAAAAATTCAACATGCTTTTGATTGCTATAATAGTAGATTTGTAACGGGAGAACATGTTAATAAAGACATTGCATCTGTTAGTGATGAAGAAATAGCACATACTAAAGCTGATATGATTGTCGGAGGATTTCCATGTCAAGATTACTCAGTTGCTAGAAGCTTAAGTGGTGAATTAGGGATTCAGGGGAAAAAAGGTGTTTTATTTTGGCAAATTATTAGATTTATTCAAAATACCTATCCGAAATATTTATTATTAGAAAATGTAGATAGATTATTGAAGTCACCTTCAAGTCAAAGAGGAAGAGATTTTGGAGTAATGCTATCAACACTCAATGAATTAGGTTATAACGTCGAATGGAGAGTAATTAATGCTGCTGATTATGGAAATGCACAAAGAAGACGAAGAGTTTTTATTTTTGGCTATAAACAAGATTTAAATTACGCAGATATGATTGATAAATACTCTTTAGAAGATATTATTTATAATTCTGGAATGTTTGCAAAAGCATTTCCTATTGAAAAAGAACCTAACAAGAATAGAGTAGAGTCTATAACGATTTCAAATGATATTGTTGATATATCTAATAATTTTAGTTTCAAATTTTATAATAGCGGTGTTATGAAAAACGGTGAAATTTTAACAATTGATACGATACCTATATTTGAAAAACCTACACCGCTGAAAGAAATAGTATTAAAAGAAGTGGATGATAGTTATTCACTAACTGATGATAAAATTGAAAAGTTTAAATATTTAAGAGGGCCTAAAAAAATTAAGCGTACTTCTAAAGACGGCCATGAATATTATTTTTCTGAAGGTGGTATGTCAGAATTTGATTCTTTAGATTTACCAGCACGAACAATGTTAACAAGTGAAGCTTCGGTTAACAGAAGTTCTCACTTTTTGAGTATAAATGGTAAATTTAGAACGTTGACTCCAGTTGAGGCTGAAAGGCTAAATGGTTTTCCTGATAATTGGACTGACACAATGCCAGATAGAATGAGATATTTTTGCATGGGTAATGCTTTGGTAGTACCACTGGTTACTCGAATAGGTAATGAAATAGAGAAAATAGAAAAAATGACGAATGATGATTTCAGTCAGTTGAGTTTATTTTAAAGACAATGCTTATAGAAGTGTTGTCTTTTTTATTGTGTTTAAAATAACAGAATATTTTGATATTATTTATGTAAAGAACATATAAATTTGAGGTGATATTTATGGTAGAGAGCAAGATCAGTTTTGATTTGAAGAAAGAAAGAGAAATTGGAAAGTTCTTGGATAAATATTTTTACCCAAAGCTAAATAGTGTATATAAAAATTGTGAAATTGTAGATACTGAAAGAACATTTGATTTAGATAATCAACATAGAGGTATAGATTTAATCATTGAATACGGAAATGGTAAAAAAGTGAATATCGATGAAAAGGCAGCAGCTAGATATTTTAATAAAGATATACCGACTTTTTCATTAGAAATATTCTTTCATAATAAATCAAACGAATTAAGAACAGGTTGGCTATTTGGAGATAAATATGATTCAACTGAAACATTTTTATTTATTTGGGGGTGGAATGAAGGGGAAGAAATTTTTTCTAATAACATTAATAAATTAGAAATTTGCTCAGTAAAAAAATCAGCTCTTCAGGAAGATATTGATAAAAGATTTAATTTGAATAAAGATAATTACTATGAGTATTGTTTAAATAAAATGCATGAAGTGGGTAGCAAACCATACGATAGTAGTAATAAGGATTATGTATTAAATAAATCTGAAAAAGCTTATTGGAGAGTATCGAAAGATGCCAAAGAAAAGCCTTTTCTAATGCTATATTATAAAGATATGTTAAAACAAATATGTCAAAGTTGGTTCATAGTTACTAAAGATAATGTAAAAGTAATTAAGTAAAATTTTAAATATAAAAGAAATTCTAAGAATTATTATAGGAAAGTAGCGAAGACTCCTGTGGGAACAGTACGAGTTGAAGACCTTAGAATTACCAACAGATTTATCTGTCTGGTAATTCTGGCTGAAACTGTACCCACGGAAAGCATAGCTACTGAACGGGATAATTCAATTAGAATTTCTTCTTTTTTATTTGATGTATATTCCACATACATAAATCCCTTCAATTACTTTCATTTTCAAAAAAGTGAACTATTTGTGAAAAGTATCACAAAAGACTTTAAAATTTTTTAAAAGGGTGTATGATAAGAATTGTAAGGAATAAGTAATGGGAAGTGATACTGATGAGAAAAGTAATTGAAGAAGTTGTTTTTTCTGATGAAGGCAGTTACGAAATTTATTTAAAAACTGGTGTTAATCAAGGAATGATCGGTGATATTAAAGATGGCTACTTGACTATCGATTCTATTCCGTACATTGATGCAGAACGACTATATTACTATGGACTCGAACGTAAAACACTCGTTACAAATTAATTCAAATTGAATGGCCTCCTATTAACATTCAAGAACCTTATATGCCTTCGTTGGTGAGCAGTCGAAGGCATACCATAAATATACCCCTAATCATTCTGGAATAATGTGTTGAAAAAGGCTGGGACATACTAAAATGTCTCAGCCTCTTTATCATTTTGACAGTAAATGACTGATTTGAAAATGCGCTTCAATCAAGCGTTTATCAAACCTAGTCATCCTTGCTGGAGCAGGACAACGAAATAAATTTTGAGAAAACATTATTTCTGTCTTGCTCCCTTTGCATATTATAAATCTTTGAAATTCTTCTTAACTTCATTGTATTGGTATTCTTGATTATATAACTTGAATTTATAACCTTCTTGACTAGAGAATGGCATTCTTACACGTGGTATTTCGTCCAATTGTGCGATAAATTCTCTTTCTTGGCGTGTACGTTGTTTCACGCTCATATTCATCCACTCGTCTTCACTATATAAATCGATGAAATGGAATGAGAAACTTGTTCTACTCTTTTCAGCGCGTAACGCTTGAATACGTTCTTCAAATGTCATTGCGTCTCCTCCTATCTTTCTATATGCCCAATGATTTAAGTATATACATTAACTTTAATACGTTTTCATAAAGATTACAATTCTTCTCAGTGTTTTCATGATAATATTTCCCGGGAACAGTTATGAAGGTTTAATGTATATGAAATAAGGTAATGTATTCAATGAATCTATAGTAAAGGATGAAGTGAAATGACAGAATTAAATGGACGCGTAGCAATTATTACTGGCGCAAGTAGCGGTATTGGTGCAGCAACAGCGAAAGCACTTGCGACACAAGGTGTGAAAGTCGTCTTAGCTGGACGTAATGAAGATAAATTAAACCAAGTCGCACAAACATTAAATGAAGAGGCCGTACACATTGTACCTACAGATGTAACCATTCAAACAGACGTTGATGCATTAGTCGCGCAAGCCATCGACAGATTTGGACAGGTCGATATCTTTGTTAACTGTGCAGGTCTTATGCGCTCTTCTAAAATCACAGACTATCAAATTGACGCATGGGATGCAATGGTAGATACAAATATTAAAGGCCTTCTATATAGTCTGAATGCGATATTACCTAAGTTCGAGGCACAAGGATCAGGACATGTTGTGAATTTAGCTTCAATATCTGCGAATGAAGTTTCTAAAGCCAGTGCCTTATATAGTGCAACGAAATCTGCCGTACTGATGATTTTTAATGGCTTAGAAAAAGAATTAGCCAAAACAGGTATTAAAACGACAAGCATCTTACCAGGTATGGTGGATACACCAATGACAGAACATAGTGACTTTGGTGGTCGTAAGAAACTAGATCTTGAAAACATAGCAGATGCGATAGTTTATGCACTAACACAACCAGCACATGTCAATGTAAACGAAGTGACTGTGCGACCGGTATAACAATAATCATAGGTGTTTCTTGTCATTTGGCAAGAAACACCTTTTTTGTAATCTCTATCGTGATACACTGGTAATGAAGGACATAGTGGGGGATTATGATTTAAAGGAGTGACGAAGATGGAGGAACGTCTTTATAACTTGTTGGAATTGCTAGTTAGTTACAATACGGAGAGTCCACCGGGACGTAATACCGACCCATTACAAGATGAGATAGAAACATTATTAACACGTTATGGCTTTAGCATTCAACGAGAACAACTGTATAAGAATGATAGTATTATTGTAGCAACGTTAAAGGGTGAGGACCCTGAAGCACCGAAACTCATATTAAATGGACATGTTGATGTAGCGTCAGTCGATGATGATTCGAACTGGCAGTATCCGCCTTTTCAATTAACTGAAAATGAGGGCTGGTTATATGGACGTGGTGTCAGTGATATGAAAGGTGGCATGGCATCGTTATTCTATGTACTTGAACAGTTACATCAAGAAGGACGTCAACCGAAAGGCGATATCATTGTACAGTCTGTCGTAGGCGAAGAAGTTGGCGAAGCAGGTACAAAGCGTGCCTGTGAAATTGGTACTAAAGCTGATTTAGCACTTGTGTTAGATACCAGTGAGAATATGGCACTTGGTCAAGGTGGCGTAATTACAGGATGGATTACGATTAAGAGTAAGAACACCATTCATGACGGTGCACGTAGTCAGACCATACATGCAGGTGGTGGGTTATTTGGTGCGAGTGCCATTGAAAAAATGGCTAAGATTATTCGTGCATTAAATGAATTAGAACAACATTGGGCAGTGATGAAACATAGTCCAGGAATGCCACCAGGTGCAAATACGATAAACCCAGCTGTCATTGAAGGTGGACGCCATCCTGCATTTATTGCAGATGAATGTCGCTTATGGATTACAGTACATTATTTACCAAATGAACGTTATGAAGACGTTGTCGCAGAAATAGAAGATTACTTGAATCGTGTGGCTGAAGCGGATATTTGGCTACGTGAGAACCCATTACAATTTGAATGGGGCGGCGAATCAATGATTGAAGACAAAGGTGAAATCTTCCCAAGCTTCACAATACCTACAGAACATCCTGGATTTAAACAATTACAATCAGCACATCATCATGTTCATGGCACAGACTTAAAACATGGTATGAGTACGACCGTCACAGATGGTGGTTGGACTGCGCACTTTGGTATTCCTACGATTTTATATGGACCTGGTAGTCTAGAAGAAGCACATAGCGTAGATGAGAAGATTGAAGCATCAGAACTTCAAACTTACAGCGATGTGTTATATCATTTCTTAAATCATTGGTACGATCATCCAGAGAAGTAAACAATATAAAAAAGGCAATGATCATGTGCGACCATTGCCTTTTTAGCTATTTCAAAGATTATTTTTTTAATGAACGACGAATGCGGTTCATCCAATTTGCACGACGTTTCGATACGACGGGCATGCCTGAAGGTTGAGCTGAACGTTTTTTAAGTTCTTGGCCATATTTAATCGCTTCTTGCATTAAATAAACTTGTGAATTTAATGGTGACAAGTTATTTTCTACATAATGGTAATGACCATGTTCGTCTTGGAAACGTCCTTTTTGGTTATCAGATAATTGTAAATCCATAAAGTCAACTAAACGTTTACCAATCTCTTTATCTTCAACTGGGAATAGGATTTCTACACGTTTAATCATATTACGTGTCATTACGTCAGCTGATGATAAGTAAATACGTTCATCGCCATTATTATGGAAGTAATAAATACGAGAGTGTTCTAATAATCGACCAACGATACTTACAACTTCAATGTTCTCACTAATGCCTGGGATACCAGGTTTTAAGCAACAAATACCACGAATAATGAGTTGAATCTTCACACCGGCTTGTGATGCTTCGAATAATTTTTCGATGATTGTTTTGTCTGTTAATGAGTTCATTTTCATCATAATTTTACCGTTACCATGTTGAAGGTGACTGCTAATCTCTTTGTCGATTCGGTCGATAAAGACGTCACGAATATCAAACGGTGCAACGATTAATTTATTGTATTCTGGTTTGACAGAGTACCCACTTAAATAATTGAAGAAGTTAATTGCATCTTCTGCAATTTGTTTATTTGTAGTGATAATACCCATATCTGTATATAATTTCGCAGTTTTGTCATTATAGTTACCTGTACCCAAGTGAACGAATGACGTTAATTCGCCACCGACACGCTTAACTACTAATGCAATTTTACTATGTGTTTTCAGGTGTGTCATACCGTATATCACGTGACACCCTGCGTCTTCTAGCATACGTGCCCAATGGACATTGTTTTCTTCATCGAAGCGTGCTTTCAATTCCACAAGTACAGTTACTTGTTTTCCTTTTTCTGCGGCTTCTTTCAAACTCTTAATGATAGGTGAGTCTTTACTTACACGATACAATGTTTGTTTAATTGCAATCGTATTAGGGTCATCTGCCGCTTCACGGATAAAATCAACGATCGGTTCGAAAGATTCGTACGGATGGTGGAAGAAGATGTCACGTTTCAATGCAAGTTCGTATAAATTGTTATTTCCTAGTGAACGTGGAATTTGTGGTGAATATTTCTCGTAAGTGAGATAGTTTAATTTATGAGATAAATGATCCACTAAACCAAAGATAAATGTTAAATCAAGTGGTCCATTAAGGAAATAAACATCTTGATGATCCACTTCTAATGTCTCGATAAGCCAATCAAGATCATCTGGATTAGCGGTACGACCATCAACTTCTAGACGTACTGCTGAACCACTCTTACGTTCTTTAAGGAAACGTTCAATTTCGATAAGTAAGTCTTCTGCGCCATCTTCATGAATCGTTAAATCAGCATTTCTTGTAATTCTGAAAGTAAATGTATTTAAGACTTCATAACCAGTAAATAAATAATTGATAAAGTAAGTAATTACGTCCTCAACCATCACAACATACTGTTTAGCACCTTCATTGTAAGTTAGAAATCTTGGAATAAGTGATGGTATTTGAACGATGGCTGAATTGATGGCATCTTCAGTGTCAATATCAACGAAGATGTTTAAACTTTTATTATTAAGCTTAGGAAACGGATGGTAAGCATCTATGCCGAGTGGTGTTAAGGTTGGCAAGATAGTTAATTTGAAATCTCTTTCTAATTTATCTAATATTGGTTCAGATAATTCGTGTGGTTCACACATCACAATTTCGTAATCTCGAAGTTCAGTCATTAATTCATTGTAGCGTTCATATTGCTTATCTACATATTTTTTAGCTTTTTCTTGGATAGCATCAACTTGTTCTTGTGGTGTCATTTGTGCTTTGTTTTCCGGTTTGTCAAATCCCATTTTAACCTGGTCTTTTAAACCAGCAACACGAACCATGAAGAATTCATCTAAGTTTGAACTAAAAATAGATATAAAGTTTAATTTTTCAAGTAGCGGGTTGTTTTTATCATAGGCTTCTTGAAGTACACGATAGTTGAAATCAAGCCAACTTAATTCGCGATTGTTATAGTATTGCGGTAAGCTAATATCATTTTCTCCCAATTGAGTTTGCATTCCAAATACACCTCGTCATTTCCTCAAATATGCGTTGTTCTTTTCAATTAGTAAGTAAAAGGCATAACATCCTAACTTTAAGATAGCATACTTGTTTTAAGATTTTGTAAAGATGATAGAAACATTTCCTTTAAGTATCTTTTCGATATGTTTTTTCTGTCTATTTGCTTGATATTCTTCGGCAATAGGCTCGCCTTCTGTATAAAATACAGTTAATTGATAGTCGTCGTCGCCTTTTTTCTTTTTCTTCAATTCGACATCGACAACAAAACTTGTTTGTGAAATGTTTAATGCGTTAATGAATTTAATAATGCCACCTAATGTTTGGATTGAATCTATTTCTTTATTGCTGAACCAATCCGTTTCTTGGCAATAGAATTTCAATAGTGATTTATTTTTAAAGCTGGCAAGTAACGCCAATTTAACTCGGTCTTTATGTGTATAGCCGTTTATCATTGAGTTTGCAATGATGTAATACGTGTGTGGAGAACTTGAATCAGAATCGATGAAACTACCAAGATAGTATATATAAGCGCCTTCTTCAAAGAGACGTTGCTCATTATCGCTAATATCTAAATCTGCGATATCAATGAGTTGTGATAATAACGATTTAGCTAGTTTGAGACGCGCTTGTGAACTAACATCTTCAATCTTGTATTCACGTGCTAAGAAATGGATGGACTCTTTACGGACGTTATGTTTATCAAAGACGTCAGGGTAGCGTTCACGAACTTGTTTCATGACATAGCCTTCACGTAGACCATTTCTTGAGAATGTAAACTGCTTTGCGTCTACAATTTTATATAATGTTTTGAATACGGATACCGCTGGAAGGATAATATCTGCACGATCACGACTTAAACCATCAAGGTTGGTTAAATCATCACGATCGTTTTTACGAATGATATCAAAAACTTCATCGATATCTTTATTCGTCATTGTGTAGTTGTGGACACCGCCAATAGGATATGAATGCTCGGCTTGATGAATACGCGCAACATTTCGAGCGGAACCACCAACACCCACAAGTGCAACCTTTTGATCTTTAAGCCATTCTAACGATTCAAATTGTTGTGATAAGAATTTCTCCATATCTTTTATAGCACCTTTGTCATTGTGCGCTTTGTCATTGAAGAATTTTCTTTTGAGTGTCACGACACCGAAAGGGAAGCTGTGGGATTCAAAAAGTTCTTTATCTTTAAATAATGTTACTTCAGTCGAACCACCGCCGATATCAACGGATACACCATTTTCGATTTCCGTCGTATGTGTGATTGCATAGTAACCGTAGTAGGCTTCATCTGATTCGGGTACGATTTTAATATCGATGCCTACTTCCTTTTTAACTTCCTTGACGATTTCGTCGTTGTTTTTAGACTGACGAATTGCTGCTGTAGCAATCGGATGTAACGCGGTTACATTGAATTTATCTGACACAGATTTGAAACTGTGTAGTGCATCAATGAGTACTTTTATGCCGTCTTTACTCATCTTATTATCTTTAGTGAGATATTGGCTTAGACGTGCAGGGGTCTTAATGTTGAGCAATTCATTAATGCCTGTCGCTTTATTAAAGTTGAAAATAACTAATCTGATTGTGTTGGATCCAATATCTACTAAACCTATTCGTTCTTCCATCGTGTCCTCCTAAATGCCTAAAATAATGTTAATAATGAATACACTTCTATACCTTTATTTTACCGTAATATCACGCTTTGAAAAAGAGAGAGTGACATAATTATTGGTAATAAGTAAGAATTTTTGTAAGGGATTACAAAAAACCTTCTCAATAAATGAGAAGGTTTTTACAAAGATTTGCGTTTCAATTATCACGATGCATTGCGAATTAGTGTGGAATTTTGACAGGGCCACCTGGTCCAAGCGGGATGCCAAGAAGGTACCACGCAATGACGAATAAGGTCCACACAATACCTAATGCGAAGGTGTATGGCATTAAACTCGAAAGTAGGGAACCTAGTTTCATATTTTTATCATACTTTTGCGCATAAGATAGCACCAGTGGCATATAAGGCATCATTGGTGTAATAGGGTTTGTAATAGAATCACCAACACGATAAATCATTTGTGTAAACGCCGGATGATAACCGAGTAGAATCATCATTGGTACAAAGATTGGCGCAAGAATACCCCATTTAGCAGATGCGCTTCCGATAATTAAGTTAATTAAACTACTCAATATGATAATGCCGATGATGAGCACAATACCATTTTGATGTTGTAATAATTTAGCGCCATAGACAGACACAATAATCCCTAGATTACTCCATTGTAAAAAGGCGAGTAATTGAGCGGCAAAGAAGACGATTAATATAAATGATCCCATAGAACCAAGTGAGTCACTAATCATGCTGCCTAAATCTTTGGAGTTCTGAATTTGTTTACTTAAAATCCCGTAAACAATCCCAGGAATTAAGAAAATAACGAGGATGACTAAGCCCACACCATTAATTAATGGAGAATCATCAATAAGACTTCCAGTTTTTGCGTTTCTTAACCAACTACTTTCTGGTAAGCAACAAATGATTAACGCTACGATGAGTATTACGAAAGACATGTTTGCCCAGAACAATGCTTTTTTCTCTGTTGGCGTAATATGTGATGATGTTTCCTCATCTTCATCGTAATCTGCTTGACTCGTATCATAGTCGCCCAAACGTGGAATAACAACCTTTGTTGTGGTGAAATAAATCACAGGAAGTACCAAGATCACGCTCGCTGCAATAAAGTACCAGTTCATTGCAACATTAATCTTGACACTATCTGAAACAATCTTCGTTGCAGGTTCTGTAAATGCATAAACAAGTGCATCTTGCATACCAATTAAGAAGTTGGCACCAAATCCACCTAGTGATGAGGCATAGGCCATTGCAAGACCAGCGATGGGATGATAGCCAATCTTAATAAAAATCATTGCAGCAAGTGGTGGCAAGATGACTGTTGCTGCATCTCCAGCTAAGCTACCTAATATACCAATTAAAATAATGGTTGGTACAATGATGCGTTTTGATGCGCGATTCACAACTGAAATCATTAATTTATCAAAGTAACCTGATTTCTCAGCAGCACCGACACCAATCATTACAGCTAATACAAGACCAAGTGCAGGGAACTCTGAGAAGTTCTTAATGGCATCATTCATAATCATGGCGATACCTTCAGTACTCAGAATACTCTTTATATGTATGGTATCTCCATTTCCTGGATGCTTAACCGATACATCAAACAGAGAAACGATCCAAGTAATAACGGCTAAACCAATACACATTAAGAAAAAGAGCATGGCAGGGTCTGGTAATTTGTTACCAGCTTTTTCTACGCCATTAAGTAATTTATTAACGATAGATGTTTGTTCATTTGTTTTAGTGGTCATAAAATGGCCCCCTTTGTTCGTTAACACAAAGTATAACAAAATGTTTTTTAAAATATAGCAATTTTCAGAAATTTAAATATAAGAATTGGTTATGTATAAGATAAGTACAATAATATTAGCTTATGTATATAGAACTAAATCATGTTTGTAAGAGTAAGCGGTATCATTTTCGGAATAGGGTTTGAGCGCATTTGAAGTGTGGAAAATATATATTGAATAGATACATTTAGTTTCATTAATAAGATTGGAAAAATAGGAGTGAAGGCCTTTATGAAACGTTTAGAAAATAAAATTGCAGTGATTACAGGTGCAAGTACAGGTATAGGGCAAGCATCAGCAAAAGCATTAGCTAATGAAGGTGCTCATGTATTAGCGCTGGATATTTCAGATGAATTAGAAAAGACTGTTGAAGCAATCAATAACAACGGTGGCAAAGCGACTGCGTATAAAGTAGATATTTCAGATGATCAACAAGTTCAAGATTTTGCGGATAAAGCTAAAGCGACATATGGACGTGTAGATATTATCTTTAATAACGCAGGTGTGGATAATGGTGCAGGTCGTATACATGAATATCCTGTAGAAGTGTTCGACAAAATCATGGCAGTGGATATGCGAGGGACATTCTTAGTAACTAAATTCTTACTACCATTAATGATGGATCAAGGTGGTTCAATTATTAATACGGCATCATTCTCTGGCCAAGCTGCAGACTTATACCGTTCAGGTTACAATGCGGCTAAAGGGGCAGTGATTAACTTTACTAAATCGATTGCGATTGAATATGGCCGTGAAAATATTCGTGCAAATGCCATTGCACCAGGTACTATTGAGACACCATTAGTGGATAATCTAGCAGGAACGTCTGAAGATGAAGCGGGTAAAACATTCCGCGATAATCAGAAATGGGTCACTCCACTTGGTCGTTTAGGGAAACCTGAAGAAGTAGGTAAACTCGTGGCTTTCCTAGCATCTGATGATAGTTCATTTATTACAGGTGAAACGGTTCGAATTGATGGCGGTGTTATGGCTTATACTTGGCCTGGAGAAATGCTAAGTGATGATAGCTGGAAGCACTCAGTAGAATAGAAAAACATCATATTATATAAAAAAGTCGTTCTATTTATTTAGAACGACTTTTTAATTCGTTAGTTATTTTAGAAAAATGACATACTATTTCATTCGCAAATTACCATTTTATTCTGTTATAAGCATCATCGTTAAGTGAACGAACGATTTCAGTTACTAGGCGAACTGAATTTTCATAATCATCTGTGTGTAATACAGAAACATTTGAATGCATGTAACGTAGCGCTACACCGATGGAAATGGTAGGAATACCCTCATTCGCTACATGGATACTACCAGCATCGGTACCGCCACCAGCAGTGGTATCCCATTGCACAGTAATGTAATGTTTCTTCGCTACTTCTTTAATATGCTGACGTAAGCCTTGGTGGGCAACATTTGATGCGTCCATTAAAATAACGACAGGGCCATTACCTAAAGTCGTATCACTACCAAGTTGATTCATCCCCGGTGTATCATAGGCCACTGCAACATCTACAGCAATAGCAAAATCAGGTTTGATTTTATTGGCAGCTACTTTAGCACCGCGTAAGCCCACTTCTTCCTGTACGGTTGCGCCTGCATATAAATCAATGCCGATATGTTCATCTTTGAGACGTTTTAATACGTCGACAGCGAGTGCACAACCATAACGATTGTCAAAGGCTTTAGCCGTTAAATATTTACCATTCGCAAGTTGCTCAAATTCACTGTATGGTGTAATCATGTTGCCCACTTCGATACCGTGATTTTCAGCGTCTTCTTTACTTCTCACACCAATATCTATAAACATGTCTTTAATTTGGATTGGTTTCTTACGTTCTTCAGGATCTAAGACATGTGGTGGTTTTGAGCCTATAAGACCACGAATCTCAGTACCATCATCGGTTGTGATAGTTACTTTTTGAGATAACATGACTTGGTTCCACCAACCACCAATCGGTTGAAATTTAATAAATCCATTATTATCGATTTTGGTTACAATAAAGCCGATTTCATCTAAGTGACCAGCTACCATAAGTGACTTTGTACCATTGTCGCTCGCTTTTTTACCAAAGATGCCACCTAAGCCATCTTCAACAATTTCATCGCTCACTGGCTCTAAATAGGATTTCATCTTTGCTTTAACATTGTGTTCATAACCAGCAATGCCGTTAACATCGGTCAATGATTTTAATAATTCAATTGATTCTTTCATATGCACACACTTCCTCACGTCATTAGTTACTCATATTGTAGCATGTCGGCATTTGATTTTCTGAAAAAAGTGTTTCTAATACGAATTATCTGGTAATGATATACATAATAAGATAAAGTAAATGCTATAATTTATTTGAAAATGACATAGTGGGAAGTAGATGAGTATGATGAAAAAGTGCTTTATGTTAATGATATTATTAGTGTTAAGTGTCAGTGTATTAGGAGCATGTAGTAAAGAGCGTTCTAAGACATATGAAGGGGACATGGATGGTAAGCATGTGTTAACTACATTGTCTTATAAAAAGAATAAAGTAGTTAAACAATCAACAGTAACGACATTGAAATATAATGATTTCGGTATGTCTAAGAAAGAAGCTAAGAAGATGTTTCAAGATCACCGTCAAATGAAAGATTTAAAAGGTGTATCTTATAATCTAAAGCATAATCATGAAAAATGGGTTGAAACCATTGATATTAACTATAAAAAAGCAGATATCAAAGCAGTCAAAAATCATTTTTCTTTAATGTCAACGTCTAAAAATGACAAAAAAGTCAATATGGAAGGCACTGTTAGAGAATTGAAAAAACTGGGCTTTAAACAAAAAAGTAATATGACAGATGAATAATGAAAAAGATGTCGGGACACCTCACATAATGCTGTGTCTCGACATCTTTTTATTTGAATATTAACTTATTAATTTCAGTTTGTAATCGACTATGTCTTCAATTGAACCATCTAAACGTTTAATTACAATGTGATCACTCGTAATGTCATTTGGACTTTTAACACCGACGGCAGCGGCAATGTTAAATAAGCCTTCATGTAAACTTGTGATATAGTTTGTCACACGATATTGCTTCTCATTGACAATTAACGCTTTCTCTTTCTTAGGATCTGTTGTTGCAACGCCGACAGGACATGTGTTCAAGTGACATTGTTGACTCATAATACAGCCAACACTAATCATCATACCGCGAGCGATATTAACTAAATCAGCACCTAATCCTAAGGCAATTGCTACTTTATCTGGTGTAATTAACTTACCTGAGGCAAAGATTTTCATTTTATCTCTGATTTGGTGGCGTTCTAACATTCCAGATACGATTGGCAGCGCGGTAAATAATGGAAGACCGACACCATCTTGTAATTCTTGGAACGTAGCACCGGTACCACCTTCACCACCATCAATGGTGATAAAGTCAGGATAAATATTCATTTTAACCATTGTTTGTACGAGTGACTCAATTTCTTCCACTTTACTTACAACGATTTTAAAGCCTACAGGTTTCTGACCTAATTGGCGAAGTTTATCAACAAATTGTAATAAATCTTCAGGTGAGTCAATAAAGTCGAAGCGGTTCGGTGAATTGATCGTTTTATACGGTTCGATATTTCTAATTTTGGCAATTTCTTCTGTAACTTTATTGCCTTCCATATGACCGCCACGTGTTTTTGCACCTTGCGCCAGTTTAATTTCAAAGGCTTTAACTTCTTTGTGATGTGCTGTTTTTAGAAATTGTTCGTCACTAAAGTTACCATCTTTATCACGAACACCGAATAGACCAGGCCCAATTTGAAAGATGAGGTCGCCGCCACCTTTAAGGTGATATTCTGACAAGCCACCTTCACCGGTATTCATCCACGTGCCTGCACGAGCTAAGCCTTGTGATAATGCAGTGATTGCACGACCACCTAATGCACCATAACTCATGCCTGATTGACCAACCAGTCGTTTTACTTTAAAAGGATGTTCCAAATCATCGCCTAGAACGATGGCATTATCGTCCGTTAAGTAGTACGGATCAATGTCTGTTGGATCACGATGTTCATCACGTTTGAATAATCGCTCGCTATCTACTTTATAGACAAATGTTGAAATCATAGCGTGATTATCAATTTGTAATTCATGACGTTGTAATGGGAACATGGTGTTACGTATGTAAAATCCATCTTGATATGCGCGTTGTGTCCCGAAACTAGACATTCGAGAATTGTATTTACCGGCTAGAACGATATTAGTATACTGAATTCTTGAAAATGGTTTCCCCTCTGTATCATTCGCAAACAAATATTGGCGTAATTCCGGGCCAATCTTCTCTGCGAAGTAACGTACACGTCCTAGAACAGGATAATTACGTAAGACACTGTGTTGATCTTGTCCTTTATCTTTAAATAACAACACAAGTACCAAGCCGATTATTGAAAGTATGACAATAAATATCATTACGTTCACAATAAACTGCATTACTGTAAGTATAGAAATCACTTTTATTTCTCCCCCTTTAAACCTTCTACAATTTAAATCATACACCAATGTAAATCTTTTACAATTTAAAATAAGAAGAAATTTACGATTTTTTAAAATTATTAATATGTTAGGTTAACAAATGGTATATGACATAGATGTATTTCGATGATAAAGTATGACTTACAAGATGTATGAGGTGACCTATGGAGAAAAGAAAAAAGGCAATCACGCATGAGGTTTCTACAAATCAATGGGGAAGTTCTCAAATAGTGAAGAAAGATTTCTTATTGATTCCTATTTACATCATGCTCCAGATTTTAGTACCAATCATTATTGTGTTTGGCGTTTTAGGTGTCTATGCAATGATAACGCAAGATCCACCGCCACTTTATTTATATAATTTAACGTTAAGTATCAGTTTTGTCATTGCTCAATTTGTCGTTATCGTTTCATTTTTTGCGTTACATAAATATGATATTGCTGATGTCGCATTGAGACAGTATCGTATAGCTAAACGTCATTACATACCGTTAATTATTACAGTTACACTATTTGCACTACTATTGTTTTATGCGATTAACGTTGTAGCGCAGTATCTACCAAAGCCTATTGGTTATGATATAACACAGGCGCAACTTCGTTTAGAAGGCTTATTTAATCATCCGAGTGCAATTGTATTTACCTTTATTACTATGGTTGTGTTACAACCGTTGATTCAAGAATTAATTTATCGACATTTAATGATTCATGAACTTGGGAAAAGGCTAAATGTTAGTGTCGTCATTGTGTTGAGTATAGTGATTGAAGTAGGCGTACAGGTCTATGACTTTATATCCGTTATGGAAGTCATACCTTATTTCATATTATCAGTAGGGGCGATCGTTATATATCTGAGAACTGGCAAGAATTTAGCAGCATCATATCTGTATCATAGCTCTGTACAATTCATCTTATTTATTATTACAATAATAGAAAGATTATTTTAAATATTGAGCATGATTAAACATACATCGTTAAAAAAGATAAGGAGAGACATATGACTTTTGAAAATGAACATGCGCAAGAAGCATCAAAGCAAGCGCCATTCAAAAATGAATTTGCATCGAAACGAATTGTGAAACGTGATTTTTGGCTAATACCAGGATATTTAATCATTAATATTGTACTGCCGTTGATATTAACGATAGTTACAATGATCATGATTATGGCGATTACAGGGCAGACATCCGAAGCGCCAATGATGAAGCAAGTGATGGGAATTAATCAAATCTTTGTTTTATTAGGGCAGTGCCTCTTATTACTATTGTTTTATTTAATGCATCGTAAGTCGCTCATCCCATTAGCAATTCAGCGCTTTAAAGATTTGAGAAAACATATCGTACTAATCGTTGTTGTACTCATTGTGATGTATTTGGCGCAATATATATATGGTAACTTGATAGAATTATTACCTGAGAAATATCAGTTTAGTAATACTGAAAACAACAAACAAATCGAAGAACTCTTCAAGACAAAATGGATTTGGCCCGTATTGTTCCTAGATATTGTTATCGTAACGCCAATTGTTGAAGAATTGCTCTTTAGACATTTAATTATTCATGAACTTGGTAAGAAATTAACATACGGCGCAATGTACGTTGTTTCAGTCGTGTTATTTGCTAGTTTACACGTGTTAAGTGCATCATCTCCATTTGAAATTGGTCCATATCTTATTATGGCAATTGGATTTGTGATTGCATACCACTATAGTGGACGGAATTTAGCAATGACGATTACGTTACATATGATTAACAACTTAGTATCGTATGTGACTATCATTATTCCGCTGATTTGGTAAATGATGCATTAAATTAGAAGTAAGATACAGTGTTTCAAGAAATGTCAACTTGAAGACACTTATCTTACTTCTTTTTTTGTTATTATAGATATAAATAATGCTCATGGGAGTGGGACAGAATTCTTTTGAATTCGTCGTTACCCCAGCTTGCTTTGCTTGTAGAATTTCTTGATGAAATTCTCTATGCTGGGGCCCCGACTCCCAGCTTGCTTTGCTTGTAAAATCACTTTCGTGATTTTTTGTGTTGGGGCCCCGCCCGCAGGGATGACTAGAACTGAGAAAAGCTTGATTTAAGCGCCTTCTCAGTTCAGTCAGCTACTGCGAATTTGCTAATTAGCATGATTATATTATTTATGTCCCAGACTGATTTTAATTTATTTTTAATTATAACAGTGTTTATTATGAGGAGGTTGGTAAAAGGATGTTATTAGATGTCAAAAATTTATCATATAAAGCGGATAGACGTATGATACTTAAAAATATTAACTTTCAATTAGCTGAGGGAGAGGCAGTTGCCATTATTGGTCCCTCTGGTAGTGGTAAGAGCACATTTTTAAAGCAAATCAATAATTTAATTAGCCCGACGGATGGGGAACTCTATTTAAAAGGGAAGCCATTTAACGATTATCCTCCTGAAACATTACGAATGAAAATCAGTTATCTAATGCAACAGAGTCAGCTCTTTGGCGAAACGATTGGTGATAACATGTCATTTCCAGCGTTAGCGCGAGATGACCGCTTTGATAAAGACAAAGCAATGGATTTACTAAAGAAAGTGAACTTAGGTCAATATGATTTGAATTCTAAAATTGAACATCTTTCAGGCGGCGAGCGTCAGAGGATTACAATTGCCCGTCAACTCATGTACCGTCCAGATATATTATTATTAGATGAATCTACAAGTGCGCTCGATACACAAAATAAGCAGACCATTGAAAATATGATTTTCGACATGGTAAAAGAAGGTGTATCCGTGTTATGGATTACACATAGTGATGATCAAAGTATGAGACATTTCCATAGACGAATTACAATTAGCGATGGTGAAATCACGAAAGAGGAGGCTTTAAATCAGAATGAGTAATACAGCCCTTTGTTTAACTGCTTTGTTATTATTAATTCCCATCTTTATTTCATATAAAGAAGGATTACATATTATTAAAGATTTAGTTGTAGCTTCCATACGCGCAGTTGTACAGTTGATTATATTAGGATTTATCTTGCATTATATTTTCAAAATTGATCAAGCGTGGATATTAATGTTAGCGGTATTAGTGATTATTATTAATGCGTCATGGAATACGATTAATCGTGCTTCGCCAGTAATGCATCATGTCTTTTGGATTTCGTTTATCGCCATTTTTATTGGAACAGCGTTACCTTTAACGGCTACTGTGTTGGCAGGGGCTATCGATTTTAAAGCAAATGAAGTCATTCCAATCGGAGGTATGTTAGCGAATAATGGACTAATTGCGATTAATTTAGCGTATCAAAACTTAGACCGTGCCTTTGTGAAAGACATTACCGACATTGAATCTAAGCTTACATTAGCAGCGACACCTAAATTGGCATCTAAAGCATCGATTAGAGAGAGTATACGTCTTGCAATCGTACCTACAATAGACTCGGTTAAAACATACGGTCTCGTTTCGATACCAGGTATGATGACAGGTTTAATTATTGGTGGCGTACCACCATTACAAGCGATTAAATTCCAATTACTTGTCGTGTTTATTCACACAACAGCGACAATCATGTCAGCCCTAATTGCAACTTATTTAAGCTATAATCAATTCTTTAACGTTCGTCATCAACTCGTTGCACGCAATAGCGCACTCAATGCACCTGATGATGAAGCATAGACGAAATGAGAAGTAAGGGCGTAGGACAGAATTTTATTTCAATTCGTTGTCCTACGCCCTTACTTTTTTAGATAATATTTAAGAGTCATCCACCAATAGTATATGGAAATGAACGCCTTGTTTAGATGGTAATAGTGTGATTGCGCCATGATGATAATTCACAGCATCTTTAATAATCGATAAACCAATACCATGTTGTGCTTTATGCGCTTTCGATGTATACGACTGTTTAAATAATGTATCTATATTTGAATGTGGTATGCCTTGACCATCGTCAACGTAATCAATCATTAACTTATTTTCAATTTTAGAAAAAGTCATTTGAATGTTAGGATTGATTTCATTATGATCAATACTATTGTTGATTAAATTAATTAATAGCCGCTCGAAATACAATTTATTACCATAAAATGTGGCGTTATCTTCTAAATAAAAGTGACATGTTATAGAATCGTAACCAATAATGTGTGTGATTCGATTGACCGTTGATTGAATCGGAAAATCTTCTTTATCTTGTTTTGTCTGGTTTGTTTCCATATCAAATGTTTGGTTCAAACTATCAATCAAATCACTCATAAACGTTGCTTTCTCCGAAATAAGTTGAACATAAGATTGCGTCTGTTTATCGGTCTGGATGAGCTTAGAATAACCATAAATAGTTGTTAATGGCGATTTCAAATCATGAGAAATTTGGCTAATCCATTTTGATTTGTAATATGAAATTTGGTTATGATAAAACTTATCAGACAACATTTGTTCATTTAATTGTGACAAAGATGCATCCAATTCAGGATAAGTACGACGATTCTTAAATCGCTTTCGTTTCGACGTAGGCTGATGCAGTTTGCCTAACGATAAGTTACCAATCCAGTCAATATAAAAAGATAACGGTCTTGTGAGTCGCTTCGAAATTAACATTGCCGTTAAAGCAATTAAGATGATGTTAACGATGATAAATGAGATGAACAGTAAAATATACGTGTTTTTACTATCATTGAACGCTTCGCCGAAATTATCATTCCACAATATCGTTCTTTGTCCTGGATTTCTTACAAAGTGAAGTTCATTGTTTGAAACCGAATAGTTGTAACGATTGAAATCAAGCGTAGCGATACTATCAAGCAATTGTGACGTCTTGATTTCATGACCATTTGTTATTTTAGGTTGTTCAATTTTATCTTTATAAATATAAACAAGGTAGGTTCCTTCTTTTGATATAACTGAATTCGCATTATTGATATTTTTTAACAATGTTGATTTTATGTTTGTATGACGCTTTGACTTAGGATAGAGAATGTCTCCATTTTTTCGAACAAAATATAAGTCAACATGACGCTTTTCGGCAAGTGATTTTAGATTATCATTGGGTGCTTGAGTGATGCCATACGTCTCTAAGTATGTAGGTTCAATTTCATTAATATCCCAGTAAATATTAGGCAATACTTTAAAAAATAGTATGACAACTAAGATACATGTAATAGTAAAGTTTAGAAGGACAAATATCGTCATATACTTAAGAAATTTTAATGTGAATTTATTAATCATCGCGATCTTCCTTAAACATGTAACCTTTACTACGTACAGTTTTAATCATTTTAGGTGCATTCGGCGTGGTTTCAATCTTCTTCCGTAATGTTCTAATATGGACCATTAGAGTATTATCATCCACGCCGGTATCATATCCCCAGACTTTAGCATAGAGCTGATCTTTAGTCAGTACTTGGTTTTTATTTTTAATAAGATAGGTTAATAAATTATATTCACGATTTGTAAGGTTGATCGGTTTGTCATTAACAAATACTTCCATACTGTTGAAGTTGATGGCTAAATCTTTATAATGGTACGTTGATTGATCTGTATCGTTTAAATGTAAAGAAACTCTGTAGTACAACTCCATCGGATCAAATGGCTTTTTAATATAATCGACAGCCCCATGTTCAAACCCTTTATATACATCGATATTTGTTGTCTTCGCAGTCACTACGATAACGGCAGTATCCTTTAAATCAATATATTTAAGTAATTGATAACCGTCTTCAGATCTTAAGTTTAAATCCAATAATATAACCTGAAAGCTGAAATTCAATAATTCATATTTTGCATCTTCAATATTATCGACAGACTTGATACGTTGTATCCCTTTCGTACTTAAAGATAATGTCATTAACGCATTAATATCTTTATCATCTTCAATAATGAGTACGTCGTCGTTCATGAATACCACCTCATTGTCTATCTTATACAACTTTTTAACATTTAACTATTCTGATAATGATGATTTAAGGAAAAATTAAGATTAAACTAAGTAGCATTTAATTTGAAAATTTTAGTATATAAGTAAATCAATAAGCAAAGGAGCAAATGAAATGAAAGTCATTTCCAATGTGTTTGGGTTTATCATACTTATCCTTGTTTTATTTAATATAATCAGAGTTTTAACAAGCCTAGTTGAATCGTATTTTAATATAAATTTTGGTATTGATGGTGTACTACATAATCATTACGTCATTTATGGTGCGCTCGCATTACTTGCCATTTGTGCCTTTCTACAAGAACTTATCGAACATCGATACAACAATAATGAACAAACCTTTTAAAACATAGGGGAAGAAAAATACAATTGAATATTATATAATAGAACAGTTACGAAATTTGAAGA
The DNA here is from genome assembly GCF_017893165.1 of Staphylococcus sp. GDX8P54P. Lineage (NCBI taxonomy): Bacteria > Bacillati > Bacillota > Bacilli > Caryophanales > Staphylococcaceae > Staphylococcus > Staphylococcus sp. GDX8P54P. The sequence continues at coordinate 287,500 of NZ_JAESMM010000010.1, forward strand.
ACAGTGCGTAACTGTTTTTTTATGTAGAAATAATGAAATGAAAGGAGAAAGAAATATGTCTGTCATGCGTATAGCGACATTTATCATTAGTGTGTTTATTGTGGGCATGGTTGAAATGATGGTCGCTGGAATTATGAATTTAATGAGCGATGACTTAGGTGTCTCAGAAGCGATTATCGGGCAACTGGTTACACTTTACGCATTAACCTTCGCCATATGTGGACCTATACTGGTTAAATTAACGAATCGATTTCCTGCACGTCCCGTTCTTTTGTGGACTTTAGTGGCCTTTGTCGTAGGGAATGGTATTATCGCCATTGCACCTAACTTTACGATTCTAGTCGTTGGACGAATATTATCTTCAGCTGCAGCATCTTTAATTATCGTTAAAGTCTTAGCATTAACAGCTATGCTGACAATACCTAAGAATAGAGGTAAGATGATTGGCGTAGTTTATACTGGATTTAGTGGGGCCAATGTCTTTGGTGTGCCAATTGGTACGATGATTGGTGACTGGGTTGGCTGGCGTTTTACGTTCGTATTTATTATTGTTATCAGTCTTATTGCCGGCTTATTAATGTTGAAATATCTTCCTACAACTACAGAACTTAATCAAGCCAATCGAATGTATAATAACGTTTCTGAAGATAATCAAGTCACATCTCATATTATTCGACCAATTGAAATCGTTAAGTTTCTAGCGATTACATTACTTATTTTAATTGCCAATTCAGTGACATTTGTATTTATCAATCCACTTATTTTGGAAAATGGTCATACCATGGGCTATGTATCATTAGCGCTACTCGTTAATGGTGTTGCCGGTGTTGTTGGTACATCAATGGGTGGTGTACTCGCTGATAAATTAACAAGTAAACGTTGGTTAATCATTGCGTTTACTGTGTTTATTGTAGTGATGCTTGCCATTAATTTAGTATTGTCAACAACGGTGTTATTACTCGTAGCACTCTTTATTTGGAATATCGTACAATGGAGTACCAATCCAGCAATACAAAGTGGTATCATCGAACATGTTGAAGGTGACACAAGTCAAGTGATGAGTTGGAATATGTCTTGTCTCAATGCAGGTATTGGTATAGGTGGTATTATCGGTGGCCTTGTTGTATCAAATACGAATGTTGAAGCGGTCACATTTGTCAGTGCCTTTATTGGCTTACTGGGACTTATCATCGTGCTTACATTGAAAAATGTTCATTATGCCAAAAACTAAGCGTATCTTATGATTGAATAGGGAAGAGGCTGAGACATAAATAATAAGATAATGCTACTTTGTGAATTCACAATAGCTGACTGAACTAAGAAGACATTTTAAGCAAACTGGGAGTGGGACAACGAATTTATTAAGAATTCTGTCCCACTCCTTTTTTAATTATTGTATATGTGTGGTTCTGTGTGATCGATTGAATAGGGTGCGTAGGGCATGGTACCTGTTGTGGCATAATGAACGATGTCATTTATCATACGTTTGCTTAATTCAATATCAGAAGTGTGCAATTTGATGTTATGCGCCTTAAGTATAGCCATCTTACCAAACCAAAAGACGACGTCTAAAATATGATAGGCACTTGCGAAATCAACATATTCAGGTCGAGCCCAATCAAATCGTAATAACCAACGATGCGGATTCTCACGCATTTGGTGTAACAAGTTAAGTGTCGGTTTTTTAAAATATAACGCTGTCACAACTTCAGCTTGTTGTTGACCCGTTTGAACATGATTAAAATCAACGTTGATATGATTCAGTTTCATCACATTCACAAAACGCTGTGGCTCAAGTTTACGTGATTCATTACGGATATAACAATCACCTTCATCCTTTGTATAGCCTAACACAACAGGTTTATTAAACTGAGCAAGTGGACGGCACATCGTTGTCTCGTTAATCGGTTGATATATTAATTCTAAGCCTTTGGATTTGCCACGTGCTTGTTCATCATATGCCATTAACTGTAGCAATGCGTGCGTGTCTAAATCGTATATGCTTTTTCCGGAAAAGTGCTGTTGAATTAAGGCATCGAAGTGTTTAGCTTTGTGCACACCTGTTTCTATGGAATCTAGCTGTAATACGCCACTTAATAACATGACTTGGTGGTAATAGTGGTCCAGTTGTGGTTGCTGCATTAAAGCTTGAATACTCATACTGCCTGCGGATTGTCCGCATAATGTGACATTGTTAGGATCGCCATCAAAGTATTCAATAAAGTGTGCAACCCATTTTAATAACGCAATCTGATCAGATAGGCCGTTATTTTTATCATACTGGGGATTAAAATAAGACCAATCCAGAAAGCCTAATGCACCTAATCGATAGTTAAACGTAATTACAATGACATCACGTTGGGCGACAATATGTTCTGGCGTATATAATTCGGCAGAACCATGACCATTCACAAAGCCACCACCATAAAAATAAATGATAACAGGCTTCTTAGATTTACCAGATGATTGACGCCAAATATTTAAATATAAACAATCTTCATCCTGTTTGAATGTATGTTGCTTAGATGAAAAGAATGTTTCTAACTTATTGTACGGTTGTGGTGGGATGGCTCTAAAGCGCGTTGCATCAACTAACGTATCATAGCTATATCGTGGGCTAGCATGTTTAAAACGGCGATTACCAATCGGCGGCTGTGCATAAGGAATACCTAGAAATTGTTCTATATTATGATGTGTTATCCCTTGAAAAGAACCAGCTGTTGTATTAATCGTTACCACTAAATCATCACCTACACTTATGAATTAATTTAACTATACCATGACGTATGAATGTAAAAACAGATTGGGACAATGAAATTAAAATTTGTGCTATATCATATTAAAAAGCGTCTGGGGCATCATTCGTATAGAAATAGCCAGTAAATGCGTTTTAACAAATTCATTTACTGGCTTCTTTATTTACAATGGAGTACTAAAAAAATAAGGCACTCTCGTGTAATTTAATAAACATTACTAAACTAAATTAACGAGGTGCCTTATATATAAACATTGTAGCATGACTCAACTTCTATATTATTTCAATAGAAAATGCCTTTTTTACTTATCCAGGAACGCTATGTTCCGGACATGGTCAGATTAATTATTCTGTTGTTCAGCTTCTTTTCTATCAGCTTCTTGTTGTTCTGCTTCCATTGTATCTTCTTTCATTTGTTTATTGATTTTCTTAGCGCGTTTATAATAAACACTCTTGAAGTGGCTTGTAATACCAATTCTATAAAAGACAAGTGCTAACACGATAATAACTAAGAAATCATAAGGATAATGAATAAAGTTCATACCTTTAAACTCTTTACTACCGATGAATGACATGCAAGCCAATAGGATTAAGTATACGATAATCCACATACTACCGCCGATTTGTTTTTTAGTGTTTTTCCAATTCATTTTATATTCATAGAAGAAATAAATTGGTAATCCTAAAATAATGATGAAAATAACTTCGGCAGTTGTTGGCCACATTGCCCAATAAATTGCTAATGACGCAAGTACAAAGGATAATGGTGCCATCACTTTTAACATAGCGCCTCGGAATGGACGATGCAATTTAGGTCCCATTTCACGTAATGACATGACGGTTGTTGGACCTGTTAAGTAAGCGACTAATGTTGCTGTTGAAATAACGGCAGCAAGTACGCCCCAATCACGGAATAAGGTAACCATGACCATACTGATGATGGCATTAAATACGATAGCTACTCGTGGAATATTATACGTTGTGTTAATTTTACCTAAGAATTTAGGAATATGACCATTACGTTCCATCGCGTTTAATACACGACCAGTAATCGCAACGAATGATACGCCAGTTCCGAATGGTGACACAACTGCTTCGATGTATAGCAAGATCGCTAACCAGTTAATGCCTAATAGGATTGCCATATCTGCGAATGGTGAATTGAAGTTAATACCACTCCAACCGTGTTCGCTAATCATTGATTGTGGCATTGATGTAATAAATGTGCTTTGTAGTATAATGTACAAAATGGCACTTAATGTTAAAGAAATGGCAATACCACGTGCAATATTCTTTTCAGGGTTTTTAATTTCTGATCCCATATTAATGATGGTTTGGAATGCATTAAATGAGAAGATAATCCCTGATGTTGTTGTTGCCGCAAAGATAGGCGCACTACCATACGGCATAAATTCGCCTATAGAAGAACCGTAATTGCTTGTGTCGAAACCTGAAAGCATTAACATAATAATTGTTAATAACGGTACACCTAATTTGAAGAACGAAATTAAACTTGTGAATGATGTTAATAATTTAACAGACCAATAGTTTAATAATGAAAAAATAATGATAATGACGTACACGGCGAATAAGCCTGTCGTACTAATTGAGCCATTATGCATTAATGCAGAAGTTGGTTTCGCCCAATCCCATGGCCATGAACTGATATATTGAACAGCAGACACAGCTTCAATAGGAATGATTGTAACTAATGATACCCAGTTTGCCCATGCGGCAATAAAGCCTAACAATGAGCCGTGTGAATATTGAGCATAGTTACTCATACCACCAGATTGAGGGAACATTGTTCCTATTTCGATATAGTTATAAGAAATCGTTCCTATAACGATAAACCCGATAATCCAAGATAATATGGCTGCAGGACCAGCTGCAGAAGAAGCTTCCCATGCACCAAATAACCAGCCTGAACCAATTAAACTTCCTAATCCTAACAAAACAAGTTGGACCAGATTGATTTTACCTTCGTTATTATTTTGTCCCATAAATACTCCTTTATGTTATTTTAATATTCATCAAAAATGATACGTTATAATTATACGCTTATCATTTCATTAGTCAATTTATGATTTTGTAAATTTACAAATGATTGTGTTATAAATAGTTATTGATTGACTTAAATAATATAATGATTGTATTGTTATCAAACTAACGATATGGGGTGACTAAAGTGTCAGAGAAACAATCCGATAAACAGGTGTTAGCTTTTCTTGAAAAGGAGAGTCAGTGGCAAGAAGCTTATCAATATTTAAGAAATTTAATCTTTAATGAGTCAGAATTAGCAGAAACATATAAATGGATGCATCCGACTTATACAATTAATGATAAAAATGTTATTACGATCCATGGTTTTAAGCATTATGTAGCCTTATTGTTTCATAAAGGTGCAATTTTAGAAGATAAATATAAATCGTTAATTCAGCAAACAGAGCGTGTTCAAGCAGCAAGACAATTACGTTTTGAAACATTAGATGAGATTAAACTGCGTCGAGACGAAATTTTATATTATATTGATGAAGCCATTAAAACAGAAAAAGCGGGCAAGAAAGTTGAAATGAAGAAGACAGAAGACTATGAAATGCCTGAAGAATTACAACAAGCATTTAATGATGATCCAAAATTAGAAGAGGCATTTTATCAATTAACACCTGGCAGACAACACCAGTACATGTATCACATTTCACAAGCGAAACGTAGCCAAACAAGACAAAATAGAGTTGAAAAGTATATCGACCATATTCTTGAAGGTAAAGGCATGTACGATAAATAAAAAGAGAATAAAAAAAGATCGGGACATAATGTGTTTTAAGACTACCGTCAAACGACGTCTTAAAAGTAGGATTATCGGCAGAGACACTCACGATTCGACAAAATTTGAAAAAATTTTACTCGTCGTTCGGTTCTGCTCAAATCCTAAACACTTATGTCCCGATTTCTCTTCAATTAGCCATTTAATTTAACTAAAATTTTAGCTTGTGATTTATCATTTACTAATTGTTCGAATCCTGATTGAACAATATGTTCTAATTCGATTTCATCTGTTACGACGCTCTTAACGTCTAAGCTTCCGTTCGCAATTAAATCAATGGTTTGTTGGAATGTAGTAGGTGAGTAAGCAATTGTAGATGTCAATTGAACACCTGAGTTAGTTAATAACATTGGATCGAAATCAACTGCATGTGCAAAGATTGATACGATAACAACAGTACCTCTTGGACGTGTTACTTGAATTGATTGAGATAATGTTACACCAACACCAGCAACTTCAAATGTTACATCTACACCGTTGTCAGTATGTTCATTAATAAAGTCTACAGGATTTGTGTTACCAGAATTGACTACGTGAGTCGCACCGACTTCTTTCGCTTTCGCTAGGCGTTCTTCAGATAAATCAAATACAAAGATTTTACTTGCTCCAGCTGCTTTAGCTGCAACAATTGTTAATAAACCAATTGGGCCAGCGCCAAATACTGCAACTGTATCTCCAAATAATAATTTACCTTCTTTAACTGCTTGAACCGCAACGGCTGTTGGTTCAACTAATGCACCTTCTTTATCTGATACGCTTTCAGGTAATGCATAGACATTCTCTTCTGGTGCATTTGTAAATTCAGCAAAGCCACCGTCAGAACCTAAACCAATAAATGAATAGCCGTCATATAAATCAACGCTTTCATCTTTCTCATGTTTAGATACAGTTGGGTTAACAACGACGCGATCGCCTTTTTTATATTTTGTAACGTCTTTACCAACTTCTTCAACAACGCCTGAGAACTCATGTCCTAAAGTAACAGGTGCTTTTTGTCCAAGTAGTGGATCAGGTTTATCTGTAGAGATGAAGACTGGTCCTTCTAAGTATTCATGTAAATCAGTTCCGCAAATGCCGGCCCATGATACTTTTACTTTTACTTCGTTGTCTTTTAATTGCTTAGGTTCACGATCTTCCACGCGAACATCTTTTTGACCATACCATACTGCTGCTTTCATTATTACAACATCCCTTCAATAAATACTTATTACACCTATAGACTAATACTATTGATATTAGAATGCAATTTTGAATCCAGCTTTCAATGATTTATTTGAATAAATATGACAATTTGATGAATTTTATTGTAGGCAACTTTATTTTTAAATATTTTTTATCACAATCACGCTTGAATAAAACTTAAAAAATTGCAATTGTGAACATTTTTAATCATTTTATATAAAAAATGTTTCAAAAAATTATATAGGGTATATAAAAATTAAAGATGGAAAACGCTCGAATGATATTCCAATTGAATTTATTAAAATTTTATGAAGCAAAGGCCGTGTGGCTCTTGTTTAACTTATTACGTATTTGTTTAACAATGGGACTACTGGCCTTTTGTATTTTGAGCTTTTTTATCTTGCAACAATAGGGAGGAGCAATCTAATGACGCTAAGTATTAAGAACTTAACAAAGATTTATGCTGGCAATAAAAAAGCTGTAGATAATATTTCATTAGATATTGAATCAGGTGAATTTATTGCGTTTATTGGGACAAGTGGTAGTGGGAAAACGACTGCTTTACGAATGATCAATAGAATGATTGAAGCTACTGATGGGACAATTGAAATGAATGGCAAGAATGTTCGAAATATGAATCCAGTTGAATTACGTCGTAGCATTGGGTATGTGATTCAACAAATCGGATTGATGCCACATATGACTATACGAGAAAATATCGTGTTAGTACCAAAGTTGCTTAAATGGTCTAAAGAAAAGAAAGATGCTAAAGCGAAAGAGTTAATTAAACTTGTAGATTTACCTGAAGATTATTTAGATCGCTATCCATCTGAGTTATCAGGTGGTCAACAACAACGTATTGGTGTTGTGCGTGCATTAGCCGCTGAACAAGATATTATCTTAATGGACGAGCCTTTTGGTGCATTAGATCCGATTACTAGAGATACGTTACAAGATTTAGTTAAAGACCTTCAGAAAAAGTTAGGAAAAACATTTATCTTCGTTACACATGATATGGACGAAGCAATTAAACTTGCAGACCGAATTTGTATTATGTCTAAGGGGAAAGTTGTGCAGTACGATACACCAGATAATATTCTTAGAAATCCAGCAAATGATTTCGTAAAAGAATTTATTGGTCAAAATAGATTAATTCAAGATCGTCCAAATATGAGAACCGTTGAAGATGCAATGATTAAACCAGTCACTGTTAACGCAAATGACACATTGAATGACGCGGTCAATATTATGAGACAGAGACGTGTAGATACGATATTTGTTGTAAATAACCATCAGCATTTACTCGGATTTTTAGATATTGAAGATATCAATCAAGGCTTACGTCAACGCAAAGAATTAATCGATACAATGCAGCGTGATGTTTATAAAGTACATATTGATTCTAAATTACAAGACTCTGTACGTACGATACTTAAACGAAATGTAAGAAATGTACCGGTTGTAGATAATGATAATGCACTCATTGGTCTGATTACACGTGCAAATCTCGTTGACATTGTTTATGACTCTATTTGGGGTGAACAAGATGACGAGATGATTTTATCTGATACACATATGAATGCCGTTGAACGTGAAAATGAGTTAGGAAATATCAATAAAAAAGAACAAGCACAAGAAAGACCTCATGACGCGACGTCTAAACAGCAAGATGTCACCGACAGATTAGACACACATGATGTGAAGGATTCTGACCAATCAGGAGTTGATCGCTAATGCGCCAATTTTTCCAAGAATATGGAAGCCAACTCGTATCAAAAACGATTGAACACTTCTACATATCTATCATCGCGCTGTTAATTGCGATTGTAGTTGCGGTACCATTAGGCATTCTATTATCTAAGACTAAGCGTACTGCAAATGTAGTGTTAACGATTGCGGGTGTGCTTCAAACAATACCGACGTTAGCCGTATTAGCCATTATGATTCCAATCTTTGGTGTAGGTAAGACGCCAGCGATTGTCGCATTATTCATTTATGTATTATTACCCATTTTAAATAACACTGTCCTAGGTGTACAAAATATTGATAAGAATATCATACAAGCTGGAACAAGTATGGGTATGACGAAGATGCAGTTAATGAAAGATGTTGAATTACCTTTAGCCTTACCACTTATCATTAGTGGGATACGTTTATCTAGTGTTTACGTTATTAGTTGGGCAACATTAGCAAGTTATGTTGGTGCAGGTGGACTAGGTGATTTAGTCTTTAACGGCTTGAATTTATATCAACCGCCAATGATTATAAGTGCTGCTATTCTAGTAACATGTCTCGCATTACTTGTAGATTTCATACTTTCTTTAATTGAAAAGTGGGCCGTGCCTAAAGGGTTAAAAGTATCTAGATAAATACAAAGGGAGGATTTTAAAATTATGAAAAAGCTTAAATTGACTTTCATACTTCTTGCAATGTCTCTCATCGTATTATCTGGATGTAGCTTACCAGGATTAGGCGATGGTGACGGGAAAGATAGTGTGAAAATTACTGCCACAGAAACAAGTGAAACGAAAATTATGGCAAACATTGAAAAGTTAATGATAGAACATTATACAAACGGCAAAATTAAACCTACAATTGTTGGTAATTTAGGATCAAGTATTATTCAACATAATGCGTTACAACGTGGAGATGTGAATATGTCCTCAGTTCGATATACAGGGACTGAATTAACAAGTGTGCTGGATGCACCACCAACCAAAGATACGAAAAAAGCAATGTCAGAGTCACAAAGACTATTTAAAGAAAAATACAATCAAAAATATTATGACTCATTTGGATTTGAAAATACGTATGCATTTATGGTGACCAAAGACGTTGCTAAGAAATACAATTTAGAAAAAGTATCTGACTTAGAAAAATATAAAGATGACTTACGTCTAGGTATGGATACACAATGGATGAACCGTGCAGGTGATGGCTACCCAGCTTTCCAAAAGGAATATGGATTCAAATTTGCGAGTGCGCGTCCAATGCAAATTGGTTTAGTGTACGATGCGTTAAAAAATAAAAAATTAGACGTGGCAGTTGGTTATTCAACAGATGGACGTATTGCTGCGTATGATTTGAAAATTTTAAAAGACGATCGTAAATTCTTCCCACCTTATGATGGAAGTCCATTGGCAACTGAAAAATTAATTAAAGATCATCCTGAAATTGATGAAGCATTGAAAAAATTACAGGGACAAATTAGTACGAAAGAAATGCAAAAACTAAATTATGAAGCGGATGGCAAAGGGAAAGAACCAGCCGTTATTGCAGAAGAATATGTGAAAAAACATAACTATTTTGAAGATGATAGTAAGAAAGGTGGTCAAAAATAATGAAAGGTAACTTGTTAAGCTCGCTTTATGAATATTATACCTTGAACTTTGGCTATCTCATGGAACTCTTTTTCAAGCATTTATTAATGTCTATTTATGGTGTTTTATTTGCTTGTATTATTGGTATTCCGATAGGGATTTTAATTTCAAGATATACGAAATTGTCATGGCCTATCATTACTATTGCGAATATTATTCAAACCGTACCAGCAATTGCAATGTTAGCAATACTCATGTTGGCGCTTGGATTAGGACCTAACACTGTAGTGTTTGCAGTCTTCTTATATGCGTTACTTCCGATTATTAAGAATACGTACACTGGTATCACTGAAGTGGACTACAATATTAAAGATGCCGGTAAAGGCATGGGTATGACTAAAAATCAGGTTATGCGCATGATTGAGTTGCCATTGTCCTTATCCGTTATTATCGGCGGTATTCGTATTGCGCTAGTTGTAGCGATAGGTATTGTGGCCATTGGCTCATTTATTGGGGCATCAACATTAGGAGATATCATCATACGTGGTACAAACTCTACTGACGGTACTGTATATATCCTTGCAGGTGCCATTCCAATAGCATTAATCGCGATTATTATCGATTTAGGATTACGTTTCTTAGAAAAGAAACTTGATCCAACGACTAAAAATAAAAAACGCGAGAATCAAGTACAAAGTATCAATTAATGATGCTAACCACATACAGTAGTACTTTGATTTCAATCATTAGAAGTATTGACGTAAGTGTGTGTGAATACGGAATAAATGATTTCGCTATAGCAGTTTGCAATACACAAGAAGGGAGTGGAACAGAAATAAAATTTTTCAAAATTTATTTCGTTGTACCACCCCGGCAAGGTTGACTAGAATAAAAAAAAGCTTGTTACAAGTGCATTTTTAATTCAATCAACTACTGCCAACATATATTGAAAGCCTGAGACATCAATTTTTGTCCCAGGCTTTCTTTATATCTAGAATAAGATTGAAGCTAATGGTGGAACGATGGCAACGATAATGACACCAACGATAACTACGGCAATACTGCCCATAGATTCTTCAGTTTCACCAAGTTCTTTAGCTGCAGCTACACCCAATGTGTGACCACTTGTACCAAGTGCTAAGCCACGTGCGATTGGATTTGATATTTTAAACCACTTAACAATTTTAGTACCTAATGCAGAAATGACAACGGCATTAAGGATGACTGCTAATGATGTTAGCTCTTTGACACCACCAATACCTTCAGATACTGGAAGGGCAATGGCTGTTGTAGCAGCTTGTGGTAACATTGAAGCACTGATTTGATCTCCTAAACGGAATACAGTAGCTACTAAGTATATTAAAATTAATGCGATTAACGTACCAATTGCGATCCCACCAAAAATTTGTAACCAATATTTTTTGAGGACATCACGTTTTTTATATAAAGGGATAGCAAAACTAATGGTTGCTGGTTCTAAGAAGAAGTTAATAATATCCCCACCAATTTTATAATGTTCATAGCTAATGCCTGTTACTTTTAAGAATACAATTCCCGCAACCATAGCTACGAATAGCGGTGCTAATAAGAAGAAACCATTCGTTTTTTTATAAAAATATTGTGCAATAACAAATGGTATTAATGAAACTAAGATACCAAAATAAGGTGTTGTTATACCTAAATGCTCTACCATTAGTTACCCTCCCCAAGTTTAGTTTGTTCGTTTTGTTCTTTAGATGGGAACAATGTTTTTGTTACGAATAATTGTGATACAAATCCGATACATATTAGTAATAATAATGTTGAAATAATGATTAATAATAATATTAAAATTGGATGTTGGCTTAGTATTGGTAAAGAATTGATAACAGAGATTCCAGCCGGCACGAATAAGAAGCTAATGCTATTCGTTAATGCTGTACCCACATCTTCAACTTGGCCTAGTTTAACAATACCAGTGCATAATAGGATGAATAGTAAAACAAGTCCTATAACTGATGCTGGCATTGGAAATGGTATGAAACTTTCAATGATTTTCGAAATAAATAATACGATAGCAATGGTTAATGCTTGCTGAAAGAAATTATACGTTTTCGTTAACTTATGATTACTTTTGCGTGCATTACTTTGTGATTGTTCATTTGCCATATTTTAACGCTCCCTTTCTCTTTCCCTTACAAACAGGATAGTATGAAAACGTTTACTTTTGTGTCTTTTGGCAGTGACTTGCAAAAATTCGTATGTGAGTTGCACCATATTCAACTTGAAAATCAAAAGAATGAATCAACGATAAATGTATGTGATTCAAACAATAAAAAAAGTATTTAACCATGGATGAAGTAGGACAAAGAACGTTATCTTGACTTCATCAGATTAAATACTAATGATATGGATATGTTTAATAATGAATATTTTAAATTTATATTAGGCAAGTCCGATTTCATGTTTAAAGGTCTTCATAAATGAACGACTGACTTGGAATTTATCGCCTGATGACATAGTGACTTGATAAGTATAATTGAACCAATGCTCAACACTATCAATATGCATTTTATTAATGATAGTGGCGCGATGAATTTTAATAAATAGATGACTTGGCAATTTCTTTTCATAGTAATTTAGTGGTTCAGTTGTTTGATACGTGCGCTGTGTTGTATTAATGGTTGTTATACCATTGTTGACAGAAACGGCTGTGATGTCATCTATTCGAATCACGTAGATGCGTTCGTTCATTTCGATGGGTAATACCGTCTGATCACCATGATGACTGTCATCCGCTTGCAACGATGGTGTTGGAGATTCGATCGTTGTTTGACTAAATCCTTGTTTATTGGATGTCGCCTGCTTAACTTTATTTACTGCTTGTTCGATACGCTCGAGTTCAAACGGTTTAAGGATATAATCTATTGCATCAAGTTCAAAGGCTTTAACTGCGAATGTGTCATGTGCTGTTGCAAAAATAATGTGTGGGGGTTGTTTCATTTTTTTGATTTTTTGTGCTAAATCAATACCACTTTCATCCATAAGATTAATATCTAAAAAGACTAAATCATAGGTTTCAGATAAAAGTTTTTCTAATGTTTCTTCAATATTTTCTGCCTCATCAATAACGTTAAATCCTGAGATTTCATTGAGTAAATAATGAAGCTCATTGCGAGCTAATGGTTCATCATCAACAATTAACGTCTTCACTTAAATATCCTCCTTTATAACATGTGTTGGTATATGGCAACTTACCGTCGTTCCTAGTTCTGTTGAATCAAACTGTAATCCTGCTGTTGTACCGTACAATCCAATTAAACGTCTGTTTAAATTTTCTAGGGCGCTTCCTGTTCCTGTCTCTGAGTCAACACTCATTTGTCCGATTAATGGTAACTTATGATCCTCAATTCCATTACCATTATCACGAACCATTAATGTTAATACGTCGTCATCATAGTGTGCATGCACATCAATGATGTTATCTTTTCGACGATGTTTAAAGGCATGCTTAATCGCATTTTCAACCAAGATTTGAATAATGAAAGGTGGGATGAGCACATGATGACAAGTTGCATCAATGTGATATTTAATCGTAAAGCGATCAGGGAATCGAGCTTGTTCTAATGCTAAATAGGCCTCTACTTGTTGTAACTCTTTATCTAATGTAATGGTGTTATTACGAGCGCCTTGTAGATTGGATCTAAAGAATTGACTCAATTGTAATAATAACTTTCTAGCCTTTTCACTATCAATACGTACGAGTGCTGAAATCGTATTAATCGCATTAAAGAAGAAGTGGGGATTAACTTGTGCTTGTAGCGACTTGATTTCAGCATCTTTTAATAGCTTACTCTGCATTTCCGCTTGTCCCAATTCTAATTGACTTGAAAAGATGTCAGCTAAACCACGTGCCAGTTGCTTCGTTGATGTTGTGTTGTCATATTCATTAGTGAAATAAAATTTTAATGTTCCAACGACTTCTTGGTTGGTCATTAAAGGGATAACGATCGCAGATTCTAAAGCACAATTCGGGTTATGACATCCGATTTCTTCTTTGGAATGGGCTTCTTTTAATTGTCCCGTTTGAATCACTTCCTTAGATAAATCGGTAATAATGGCCTTTTTAGCAACGTGATGGTCACTGGCGACACCAACATGTGTTAAAATATCCTTTCTATTTGTGATGGCGACTGCCGATACATTCATTAATTTCAGAATAATTTCAGCCACTGGACGTGCAGACTGTGCCGTTAAACCGGATCTGAAATAAGGTAAAGTTTTATTGGCTATTTCAAAGACATCATGCGTTTGAATCGCACGTGTTTGCTCTTCTTGCTTCAATGTTGAAAGGATAATGGATAAGAAAATAGCTGTCCCAATACTGTTAATCAAAATCATAGGTAATGCAATAAATTGAACAAGCGACCATGCAGCAGTTGTATCATTGGCAAAAATTAGAATACATGCCATTTGTATGGCTTCGTTTAATGCGCCAATTAAAGCACCCATTAAGACAGTTGGATAAGTATAACGACGCATCGTACGATAACCATAAAATCCTGATATGAGTGCGATAATTATAGACGAAATAAGGTAGGTATACGCATTTGCACCACCGATATAAAGGCGAAATAGCCCTGATACAATACCGACAATAATTGCTACGAAAGGACCACCGATTAAACCTGACATCCCAATTGTTAATACACGTGTATTTGCCATAGAAGCTTCGTCGTTAAGGTGGTAATAAATATTGCTAGATACAATATGTCCATTTTCGATTTCAATGCCAGTGAAATTTGAAGTGATAGCAAATAGGACGAATAATATGGTCAATTGCCACTGCGAACGTAATTTTTCTCGTTCGCCCATCATCGTTTTAAAGTGATTAATATTCATTAATATATAAGCAATAATAATGATTAACCCTACACGTTCAAGCAATAATATAAATAAATTAAACATTGTAAGCACCTATTCATTGTAGTTTCAGTTAAAATACTTGTTCTTTCTTTAATTATAATATGGATAATTTTAACTTAATAGTTTAAAATTAAAAGTTATAATTTATAGGTATCTAATAATTGGTTTATTGCGCTTTTGAGTATGTTGTGAAAAATAATTATTGAAAAAATTAGAGTATTTTATTAAGTCATTTCTTCTTAATTATGATAAGGTTTTCAATATAAACTAATTTCTTAAGTGAGTGTTGTATCTTTCATAAGCGAACGTCAGATGATGTAAGGCAGGATACGCATGTTAATAAATTATAGAAATAGGGAACTTATTAAATAGTGCTACATAAAATATATGACACTCAAAGAAATGATTTACGATGAGGTAAATCTACTTGAGTAGATTAGTTTTAGGGTAATTTAGGAGGAATTTTTCGAGATGGAGTCTTCAAAACAATTTAGGGGAGATAATAAATTACTAATTGGTATTATCATTGGTGTACTTACGTTCTGGTTATTTGCACAATCATTAGTTAACGTTGTACCAACGTTGCAATCATCATTTAATACAGACATGGGTACGATTAATATTGCCATTAGTTTAACAGCATTATTCTCTGGATTATTTATCGTAGGTGCAGGGGATATTGCAGACAAATTAGGTCGAGTGAAAATGACATACATCGGCTTAGCATTAAATGTTATTGGATCATTGTGTTTAATCATTGCACCTGTCGCATGGTTACTATTAGTAGGTCGTGCGTTACAAGGTTTATCTGGTGCTTTAATTATGCCGTCAACACTTGCGATCATTAATGAATATTACATAGGAAAAGAAAGACAACGCGCTGTAAGTTACTGGTCTATAGGTTCTTGGGGCGGTAGTGGTATTTGTTCATTATTTGGTGGTTTTATGGCCTCAACCATTGGTTGGCAGTGGATTTTTATAGTTTCAATTGCACTTTCAATTTTAGCCTTTTTCTTAATTAAACATACACCCGAGACTAAAGTTGAACCTAGTGAAAACGAAACAAAAGCTAAATTTGACGTGACTGGTTTAATATTATTAGTTATCACGCTATTAAGTGTTAATGTAATGGTTACGCAAGCTGCAGATCGTGGATTGTTCTCACCAATGATTTTATCACTTGGCGTTGTATTTATCGTTGCAGGTATTCTATTTATCATAAGAGAATTGAAAACGGAAAATCCACTTGTTGATTTTCGTATTTTCAAAAATAAAGGCTATAGTGGTGCGACATTATCAAACTTCATGTTAAATGGTGTTGCTGGTGGTACACTTATTGTTGTTAATACGTATTATCAAAGTCAATTAGGCTTTAGTTCATTACAAGCAGGATTAATCTCAATCACGTATCTTGTAGCCGTGCTTATCATGATTCGTGTCGGTGAGAAATTATTACAAAAACTAGGTGCTAAAAAGCCATTATTAGTAGGTAGTGGTTTCTCATTCTTAGGACTATTATTATTATCGTTAACGTTCTTACCAGATATTGCTTATATTATTTCAAGTATTATAGGTTACTTATTATTTGGTATTGGTTTAGGTACTTATGCGACACCTTCTACAGATACTGCAGTTGCGGAAGCACCTGACGACAAAGTAGGGGTGGCATCAGGATTATATAAAATGGCATCATCTTTAGGTAACGCGTTTGGTGTTGCGATGTCTAGTACTATCTTTGGATTTGGCGCATCATTCATGAATTTACAATTAGGTGGCGCCGCTGGTGTGTTATTTAATGCCGGTATTGCCTTAACCGCATTTATAGTTATCTTGATATTAGTACCGAAGAAACTTAGTACAAATTAATCGAGACAGTTCGTTTTATCAATATATTAAAGCGTTTATATTTCATTAAGATACCGAACTCAAATTGAGTTCGGTATTTTTTTATAAACGAAATATGATTTATGATTAATTATCTAAAAATTATGAATATTGTGTTTATTATATTGACGCTTAATCACTAAAGTAGTATTTTAAAAACATCATTAGAAAAAGGAGTCATGACTTATGAAAATAGCAATTGCAGGTTCTGGTGCATTAGGAAGCGGATTTGGTGCGATGTTATATCGCCAAGGGTATGATGTAACATTAATCGACGGATGGGAGCCACAAGCGACAGCAGTCAAACAAGATGGGTTACATATAGATATTAATGGTGAAGCACATCATCTTAAAATGACGATGTATCCACATAATGCTATTCCACAGGATGCACAATTTGATGTTATCTTTTTATTCACTAAAGCGATGCAGTTGCAAGATATGTTGACGCACATTAAAGCACACATTCATGACAAGACGATTATGGTTTGTACGATGAATGGTTTGAAGCACGAACGTTTAATTAAGCAATATGTGAATGAAGCGCGTATCGTACGTGGTGTTACGACATGGACTGCCGGACTAGAATCTCCAGGACATACACATTTAATGGGTGCAGGGCCAGTTGAAATCGGTGCACTCGTACCTGAAGGTCAAGCTAATGTTGACGTAGTATATGACCTCTTAGCACAATCAGGTCTTAACCCACATAAAAGTGAGCATTTACAACAATCTATTTGGAAGAAGATTTGTGTCAATGGAACTGCGAATGCGCTTTGTACAATTTTAGAGTGTCGCTTATCTAATTTAAATGAGAGTGATTATGCGAAACAACTTATTTATAAAATAACGCAAGAAATTGTACAAGTTGCAACGGTAGATGGTGTGCATTTAAACGGTGATGAAGTTTACCATTATCTAATTGATTTAAATGAGAAGGTAGGTCCTCATTATCCATCTATGTATCAAGACTTGATTAATAATAATCGTCTAACAGAAATTGATTATATTAACGGCGCGGTAGCTCAACTAGGTAAAGAACATCATATCGATGCCCCAGTTAACCAATTTGTAGCCAATATGGTCCATGCAAAAGAGCAACAACGACATGCCGAATAATGTGCTGTTATATACGTTTGATAATGAATAGGTCAACAATTAAGGCGACGTTATGAGGTTAATTTAATATGGATATATTTTGAAGCGAGATTACGAGCCTAGGACGACAAATTTAAAGCATTTTGCCCTACGCTCCACCTCGCTTTTTTAAATCGAATCATTATATCTTTGTCATAAAAAGTGATACGCTTAACCCTTATTAAACATGAATGATTACAAAATAGTCGTAAACGGGTAGAAGAAGATTAAGTGAATGTGAAGGAGCTGTTATTAGAATGAATCGTTCAACGCAACGTATTATCGTTACAACGATTGTAGGTGGATTACTGAGTGGTGCAGTTAAGATTGGTTGGGAAGCGCTTGTCCCACCTAGAACACCAGAACGTGAGCAAGAAACGCCACCAATGACATTATTGAATCAGTTAGGATTACCAGACTCAATAAAGAACGCAACATATCATTATAACGGCAATGATATTCCAGTAACAGTTATGGGGATTCATTATGGCTTCTCTGTAGCAAACGCGTTTGCATATGGCTTATTAGCTGAACGCTTCCCAACTATTACAGCTTTAAAAGGTTCGTTATTTGGCATTGCGATTCATATTGCTTTTCATGAATATCTTTTGCCAAAATTGTCATTGACGCCACAGGTTAAAGATTTACCTTATGAGGAACGACTTTCAGAGCTGTTTGGGCATATCGTATGGATGAATACAATCGATATGATTAGAGATTCAAGTAAGTAGTAACATTCAGTTATTTATTTTTTAAAAAGAGAAATAGAAAGGTGCGTATAAAAATGACTAAAATATTTATTACAGGTGCCACAGGATTAATTGGAACACGTTTAACACAACGTTTGATTGAAGAAGGCTATGAAGTAGCTGGATTTACAACATCTGAGAAGGGTAAAGCGAAATTAGAAGGTTTAGGTGCCAAAGCGTATATTGGCGATATCTTAAAAGCAGATACCATTGATGCAGCAGTGGGTGACTTCCGTCCGGATGTTATTATTAATCAAATTACAGATTTAAAAAATGTCGACATGGCCGCAAACACGAAAGTACGTGTAGAAGGTGGTAAAAATCTAACGGACGCTGCGTTGAAGTATGATGTTAAAAAAGTGGTGGCACAGAGTATCGGCTTTATGTATGAACCTGGTGAAGGTCTTGCGACTGAAGAAACACCACTAGACAATCATTCAGATGGGGATAGAAAAATTACAGTAGACGGTGTGGTTGGACTAGAAAAAGAAACAGCACGTATGGATCACTATGTTGTACTTCGCTTTGGTTGGTTATACGGACCAGGGACATGGTACGGTAAAGATGGTATGATTTATAACCAATTTAAAAACGGTGAAGTAACATTATCAGATGGTGTTACATCATTTATTCATTTAGATGATGCTGTTGAAGTATCTATTCAGGCGATGAATTTTGATAATGGTATTTATAATGTGGCAGATGACGCGCCAGTAAAAGGATCAGAATTTGCAGAATGGTATGCGAAAGAAGTTGGTGTTGATCCTAAAGTCACTATCCAACCAGCACAATCATTTGAACGTGGTATTAAAAATGACAAGTTTAAAGCACAAGGTGGTACATTAATCTATAATACGTGGAAAGATGGCATGCACCCATTAAAATAAATGATGAGTAAAACAAGCACTGTTATAAGCTAATTGTAATTAGCTTGTAACAGTGCTTGTTGTATAGATGGAACGTCTTTATTAATTTAAGCCTTATCATCGTTAGGCTTATTTTGACGTTGTTGCTCAATTTGTCGTTTGAGTTGTTCACCTGCTGCTTTACCCACTTTTGCATAATGGCTATGTGCAAAATGCATTTGAATAATTAAAAATGTTGCACTGACTGCCCAATATAAACTGAGTGCAGAAGCGGATTGTAGTGACGCATATATAATAAATAATGGTGATAGCACCATCATGACATAATAAGTGCGACGTTCTTCCTTTGGATAATGCATGGCATTGACTAGCGGTTGAATGAAATAAAGTAAGGCCGCAATAAAGGTCATAATTAAATCCGTATGCATTAAGTTGAACCATAAAAAGTGGGGGTGCTCGATAATCCCGCCACTTGTTGGATATTTAATACATGCGTATAAACCTAATAAGATTGGGATTTGAATTAATATTGGTAATGTGCCAATAAGGCTTTTGAATGGATTAATACCATAGTCGTTGTACTTTTTCATCAATAGCTTATTTGCTGCAGTACGTTCTTCTTGTGTTTCTGCGTTCTTAAGTTTATCTTGTAGTTTCTCAATTTCAGGTTTAACGACTTGCGTTTTTCCACGCATCATGTGGATATTCTTTACTTGGATAAACATCAACGGCATTAATACAAGTCGGATGAGAAGCACAATCACAATAATAGCTAATCCATAATTTTCATGGAATGTACGACCTAAGAAGTGAAGTAACATATCCATTGGCTTAACAAATATCGTATAAAAGAACCCATGTTGATCTTCTTTATGAGAATAGTCACATCCAGCCAATAATATGACGATACTCATTAAGAATAAGGAACATTTTTTTCTCATGTCTAATCTCCTATGTGCTTGAGGTCTTTAATAATCTTAGTCTTTAATACATTTAGCTTAACATATTCGCTCGTTAATCATAGCAGTTTATCGCAATTTTATGATTTTGACGCTTTTGATACTGTTATTATTTTTAAAAGCATGAAAGCATAAAGACTCGTTAATAATGTGATAACACTTAATAAACAAATTTTAGCTGATATCGGTAGCCAAGACATTATAAACTGCCAATCAGAACCATTGAGTAACACTGAAGGTAATACATGTAATAAGCCTAAAACTAATATAAAGATCACAGAAAGTATACACATGCGATATTGAGTATTGCGATGATTGATACGCAATTGAATTGGGCGGTGGTGAATGATGTGACGATATACACATATTAAAATGACTACAACAGCCATCCAAATAACAATTGAGATGACAGTAATCACAATTTGGTGCTGAAGAATATCATGTTGAATTGTGTCGACGTGTTGGCCCTGGCTTAATTGTGTATTTAAATGTTTCGCAAGTGTTGGAATGTGATCAGAATAAGCATTTGCGAGAATAACAATGCCATAGTCTTTCTTAGGATTTAAAATAATATAAGATGAGTAGTTCTCAAGTGTACCCGGATGATAGATAAGTGTCTCTTGATTTTGACGAGTAACAAACCAACCAGTTGCATATTGGGAATGATCATCATCATGTGTTTGTACTTTAGGTTTGTGTGTCGCTTCTACTAACGCTTCCAAATGTTTCGGTGGATGAAGTTGAAATTTTATCCAAGGTTGCAAGTCATTCGTGCTCGCCATCAAATAAGCTGACGGGTTATCACCAATGTTAAATGTTGGGTGATCTGCGTAGGCTTTGCGATGTTTAATATCATAACCTTGTGCATCATGCGCACCTTTATCATTATTCTCTTTAGTAGAAATATGCGACATATTTAAAGGGTTGAAAATGTGTTCACGCATGTAAGTTGAATAGGGAGAGTGAGATACATTTTGAACAATTAACCCTAAAATATTGTAGTTCATATTTGAATATTCAAATTGTTCTCCTGGTCGATGGTTTAATGAACGACCATTAATACTTTTCACAATGCCTTCTAAATCATTAGTCTTTTTAGTAATACGGTCATTATTAGTTATATCTCCTGGAATCCCACTTGTTTGAGCGATTAACTGGTTAATGGTGATGTCTACCTTTTTTCCTTTATAAGTCATATGAAAATTGGGAATGTATTGACTGATATGATCGTTTAATTGGATTTTACCTTCGTTGACGAGTTGCATAATAGCGTAGCCTGTCATTGCCTTGGAATTCGAAGCAATTTCGAAACGCGTATTAGGCGTTACTTTATGTTTATTTTCGATGTTTGCATAGCCGTAGCCTTTATTAAGTAATACTTTATTATCTTTAATCATTAACACTGAGACACCCGGTATATGACCATCGTCCATCTCACTTTTAACCATGTTATCTATATAATCTTGAGAAGTAGGACTGAACATTGAATACGTCGGGTGCCATTTCATTATAATCGAACAGATAAGTAAGATAACAATTAATACGATGCTACTGAAAAGTATGATCTTTTTCATTTTATTTCCTCTATTTTATGATTTGAGTAGTGAACAATTTACTATGTTAACGAGATTAGTATAGCAAGTTTTTGTTTAAATTGCTCTTAAATCTCTGTCATAGATTGTTTGCTATTTATTTTTCAAATAAATAATGGGTAAAATTCAACTAAATATTGCTGTAAAATGTAACTAATATAGTAAAAAATAACATTAAAATTGTAGGAATAGCTATACTTTTCATCAAAATGGGAGTATATTTTATCCATTGAATTTGAATATAAAGAGGTAAAGAGTATTATGTTCACTCAATTTAAAAGACTTTTAATTGGTAAACCTAAAAGAAATCGCGATTTGAAGAACGAGAAAATCAGTAATTTCAAGGCTTTAGCAATACTTTCTTCTGATGCATTGTCTTCAGTAGCTTATGGTCCAGAGCAGATTTTGATTACACTAGCAGTTGTTGGTGCAGTGGCATCTTGGTATACGTTACCAATAGCATGTGGCGTATTAATACTGTTAGCGGCTTTAATCTTATCTTATCGCCAAGTCATTTATGCCTATCCTAAAGGTGGCGGGGCGTATATGGTTTCTAAGACAAACTTAGGAGAAAAATGGGGACTCGTAGCAGGAGGTTCATTACTTGTTGATTATATATTAACTGTAGCGGTAAGTATTTCTTCAGGCGCAGATGCGTTTGTAGCTGCCTTTCCATCGCTATATCATCATAAAGTATTGATTGCATGTTTACTCGTGCTATTTATTTTAATTATGAATTTACGTGGTTTGACAGAATCGGCTACAGTATTGTCATATCCAGTTTATTTATTCATTATAGGGTTAATAATAATGATTGTTGTAGGTGTATGGAAAGTTGCAACTGGTCAAGCTGAGCCACATATGCATGCAACAGTAGGGACAGCTGTACCAGGTGTGACATTATTCTTGTTACTTAAAGCATTCTCATCAGGTGCCTCATCTTTAACCGGTGTAGAAGCCATATCTAATGCGGTAACGAATTTCAAAGATCCTGGTCCTAAAAATGCGGTTAAAACGTTAATCGCAATGGGAAGTATCCTGGCATTTCTATTAGTAGGTATTGTCGGTTTAGCCTACTGGTATGGTGTTATGCCTGAAACGGAAACAACTGTATTATCACAATTAGCTATGAACATTCTAGGACACAATGCCGGTTACTATTTTGTTCAAGCAACAACAGTAATGATTTTAGTTTTAGCAGCGAATACAGGGTTTACTGCATTCCCAATGCTTGCAGCAAGTATGGCCAAAGATAAATATATGCCACGTATGTTTAGTGTGCGTGGAGATCGATTAGGCTATTCAAACTCTATTATTACTTTAGGTGTAGGGGCAATTTTACTTATCATTATTTTTGATGGTAAAACTGAGAACTTGATTCCACTCTATGCTGTAGGTGTATTTATACCGTTCACATTAGCACAATATGGTATGGTGCTTAAATGGGTCAGAGGAAGAGAGAAAGGCTGGTCTCGTAAACTGATAGCCAATGCGATAGGTGGAACTATCACATTTATCGTATTTATGATTTTCTTAATCACTAAATTTAGCCATGTATGGCCAATATTAATCTTTTTACCTTTGATTGTAATTGTATTTTTACGAATCAAAGGGCATTACAAAGATATTGCTAAACAATTGAAATCAACTGCTATGGTACAAGATATGCCTATTGTTGATAAAAACTTGGCGCTTGTTCCAGTCAGTACGATTACGTCAGCCATTGATAAATCTGTATATTACGCTCAAATGATTGCTGATGATGTTATCGCAGTGCATGTTTCATTTGGTGATGAAGCAGATAAATGCTTTGCTGAAAAATGGGAACGTCATTTTCCAGATGTACGTTTAGTCATTTTGCATT
Organism: Staphylococcus sp. GDX8P54P; assembly: GCF_017893165.1. Classification (NCBI taxonomy): domain Bacteria; kingdom Bacillati; phylum Bacillota; class Bacilli; order Caryophanales; family Staphylococcaceae; genus Staphylococcus; species Staphylococcus sp. GDX8P54P. The sequence goes on from NZ_JAESMM010000010.1 coordinate 311,540, forward strand.
CGGAATATCGAAGTGTTATTAGACCCATCTCACGCTTTATTGATAAAATTAATAAAAAAGCGAATGATAAAAATTATGTCATTACTGTTGTGGTACCACAGTTTATTACAAAAAAATCTTGGCATAATTTCTTACACAATCAAACGAGTATTAGATTAAAAATGCATTTGTTCTATCAAAAGAATGTTATTTTAGCCACAGTACCGTTTAAATTGCATAAATAAGATGAAAACCATAAAGAAAAGCCCATAGATAATGCGTAGCATTAACTATGGGCTTTATTAGTTTTAGTGTGCATTGCTCGCTTCGTGTGCTAAAACAATCTCATTATAGTTAATATTTTCTCTCAATTGGGTTGCAACTTCATTCGTTACTTTATTTCGAGAAATCAATTCATCTAAAATGGTACGTTGGATATATAATGCTTCAAGTTTTGCATCATGTTGTTGAAGGGTTGTAAGTTCATACGTTTCTTTGTTTTCTGCTCTTTGTTGCTTTCTATTTTTATTGTGACGTAGTGTACGTGATAAGTTGTGATATTGGTTAATAATTAAACTAACTTCTAATACGTTTGAACTGTTTTGTTCTTCACGCATTTTCATAATGACATTGTGGTTTACGACACGCATTAATTGTTGAACTTTATTAAAGCTATTTGCAAATGCTTCTCTTTGAACCTTTTTAGCATTTTTCGCTTTTTCACGTTCTACTTTATACGCTTCACGTTTCGCTTTAATATCCATTTTATTCTGTTCTGTCGTTGCTTGATGTTCTTCTTTTAATAATGCACGATTTTCTTTATGAATACGGTGTGCTTCTTTTCTGGATTCTTTTCGAGCTTTAAAGCGTAACCCAATCAATTTAAAGAAACGGTTTATCTTTCTTAATATCGACATTTCTCGATAAGATTGACTAAATTCCATAATATTACGGTAGTCTGTTAAATCTTTTTTAGTAATTCTTTCTTTCTCGATTAAACGTTCTAACGTTCTTGTTTCTTCTTCTTCAGCGATTTCTTGCAGTCGTCGTAATTCCTTCGTATTTTTATTATCTGGTTCCATATTGATTAAGAATGATAATTCATTAAAATATTGGTTTAATATTGGTCGATAATCCATCTGCTTTCCTTCTGAGTTTTTCGTCTTAAAGGCATCAAGAACGTGTTGAACCATAAATATTTTGGCTGATTGATAGGACATACCTTTAAATTCTGACATTTGTTCAGAAGGTGTGATCAGTGGTAGCACCACTTGGGCGAGAATTAAGCTTGTTAAGACCATAAAGGAAGCGATAAACAATAAGTCATTACGATATATAAATTCTTGATTACCATCCATCATATACGGAAGTGTGAGCGCCATAGATAATGAAATGGTACCGTGTATGCCACACATCGTCATGATGAAGGCATAATGCTTCCGTTTCGGTGGCCCAGTATCTTCTTCATCATCTAGGTAGGATTGAACGTTGTTTGGATAGTAAAAATCTTTAAATAACATATACACCCAAATAAATCTAAACACGTAAATGGCAAGTGCAATTAATAAAGCGGTTGTAATTAGGAATACAATGTTCTGCGGTTCGTCATGAATAATTTCCATTACGACTTCGGGAACAATATAACCTAAAACAACAAAGACGAAACCATTTAAAGCATAACTAAGCGTGTTCCATATTTGGTTATAGTTCATCTGTAATTCTGTTTGGGCACGAATTAAACGATCACGTTCTAAACCGTGGATTAAACCTGCAACAACAACGGCAATGATTCCAGATGCATGAAGTTCTTCGCCAATAAAATAAACAGCAAAAGGCGTGAGTAATTGGATAAACATTAACGTATTACTGTCTTTCATGCCTTTATTGGTCGTTAGATATACTCTTAATGTCACAACTAACGCACCAACGATGATACCAATCAATACACCTAAAATCGTTGAAACAATAAATTGACCTATCGCATCAAATGCTGAAAAACTACCCGTTACAAGTGCGGTAACTGCAATTTTGAATGAGATAATACCTGCAGCGTCATTAAGTAATGATTCACCTTCAAGAATGGACATGGATCCTTTTGGTAAAATTTTCCCCTTCGTGATTGCAGAAACTGCGACAGCATCTGTTGGGCAAAGAATGGCAGCAATTGCAAAAGCTGCAGGCATTGGTAAATCAGCCCAAATCCAATGAATAAAGAAACCGACGCCGATAACTGTAGCAAATACAAGCGCCATAGCCATTAAAATAATCGTTTTACGATATTCAAGTAACTTTGTTCTTGAAATATGTGTACCTTCCACAAATAGTAGTGGAGCGATGACTGCCATCATAAATACTTCCGATTCAAATTCAAAATGCATCGGGATGGGCAATACGAATAAGCAGACACCTAAGGCAATTTGAATAAATGCAGTGGGAATTTTAGGGAACCTATTATAAATAATAGAACTAATAATCACTGCGAATATGAATAATAAAAATGCTTCTAATAGCTCCATGAATAACTCCTTTAATAAATTGAATAATCATAGTTTACCATGCGATAGGATAAGCTACCAAAAAATGGTAGACGATTTGGTAAATAGTAAATTATTTAAAGTAAGTATTTTTTTGTATATCATATTTAAGATTGTTATAAACGGACTTTGATAATGAGGCTTTAACCGATAGGGATTAAGTTGAATAAGATTAGTATCATCTTATATAGCGTTTTGAAATAATAAAAGTGGAAGACAATGCATTTTAGGATGCATTGTTCCACTTTAGTTGTTTATTGATATGGATGATTGATGGTTAAGTTTTCATTAGTAATTAATCGAATTACGACCTTGACTACGTGTTCGTTCTGCTAAATCTTCTGCATTTGATTTATATTTTTTATAGAAGATGAACAAGAAGATAAACCATATTGGTGAAATGAAAATTGCTGCTCTAGTGTCTTCACTAAAGAATAACAGTACAAATACAAATGCAAAGAATGCAAGTACGACGTATGCACTTTTTAATCCACCAAAAAGTTTGAATTTATTTTTATGGTGTTCTTCTGGATTTTTCTTCACAAAAATAATATAAGAAATAATAATCATCGCCCATACTACTAAAAATAGTACAGTTGAAAGTGTTGTTACATAGATAAATAGTTTGATAGCATCTGGGAAAATAAAGTTTAATAACGCAGCTGCTAATAATGTTCCAGATGATACTAACATAGATAAGTATGGCACACTGTTACCATTTGTTTTACTTAAAACTTTAGGTCCTAAACCTTGTTTAGCAAGCCCAAATAGAATACGGCTGTTTGAGTAAATACCACTGTTTGTTGCTGATGCAGCTGCAGTTAGTACAACGAAGTTAACAAGTCCAGCAGCAAATGGTAAGCCGATTAAGCTAAACATGGTTACGAAAGGACTACTATTTGAATCGATTTTATTCCAAGGAATGACAGACATGATGACTAATAGCCCACCCACATAGAATAATAGAATACGGATTGGCACGTTGTTGATTGCTTTAGGGATGACATTTCTAGGGTCTTTCGTTTCACCCGCTGTTACCCCGATAAGTTCTATACCAATAAATGAATATACTGCAATTTGGAATGCCATCAAGAAACCAAATGGCCCATTAGGGAATATACCACCATGATTGATTAAGTTACTAAATGAAGCGTGACCATAAGAGGTTTTGAATGAGAAGAATATCATGACTAAACCTACAATAATCATCGCTATGATAGTTATAATTTTAATAATTGAGAACCAGAATTCTAATTCACCGAATAATTTTGCACCTAACATGTTAAATGAGATTAACATTAGTACGATAAATAAAACGGTGATCCAATGTGGCACTTGAGGGAACCAGAAACTAAAATATTGTCCCATAGCTGTTAAATCTGACATGCTTGAAGCAATCCATGCAAGCCAATATGTCCATCCTATGACGAATCCTGCAAAAGGACCTATGTATTCGTTCGCAATATCTACAAATGAATTAAAGCGTGTATTACTTAATAATAATTCTCCAAGTGCGCGCATGAATGCGAACATAACCATGCCGATAATCATGTATGTTAATAAGAGGGAAGGCCCTGTTAAAGCAATTGTTTGACCTGAACCTAAGAATAATCCTGTACCAATTGCGCCCCCAATCGCAATTAATTGAATATGCCTGTTGCTTAGTTCTCTTTCCAATTGTCTAGCCATATACTTCCTCCTTAGAAAGCAGTGATGTGTTTTTAAATTTTAGTGTAAACGCTTTCTTTTATATGTAAAAAATTTGCTTTTAACAAAGTATTAAGTAAATCGCATTAATTGTTAAATATCAGATATTAAGTGAAAACAATAATAATTGTTCACAAATGATGTAACTTTGCTAAAAGGTATTTTTATTATACGCTTAATTTAATAAAATATAAACAAATTTCTGAAAATTTAATAAACAGATTTATTTATTATTCATAATAACTATGACATAATGATTTCAATTCAAAACAAGTAAGAGGGACGACACGAATGAAGATAGGTGCAATTTCAGATTTACATATTGATCGACATCCTAAACTAGAGCCAAAGGTATATCTTGAAACACTTGTACAACTGGTTCAACAGAGGGATGTCGCATTACTATTAATTGCCGGAGATGTGTCTAATCATTTTCAGCAGAGTTATCAATTTATTCAAGATTTAAAAGCAAAATGTGGTATTCCAGTCTTATTTGTGCCAGGGAACCATGATTATTGGACTTCTGAAGCCTCGTTAACGTCATCAGAAATTTATAATTTCTATGTGGATAAGCCAGAATGTTTAATTGGAAAACCGTATATTATAAATGAGAATTGGGCAGTTGTTGGGCATACGGCTTGGTATGATTATCGGTATGCGGATGACAAATTTGATTTGGAACGCATCCAAAGAGGGAAGTATTACGGTGCAACATGGCAAGATAAAGTGAAAATCGACTGGGATATTGAAGATAGAGCATTATCTAAGCAGGCTGCTAACCAAATTCAACATGACTTAGAACATGTAAAGGATAAACAGATTATTCTAATGACGCATATTGTGACGCATCCACAATTTGTTGTACCAACGCCACATCGTATTTTTGATTTCTTTAATGCATATATAGGTACGAAAGACGTTGATGCGTTTTATCAGACGTATCCTATTCGTTATAGCATTATGGGGCACGTACATTTTCGAAAGACGTTGTCCGAAGCAGGGATTACTTATATTTGTCCTTGTTTAGGGTATCAACGACAATGGCGAACAACTGATCTTATGGAAGAGCTCGATGCGTCGTTAGTCACATTTGATGTGCGTGATGCATAAAAAATCAGTGAGGTTGAGATACAATTAACATTGAATCAATCTCACTTAAATAGTGGCCTATATTACACTTGAAGATAAATACATGTACGACCAGGTGCATTAAAGCTACGTTCTAATTTTTGCTTAGCAATTTTGATGACTTGAAAGCGATTAGGCACAATGGCAGGAAAGATAAAGTGTTTAAATAAGTGACTCCATAAAGGATCAATATAATAGTAGAATTGATCATCATATCCGATTAATAGTGTGATATGAATGTTGGACACTAATTCTTTCTTATGATCATCGAATTTGAAATATTTGCGGAAAGGTTTACGACCTAAATTAGTATGATACATTATAACTGGTTGGCCAGAATCGATGACAGCTTCTAGTGATGACAAATCAGTACCTGTACCGTCTACAATTCGATCGTCAATCGTTTGTAAATAAGGTACATAAGCATCAGGAAAGATTGTTTGATGATGACCAAATTTGACGAGTAAATGATGACCAACATATCCTTTATAGGGATTATTAGGATGCTTAGGCCAATGATTCATGATTTCAGTAGCTTTAATATTATGATTGTTATATTGAAGTAACATTGCTGCTGAAACACCTTCACATCCCATTACCATTGGAATTGGAAATAGTTGGCTAATTGGTTTAATTGGTAGTATCGTTCTTTTCATCATGATTCTCCTCAAAGACAGTCTCTATTAATATCCATCATTTAGTTTAAGTAAATTTATTATATACCTTAGTCGTCACGGCGTATATCAATACGGATTGTGTGATGGTTTATTATTAATTAGAAAATGGGGGCATAGCAATGACAATGCAATACAGATTTGAACATTTAGGTGAGGTTCAACTTATAGGCGTTTTAAGAGCGTATACGACTGGTGAAGCAATGCAACAGGATATTCCAGCATTTTGGCAAGAAATGAATGAAATAGGTGTGGTCAAAGCTTTAACTCAATATAGTAATCAAACTTTAACTGGCATATTAGGCGTTATCATACCACGTGAAAATCGTATAGATTATTTTATTGGCGTACCTTATGATGGTTTGAATAGCAATGATTCAGACTTCGAAGCAATCAAGTTAATGGCACACAACTATGTCGTTATTGATGCGAAGGGGCGTGTTCCTGAAGCAATTAAAGCAGTGATGCCAAAAATCTATACAGAATTATTGCCTCAAGCGGCATTTAAAACGATTCAAGCACCTATGTTTGAACATTATTTACCGGGAAATACTCAAAGCTCTGACTACATTACGGAAATATGGATGCCTATAAAAGAATAGACTAGAACTAAGAGAGGCTGGGACATAAATAATATAATAATGCTATTTAGCAAATTCGCAGTAGCTGACTGAACTGAGAAGGCGTTTAAATCAAGCTTTTCTCAGTTCTAGTCATCCTTGCGGTCGGGGCCCCAACAAAGAGAATTTCACTAAGAAATTCTACAAGCTAAGCAAGTTGGGGTCGGGGCCCCAGCAAAGAGAATTTCATCAAGAAATTCTACAAGCAAAGCAAGCTGGGAGTGGACGACGAATTTAAAAGAATTCGGTCCCACTCCCCTTCTAAGTTCTAGTCATTTGTGCAACATAAGCCATGTAGGATTGTGTTGCTTTATTTTTTTACAGCATGAACGATATAATTCATATTCTTTTTGTGTCTTCGCATCGTTTTAAACATAGTGAAGAACATTTTACGGTTAGATGGTTTTAACGCGTTTTTAATGATGGTTAAGGTGCCAAGTAGGCCTTCATCACGCATCATACCTATTGGTGTCATTAACGTCAATGGACCAATTTGCGATTCGATATTTGAGAATCCGGCCTCTTGATAGAGTTGGTACCAGCTTTCAGGCGTTAAAGGTGTCACCTTCATATTAATAGCTTGACTCAATTCATTAATGACCGTTTCAGTATTTTGTCTATTGATAATTGCAATATCATGTGTAAGTATAACACCATTCGGCTTCAATACACGGTAATACTCTTTTAAGACCTTCTCTTTAATTGGGTAAGGTAACATCGTGAGCATTGCTTCATTAAGAATAATATCGAAGCTTTGATCTTCAAAGGGTAATTTCATTGCATTTGCTTGTGTTAAATGAATGAGCGACTCTAAATTGTGTTTCGCCACATTTCGTTTACCGTTTTCTAATGCGGTTTTATTTAAATCGACGCCTTCAATATGGCATTGATAAGTTCGTGCTAATTCAATAGAAGTTGTACACATATTACATGCGACTTCTAAGACACGTTTATCACTTGAAAAATGCCCTTTATTAATAAGCCAATTTGTCGCAAGCACACCACCCGGACGTAAACGCTTTTTACCTAATTGAGCTAAAAACGTATGGCCAGCTATTTTAGTCACCATAATCAACACTTCCTGTCTTAACTGAATTTGTTAAAGAGTACATGATTTTCTAGATGTACATGTTCATGGGTTTCACGCTCTAAATTCTCAAGACGGTTATAGACCAATCTCCAAGTTTGACAAGCTTCACTCGGCGGTTGATATTGGTTCGTTAATTCACGCATATCTTCTAATAATTGTCCTGTGTGCGTGTGATCATCAACCAAGCTTTGGATAATATCTGAAGCATGATCCACTTCTTCGCCACGAGAAAGTTTAATTAATGCAGGGAAGTCGTGTTCATCTTCTTGAGCCATATGCTCAAGCATACCATCACGATATTGACGATATAAGTCTTGTAATTGAATTAAAAATGGATGGTTTGGCCCATGGACTTTTGCCACTTTGGTAACATAAGGAGATAAATTCTTAAATTCTTCACGCATTGTCTCGTGATAACGAGATTGTATATATTGTATAAGTGAAGGTGCATCAAGATATTTCACATTGATGTTTCCTTGATCATGTTTAGGAAGTGCATTAATTTCTTCTATTAATGTATCTGCATCTATTTTTTTATTTTTAACTGCTTCATTTATAGTGATGTTACCGCCACAACAAAAGTCGATACCATATTTTCTAAATATATCCGCACTTAATGGCATGTCTGTAACAATGTCTGCAACGATAGATTCATTTTTAATCATTGAAATTCCTCCTTTATTTATTTTCATTATAATCAATAAGAATGATTTTCAATTATAAAAAATTGTATTGTCACCTATTTGTTGGAAAGTTATTGAAAAATTGTGAACAATTAGCGCGGATTTTTGAATCAATTTATTTTCAAAAAAAGAGGAAGCGGACAACGAATTCATAAAGAATGCTGTCTCACTTCCTGATTCTATTCAATGATTATGTTGGGTTACGATGATTTCTAAAGTAAATAACTTGGAGTGTAATTAATACAATTGCAGTTACGATAATGACAACCATGTATGGTGTTGCATCATATTGTCCTTTGAGTCCTACTATTGGAGAGATGATTCCGCCAAGAATGAATTGGAATAGTCCTAGTAAACTAGAAGCATTACCACTTCCACCTGTACGTTCCTCCATTGCCATAGAAAAACCTAGTGGGCCAATAGATGTGACAGGGCATACGTTTAAGAAAAATGCAATTAGTAAAATCCATAACGGACCATGCATTGATAATGTAATAACAATTAACACGACACCTATTACTTGTATTAACGTTAAGTAAATCATGAGTTTGAAACGATTAATATACTCGACTAAAAGTGCCACAATTTGGCTAACTATGATTAAGCCTACACCATTAATTGCTACCATTATACTGAATTGCTGAGGTGTCATATTGTATAGCTTTTGCGTTATGAATGGTGAAGCGGATGAAAAACTAAATAACATCACATACGTTAATCCTTGTAGCAACATTGGAATGATGAATCGTGGTTTCTTTAATAAACTTCCAAAATCTAAAAAGATTTCTTTAAAGTTTAACGATATATGTTCTGATTGATGTGTAGTAGGCATCGTCGTCACGACACCGATAAGCACAAGTAAACTTATAACGGTCAGAATGACAAAGACAATTCTCCATGAACCAAGTGTCAAAGATAGACCGCCTAGTAAAGGCATGATGATTGTAACAATACCATTAACGACCATCAGTGATGCTAGAAATTTAGCTAATAAATCACCTTGATATCTGTCTCCTGCAAAAGCCTTGGCTATAACTATAATGCCGCCTGCAGTAAAACCTTGGACAAATCGAATACATAAAAATAGCATTAAATTTGATGCAAAGATACCACTCAGTGTAGCTAGGAAGAAAACGCATAATATGATAAGACCCATTCTTTTACGGCCAAATGCATCAGATAATGGTCCGAATAAGAATTGACCTAATGCTAAACCTATCATTGCAAATGATAAGGTGAGTTGAATTTCAGATGTTGATGACCTAAATTGATGTTGTGCTTCAGGTAAAGCAGGAAGGTACATATCAATGATCATAGGTCCGAATGCAGTCATTACACCTAAGACAATAAGTAGCAATAGGGGTAATTTTGTATGTGTTGATGGTTGCATAATGTGTCTCCTTAAAAAGTTTGCAAATTACATTATATAGGTTTTTTGTGCATTTGTAATTTACAAAATAAAAAAGGAACGAGTTAGAATTCAATTTATCTTCTATCTCGTCCCTTACAACGGTACGTATATCTTAGAAAACATGCTTTATCTGTCTTCTCAATGTCGTCTACGATAACGTATTTGCAATGTAGATATAGCGTATTATGTTGTATGTGATTTGTTTATGGGTTTATCACTGTGCATTTGTATCACTTGAGTTACCAAGTATACTATTTAATTTCTCTTTAATTTCATCAAATTTTGTATTCACATCATTAAGTAAGTCATTTACTTTACTTTGACTTTCATTATTTTGTTGCGCGTTATTCGCTTCTTTCAATTTATTTACTTGATCTTGATAAAATTTAGTCAATTTAGAATCTTCGCCTGTTTGTTCACTATTTTTTAAACTATTAATATCATCTTGAATTTGTTTGATTCTTGAGTCTGTATCCACTTTGTCTTTAATGTCATTTTTGGCTTCTTCGACTTGTTGTTTAATGCTATCACTTTGATTTTCTACTTCGTTTTTATAGTCTTTAGATACTTGGTTGTCATTTGAAGTAGTATTCGTTTGTTGTTCATTACCACTATTGTGGTTAAATAGCGCTCTCGTCGCAAATATTGCTACGATAATAAGCAATATTGCAATAATAGCTATAAGCCATTTTTTTGATTTTTTATTTTTTTCATTTTCTTCTTCTAATTGTTGCTCACGTCTGAAGTCACGGTCATTATAATATCTGTTTCCATTGTCGTCATAGTCATCATTACGTCGCTCATAACGCGCTTGATGGTCATAGTCATCATGGTAGCGTTGGTCATCATTTTGATATCTAGAATCATCATCACGATAACGTGCATTGCTACGATTGTATGCTTCTTGGCTTTCACGTCGCTCATGACGTGTACGTTCATCGGCACTTTGTCGATTACGCTTGCGATATTGTTCATCATATTTGTAAGAATCTTTATATTTATCTGTTCGTTTCATGCTAGTCACCTCATATTTCAAATAATTTGTTTCAGTAGTCGAGCAATATTTTCAGCAGTATGTGTCATGTTGCGCTTACCATTACTTAATAACGATGGTAATGCTTCTGGTTGTTCAATTAAACTAAATGCGCTATCTATACCATGATTGTAAACATCCTGATACCCTTCGCCAAGACTTCCACAAATAGCTATCACTGGAATATGATGTACTTTTGCTGCTTTTGCTACCCCAATGGGTGTCTTACCAAAGACAGTTTGCGCATCCATTTTACCTTCGCCAGTAATAACAAGGTCTGCGTCTTTCACTCTTCTCGAAAAGTCTGTTTCTTTTAACACAATGTCAATGCCTTTAGAAAGTGACGCATTGAAGAATGCAAGAATACCCGTACCCAACCCTCCGGCGGCACCAGCACCTGGAATGTCTTTAACATTTAGATTTAATTCTTGTTCTATCATATCATGATAGATCGCTAGTGCGGAATCCAACTTTGGTATCATCTTAGCGTCAGCACCTTTTTGTGGACCGTAAACTTCAGTTGCGCCATTAGGTCCTAGTAATGGATTTGTTACGTCACAAGCAACCTCAAATGTAACGTCCTTCAGTCTATGATCTAGATTTGATATGTCTATATATGCTAGCTCAGATAAATAACCACCACCTAATTTTAAAGGTTGATGTTGCGCATCTAGAAATTGCGCACCTAATGCACATAACATACCGCTACCACCATCATTAGTAGCACTTCCACCAATGCCTAAAATAATTTTGCTAACATCGTGATTTAGTGCATCTAATATCATTTCGCCTACACCATAAGTTGATGTAATGAGTGGGTTACGTTCGTCTTTTGATAATAAATCTAATCCTGATGATGCAGCCATTTCAATAATGGCAATTTGATCATCATCCGAGCGGGCATATGACGCTTCAATACTTCTATGTAATGGATCGTGTACAGGAATCGTATAGGTTTTAGCATTAAGCGCTTCTTTTAATGCATCTGTTGTGCCTTCACCACCATCAGCCATTGGGATAATGTCATAGTGAATCGCATCATCAAATACCGCTTTAAAACCATCTTGAATGGCTAAACCAGCTTCTTTAGCTGACATACTCTCTTTAAATGAATCAGTAGCAATGACTATTTTTTTAAGATTCATCTTCGTAAACCTCCTAGTGTTGGTATAGTATAAAATAATATTTAAATGTATAATTGATAAAATAAGAATATAATATAATCGATTATGAGAGGTTGATTGTAATTTAAAATCAAACCTTCTGACATAAAGGAGTTCGACATGCATAGACTTAAACAACATGAATTTTACATCTGGATGATTGGATTAATCCTATTTTACGGATACTTAGGTTTCATTATCCCTTTACATAGTACGGATTGGTTTTGGGGGAGTACCCATGGCATACAGGTCGTTAGTAACGCGTTTGAAAATTTTAATGGACGGTACATTAGCAATATATTAGAATTCGCAAGTGTTCATTCTATAGTAATGCGGACCATGTCATTTGCACTTATTTCAATCTTTATCGTGTTACTGTTATTAAAGTTATTGAATCAAATAGGTAACACAAACATTTTAATTGTCATTATGGTTTTATTATTTATTATACCCAATTCTTTATTTTCACAAAGCTATGGTAACTTTGAATTTTTTTATACGTATGTTTTTGGGTCATGTTTTTCACTATATCTATTAAGTTTTATATTGAAAGGATTACTTAAGGAAGAAGAATATAGCCGAATAGATGCGTTTATCTTTTGGGGAATATGTTTATTAGGACAGTGGTTTGCTGAACCTCTAACGTTTTATAATACTACAATATTATTGGTTGGCATCATTTACTATGCGATACGATACCATAAACTTGACTACAGTTTGGTGCTTGGATGGTTGCTGTCATTATGTGGTGCAATGATCATGTTATTAAATGAAAAATATATTTATATTTATTCAAGTGTTGAGGCGTTAAGAGGGCACTTAGATATGTTAGGGTTGACTCACAAATTTGAATCATCGCTTCTCAAAGATATTCCAAACAATTTGTTTTTTAATAATAATACGATTTTATCTTTAATCGTAATTATCATTATAATATTACTCTTAAGAAGTAGCACATTCTCAACGTGGTCTAAAAAGAAACAATTCAGTTTACAAATAGGCATGTGTGTATTACCTATCTATAAATTCGTTATATATGAACCTTTCAATGTGAAACAACTATCTGAAACACTCACGTTTGAAGTCATTCATATTGTATTGTGCCTGATGTTTATGGTGAGTATTGTCATATCATGCAAGCTCATCGTTCACTCACCATACAATCGATTGTTGGTAAATATGTCGCTGATTTCAATTCCACTAAGTGTATTACCAGTTGTATTAATTACTGAAGTTTCAGTTAGACAGTTTTATTTGGCTTATCTATTTAGTATGATAATACTCATTATTTTAATTTCAGAATTAAGCTTTTTGACTTTGAAACATTATAATATTCTAAAAAGTTGTATAATTATTTTTGCAATTGTAAATATGTTTATTTTCACTGATATACACTTTCGTAGTGAACAGAGACTAGAAGATGTGCACGCACAAATGAGTAATAATCAACGTCACATTAAATTATCACATTTGCCGTATGAAACGTATTTATTTGAAATGACACCAGCAGATGAAGCGGATGTAACTAACTTCAAAGAGTTTCATCACATTTCAGAGAAATATTCATTTAAAATATTGCCGTTTGAAGATTAAAGAGAATGACGACAAAGGAGAATCACGATGAAGTTGACTCAAACCCACTTAGAGATTATTAAATTTATAATTGTGGGGGGTATTAATACCCTTAATTATTATATTGTGTATCTTATATTATTAAAATTATGTCATGTGAATTATATGATCAGTCACATTGTTGGTTTCTTAGTGAGTTTCGTAATATCTTACTATTTGAATTGTTATTTTGTTTATAAAGTAACGCCAACTTTAAAGAAATTTTTAAGCTTTCCTTTAACACAAGTCATTAATATGGGAATGCAAACACTCTTACTATATGTGTTTGTTAAGTGGTTTCAATTTCCGTCTGAAATCGCACCATTTGTTGGATTAATTATCACAATTCCAATTACGTTTATAGTTTCAAAATGGATCTTAAAAGATTAAAAAGAAGCTATTATATTTAACAATTACAACAGTGACAACGACAGACCATAAATTGAATGATTATTATGGGTGTCAACTTAATTAATATTTAGGTTTTACGAAAAATTTAATTCGCTTAAATATATGAAAATTATAGAAATTAAAAAACGTTGTCAATCATCTTTCGATGGTACATACTATTGATATTAAAGCATTTAAGGTGGTAGACAACATGTCTCAAAGTGAAAATCTTAAATTAGCGCAAAGAGGTGCTTATTTAAGTTTAGTAGTTTATATCATTTTATCTGTTTCTAAATATATAACAGGCTTTGTATTTGATTCAGCAGCAGTTAGAGCAGACGCTTTGAATAATATGACAGACATTATTGTATCTATTGCTGTCATTGTTGGATTGAAAATTTCAATTAAGCCAGCAGATAAAAATCATCCTTATAGTCATTTGAAATCTGAAAATATCTCTACACTATTAGTATCATTTATTATTATGTTTGTGGGTATTCAAGTTGTGATTGAAAATGTACCTCGAATATTTACGAATGAACATCATACACCAAATGTCATTACAATTTTTGTGAGTTTAATCAGTGGACTTATTATGATTGGTGTCTTTGCAATCAATCATAGACTGGCTCAGAAGACCAAGAGTAGCTCATTAAATTCCGCGGCAAAAGATAATTTGTCAGATGGTCTTGTTAGTATAGGGACTGCGATTGGTCTAGTATTTACCCAATTCGGATTATCTATCGTCGATGTCATATTAGCGACGGTTTTAGGACTTTTAATTATTTATACAGGTTTTAGTATTTTTAAGGAGTCCATATTTGCACTGAGTGATGGTTTCAATGAGCAAGATCTTGAAGAATACCGTAACGTTGTTTTAGAAGTAGAAGACGTTAAAGACGTGAATAATCTTAAGGGACGTTACCATGGCAGTAGCATCTTTTTAGATGTAACAATTGTTGTTGATGCACATTTATCACTGCAACAGGCACATGACATTTGTGATAAAGTAGAAAATCACTTACATAGTAAAGGCATTTCTTCCGTGTACGTTCATCCCGAACCAGACACGTTAAATCAAATGATTGATTAGAACGAGATTAATGATGATTAGGGGAGCGAGACAGAATTCTTTTAAATTCGTCGTCCACTCCCAGCTTGCTTTGCTTGTAGAATTTCTTGATGAAATTCTCTTTGCTGGGGCCCCGACTCCCAACTTGCTTTGCTTGTAGAATTTCTTAGTGAAATTCTCTTTGTTGGGGCCC